>JBKPEC010000001.1:0-43004 GCA_046728195.1 Actinomycetota bacterium
TGGCGCCGCGGCATCCCGAAGCAGTCTGTCGCGCCGGAGACGATGAGCGTCTCGCACGCGGGGTCCGAGAGCTGCGTGCGCTGGGCGAGGTCGCGGATGCTCCGGAACGGCCCGCCGCGCTCCCGTTCATCCACCACGGCCACGGCCTCGTCCTCGCCGATCCCGTTCACGTAGTCGATGCCTATGCGCACGGCACCGTCCTCCACCGCGCACTTCGCTGCGCTGACGTTGACGTCGGGCGGTCGCGTTTCGACGCCGCGCCGCTGACCGTCGCGGACGAGCGTCGCCGGCGGGTAGAAGCCCATCGGCTGAGCGTTCAGCAATGCGCACAGGAACTCGGCCGGGTGGTGGTGCCGGAGCCAGGCCGACTGGTAGGCGAGCAGGCCGAACGCGGCTGCATGCGACTTCGGGAAGCCGAAGCCGGAGAAGCCGACGAGCTTGTCGTAGACGAGGTCCGCGGTCGGGGCGTCGACTCCTCTGCCCAGCGCGCCTTGCACGAAGCGCTCGCGGTAGGCCTCGAGCGCATCGTGCGAGCGCTTGCGGCTCATCGCGCGACGCAGGCCCTCCGCCTCCCCCACGCTGAAGCCGGCGAGCGCGATCGCAACCTCGAGCACCTGGTCCTGGAAGACGACGACGCCGAGCGTCGAGCGCAGGCAGTCGGCGAGCAGCTGATGGTCGACCGGTGGGACGAACCCAGGATCCTCGCGCAGGCGCTGGCGGTGCTCGATGTACGGATGGACGGCCTTGCCCTGGATCGGGCCGGGCCGCACCAACGCCACCTGCACGGTGAGGTCCTCGATGTTCTCGGGCTTCGTGCGCAACAGGCTCTGCATCTGCGCCCGGCTCTCGATCTGGAAGTCGCCGACGGTGTCGGCCCGCTGGATCTCTGCGTACACGGCCGGGTCGTCGAGGGGGATTCGTGAGAGGTCGATCGGCTCTCCGCGGAGGCGGGCGATCTGGTCGACGCAATCCTCGACCGCGGAGAGCATCCCCAGCCCGAGCAGGTCGATCTTGAGGAAGCCCGCGTCCGAGCACGAGTCCTTGTCCCACTGGCACATCTGCCTGCCGGCCATCGCGGCGGGCTGCACCGGCACGAGGTCGACGAGCGGACGCGACGAGATGACCATCCCGCCCGGGTGCTGTGAGATATGGCGCGGCAGGCCGGCGATCTCGTGACAGAGCTCTGCGAACGCGCGCCAGCGCGGCGAGAGCAGCTTTCGGTCTGCGTCGGGCAGAAGCTGCAGCTCTTCTGCGACTCGCTTCGCATTCCAGCCTTCGGAGACGCGGGCGATCCGCTCGAGCTCCGCATATGGGAGACCGAGCGCCTTGCCGACGTCGCGAATCGCCCCGCGCGACCGGTAGGTCGCGAACGAGGCGACGAGCGCCGCATGCTCGCGGCCGTAGCGTTCCGTGACGGCGACGATCAGCTTCTCGCGGATGTCGCGCGGGAAGTCCAGGTCGATGTCCGGAACGGAATCGAGCTCGCGGTTGAGGAACCGGCCGAGCGAGAGCTCGGCACCGACCGGATCCACGTGCGAGAGACCGGTCAGGTAGCAGACGAGCGACCCGACGGACGAGCCTCGCCCTCGCCCCGGCGGCAGTGCATGACGCGGCGACTCGCGCCCGCGCACCTGGAGCGCGCACTCGCGTGCGAGCTCGAGCACGTCCCAGTGCAGCAGGAAGAAGCCCGCGAGCCCGAGCTCGTCGATCAGCTTCAGCTCGTCGTCGAGCCGCGCCCGCGCCCGACTTCGTAACACAGTGTTACTCGGTGGATAGCGCTCCTCGAACGTGCGGTTGCAGACCTGAGCGAGCTGGACGATCGCCGGCTCCGGACTGTCCGAGAAGTCGGGGTAACGGTAGCCGAGCTGCTGCGTGAGGTCGAACTGCAGCCGCTCGGCGAGCTCGACCGTACGTGCGACGGCTCTCCGGTCCTCCGGGAAGCGCTCGACGATCTCGGCAGGTGAGAGCAGAACGCATTCGTGGTTGCCACGTCGCTCTGCCTCGCAGCCGTCGAGCGAAGTGCGGTGGCGGACGGCGACGAGGACGTCATGCAGCTGTGCTCGACGCGGATGGTGCGCGTGCACGTCGCCGGTGACGATCGTCGGGACACCGAGCGACTCGGCAAGGTCGCGCAGGCTCGAGTTCCGGCGTGCGTCGCCGCGCTCGTACGGCCGTTGCAGCTCGACGAAGAAACGGTCCGGTCCGAACACGTGGGCCAGGCGAGCGGCGCCGTTCGGATTGCGTACCGCGAGCCCATGCCGCGCGCAGCCGGAGAGACAGACGAGCCCGTCGTTCAGCTCTGCGAGCACATGTTGGTCGAGGGCGGGATCCGCGGGGGGCTGCGCTTCCTTACCGGGCAGCCGAGTATGTGCGTGGGCCGCGGTCAGCAGCCGGCAGAGGTTCGCGTATCCCTGCGGCGTCTCGACGAGGAGCGTGACGTGCGAGCCGTCCGCGAGCGTCACCTCGGCACCTGTGATCGGCCGGACGCCGAAGTGCTTGGCGGCGTACGCGAACTCGAGCGAGCCGTAGACGCCGTTGTGGTCGGTGAGCGCGAGCGCGGGATAGCCGAGCTCGGCGGCGCGGACGGCGAGCTCCTCCGGCAACGACGCACCGTCGAGGAAGGAGTACGACGAGTGCGCGTGCAGCTCGACGTACGGTGTGGGTCTAACGCGGGGTCTGACCCCGAAGGGGTCTGACCCCAGCCTTTCCTTCTTCCGCGTCCGGTGGGGAAACTCAGGCTGAAGCTCGATCGTCATACTCGGCGGGGATGGCAGGCGTGTTGCTGAGGCCCGGCGAGGGCGAGTCGCTCTTCAACGGCAGGATCGTGCTGAAAGCGACCTTCGAGCAGCTCTGCATCACGGAGTCGCATTTTCCTGACGCGCGCGACGGCGCCGAGCCGCATTTCCACCGGCAGCACGTGGACTCGTTCTACGTCCTCGAAGGTGGCATGGCCGTCCTCGTTCACGACGAGGAGAAGCTCCTCGAGCCGGGCGCCTTCGTCTCTGCACCGCCCGAGGTCGTGCACGGCTTCCGCACGACGTCGCGCTCGGTCTTCCTGAACTTCCACACGCCGGACGGCAGGTTCGCCGACAACCTGCGCGAACGGAATCGCGGCGAGCGCGGCGGCTTCGACAGCGTCGACGCGGCGCCGGGAAGCGGCAAGCCGCCGACCGACGCGGTCTTCTTGCCCTCCGGGGAAGGTGACCGTCTCCAAACGAACAACCGCGTCGCGACGATCAAGACCGGGCGCAAGGAGCTTGCGCTCATCGAGTTCGAGCTGGAGCCCGGCTTCGACGGTCCCGACCCGCATGCGCACGACGACCACATCGACTCCTTCTACGTCCTCGGCGGCGAGGTCGACTTCTTCGTCGGCGACGACTGGATTCGTCTCCCGGCCGGATCTTTCGTCGCGGCGCCGATCGGCGTCACGCACACGTTCGGCAACCGCGACGGACAACACGCGCGACTGCTCAACATCCACGCGCCGAGCACCGGCTTCCACGACTGGCTGCGAAGCGTCAGCTGAGAGATGGCCGAGCTCGCCCATCTCACCGTTGTTCCGACCGAAGCGGAAGCGGAGCTGCTGTGCGCACTCCTTCGGACCGAAGGAATCGACTGCGACCACCGGCCGACGAACATGGGCGTTGGGGCCATGGACGGTCTGCCTGGCGGCGGCCCTCGCGAGATCGTGGTCGCAGAGCAAGATCACGCCAGAGCGCACGAAATCCTGGCAGCCTCGCGCGACAGCTGAATGACCAGACGCCGCGCTTTATCCCGGAAGAGGGCGGCGCCCGCGATCGTCCTGTGGTCATGCAGACGATTCTTCCGGCCTTTCGCCCCAGCTGCTCGAAAGCTTTTCTGCTGCTGCTCGTATTCGTCCTCGGGCTGCTCATCGCGTTCGTGCTGACGAAGGGCTCCAGCCCTGTCGCTCCTCTTCCACCACCTCCCGCTTAGAGCTTCACGGGGTATGCGCCCGATCTCACGCCCCTCGCTGGGTGAACCAGCATTTGTACATCTCATCGCGAAAGACAACGGCGTTCTCCCCTGACTGCAAGACCACTTCGAAGTAACGCCGGGACACCGGCTCCTCCGTCCACCACCGATCGACCACGCGCCACTCCTCGCGCACGAGCTCGACCAGCAGGCGATTCACCCGCACCGGCGTGCCGTCGACACGCGCCTCGACGACCGCCGGACGGGGTTCGTTCAGTCGTCCCGCGGCACGAACAACGCGCGTGTCTCCGGAATGCGCGACCACGGCGCGACCTCCACCACCTGGTTGATCGATCCCGAGCCGGTGCTCGCCCGCACCTGGCGCAGTCCTTCACGTAAGCGAACGTCCAGCTCTCCTCCGGCCGCCGGCAGGAGCTCGAGCTGCTGACCATTGTGCTCCGTCAGCTCGACGAGCTCGAGCCGGAGCTCGAGCACCGGCGCCGGCAGCTCCGCGAGCTTGGGCCCGAGCGCAGCCTTGATGCGGCCGAGCTCGGTGGTCGGATCGCGCAGGGTCGAGGTTCGCCGCCACGAACCCCCGCCGACGAGCCGTGCGGATAGCGCAAGCTTGCGCACGAAGCGTCCGCTGCGCTCCGGTCGCGCCATGATCGTCTCGACCAACGCGCCGAACGCACGACGCAGCGTCAGCTCGTTGCCGATCGCCTCCGGGAACTCCAGCGCCTCGACGATCTCCGCCGGCGGGCGACGGCCGCGGACTCGCGCCGCCTTGCCGCCTCTCGCCAGGCCCCAGGCGCGCCGGCCGTCCGGCCCCAAACGTTCGGCCACGGCGCCACCCGGGAGCCCAGCAAGCTGTCCGACGCTCCTGACCCCGAGCTCGTGCAGCTCCGCGCGCCTGCGCGGCTCCATCGGCACGAGCTCGAGCGGTAGCGGCGCGAGGAAATCCTGTAGCCGCTCGTCGGAGACGACCAAGATCTGCCCGGGGCGCGCGACGTTCGCCGCCGCGAGAGCGGCGAACCGGCGCTGCGCTGCGCCCGCACGTGGATCCCAGGCAGTGCCAACGGCGGCGAGGGCGCGCTTGAGCGCGGGCTCCAGGCCGCGATACAACCTCTCCACCCCACGCGTCTCGAAGTAGACGCAACCAAGCCCTGGCGAATCGACGGCGAAGCCCGAATCCTCGAGCGCGCGGAGAATGTCCTCCCACGCCTGCTCCGCGGCAGCTGGATCCTGCTCCACCAGGACGAGCCCCGGGCAGGTCGCGAGCGCCTCACCCAGCCGCATGCCAGGACGGACACCGAGACGCTCGGCCTCAGCCGTCACCGGGCCCAGGAGAGGCTCCGTTCCCGCCGCAGGAGAGAGGGCGGCAGGGCGCAGCGCGAGTCCGGGCTGCTTCCGTAGTGCGGCCCGAAGCTCGAATCCCGGAATGATCAGGCAGGCGATCATGGGAACGTACGTTCTACACGAACACCTGTTCCCCTGTCAAGGGATCGTCCTGGACACGGCGAAAACGGTCCGCCCATGCATGCCAGAGCGCTTCTCGCTCTGCCCCTGGTCCTCGTCGTCGCAGCCCTTTCCCCCTGTGCCTCGGCGGCCGATCGGGCGGGCGTCGCCGCCCTCCAGGTCGGCCTGCGCTCGCACGGTCTCTATCGCGGCCCGATCGACGGGCTCGACGGCCCGGGGACGGCGAAGGCGATCCGGAAGCTCCAGAAACGCGCGCACATCACCGTCGACGGGGTGGTCGGGCCGCAGACCAGGCGCGCGCTCGGCCGCTTCGCCCGGCATCGCCTCGGCAGCCGCCCGCTGAAAAGCGGCAAGGCCGGCTGGGACGTCGCCTCGCTCCAGTTCAGGCTGGCCCAGCACGGCTTCCCCTCCGGGGTGTTCGACGGGATCTTCGGCCCGCACATCGACCGCGCGCTCCGCCGCTTCCAGCGCTGGACGGGTCTGAAGGTCGACGGCGTTGCAGGTCCCGCAACGCTCAGGGCGCTGAGAGCTCCGCCGCCGCCGATCCCGCTCCGACTCGCCTGGCCCCTCACCGCCCCGGTGCTCGGTGACTCCTTCGGCCCCCGCGGCGACAGCTGGCACTCTGGGATCGATCTGCGGGCTCCGACGGGAACTCCGGTCTACGCCGCCGGTGCCGGTCAGGTCGTCTGGGCCGGCTGGCGCGGCGGAGGTTGGGGCTTGCTCGTCATCGTGGCGCACGGACACGGAGAGCGGTCGATGTACGCGCACCTCTCGCGCATCGACGTGCGGCTGGGCGTGTGGATCGGACAGGGCGTCCGCGTCGGGCTGATCGGTGCGTCCGGCGACGCCACGGGTCCGCATCTGCACTTCGAGGTGCGCGTCCGCGGCGCCTCCGTCAATCCCTTCCGCGTGCTGCGCTAAGAGAACGTCACGAGCGCGTCGTCCATTCGCCGCGCGCCCGCGACGCACGCCTGCCGTCCGCTCGTCAGTTCCGTGCAAGGGAAGCGGCCGTTCGTCACGACCGCAAGTGTGCGGCCGAACCACTCGTAGCAGTCCTGCGTCCTGCACAGGCGAATCAGCCGCAGCTGCTGCGCTGGCTCGCCGGCGAGTGCCTGGTCGGGCACACCGCGCAGGCAAGCGGAGGCATCTGCACCAGCAAGGCGCGCGCACACGCGCATCTGGTCGAACGGATTGGACGAGATCGTGAGCGCCGCGGCGCTGATGCAGCCGTAGCGCTCGAGGCCGTGCAGGCCTCGGCACGCGCGACGAAGATCGCGCGCGTCTCTGATCGGCGCCTCGATCGGTTGCTCGAGGAAGTAGCGGTACCAGCACGGCCTGATGTAAGTGAGCCGGCCGTCGCAGAGCGTGCGTGGGGAGAGCACCCTGCGCGGGCTCGTCGTCCCGTCCGCTCCCCGAAGCGAGATCCAGTAGTCGTGGAAGACGCCTTGCGCGCAGTCCGGTGCGAAGCTCGGCCGCAACGCGCGGCATGCTCTGACCGCCTGCCCCAGATCGCCGTGGTAGGCGCGCAGCAAGGCGTGGCCGAGACCGTGGACGCAGGTGTAGACGCGGTAGCGCGTGGGCAGACGCGCGCACGCGACGGCCGCTGCCTTCCCGCCGGACTGAAGGATCTGCGGGCCGAGGTACATGACGAGCCCCATGCCGAAGCCGGCGGAGCAATTTGGATTGTTCGAGCGCGGGACGTAGCGCTGCAGGTCGGAGAGCGTGAGGTGATGCGCGCGCGCGTACTGGCGTCCCACCTCGTGCATCAGGACATGGCAGCTCGCCTCGACCGGGCCGCCGAGCGCCGACACGCGACGGTCGATGCGCGGCAGCTCGCGAGCCGGATCCCGCGACGCCTGGACGTCCAGGAGCAAGAGCCGGACGTAACAGTGGTATTGCACCTCCGCGTTGTGGATCTGCGTGCACTGCCAGAGCCACGGCTTGCGGGCAGCTCCTGCATCGGCAGTCAGGACGAGCGCTGCCACGAGCGCGGCGAGGACGAGCGCCGGCTTCACGACGACACGATCTCCGCAGCCGGTCCGACCATTCCGGCCAGGCGCGGCACGACGTCGAGGATGTTCTCCTGGGCGCAGTACGCGATGTCTTGCTCGAGGCCGGGCGGACCGTAGGTTCGAGCGTTCAACCCGTCCAGCGCCGTCGGAAAAGCGCCGGCGATCAGTTCGGCGGCTACAGCAGAGTCGCTGCGGTCAGAGCCGAGGAGTTGGACGATGCGCCCGGCACAATAGGCGTCGTCGAGCGCAAACGCTCCCTTGAAACCGGCGCAGACGACGCTCGCGTCCACGTCTTGTATGACGTACGCAACCGCGGCAAGGTTGAGCATGCTGCCCAGGACGACCTCGTCGCACCTTTCTGCGGCCTCGAGAATCGCACGAGTCCCGTTGGTGGTGGAGAGGATCAGGGTGTCGGCCCGCGCCTCCAGGAACTCCCGCGGGGAGGCACCGACGTCGAATCCTTCGACCTGTACGGCGTTCCGCTCGCCGCCGACGAGCGCGTCCGGCAGCTCCCTGCGGAGCTCGAGCGCCTCCTCGATCTCGGCGGAGCAGAGCACCCGGCGGTACCCGGCGGCGAGCGCCTGGGCGATCGTCGAGGTCGCGCGGAGGACGTCGACGACGATCGCCACGGGTGCAGGAGCCGCTTCGGCGGGAGTGAAAGCGACGTCGACGCGCACCCAACTACGCTACTTCGCACATGGCTGAGGCCGTCGAACAGACCTGCTACCGCCACCCGGACCGCGTCACGGGACTCTCGTGCTCGGAGTGCGGCAGGCCGATCTGCACCGAGTGCATGACCATCGCACCGGTCGGCATCCGCTGCCCCGAGCACGCCGGGAGGCCGCAGGGCGTGCAGCGCATGACGCGCGGCGTCCAGCGCGCGAGCTTCGAGGGGGCCGGGGCCAAGGTCACCAAGATCCTGATCGGCGTCAATGTGGCCGTATATGTCGCGGAGCTGATCCAGGGCGGCGGCGTCTACGGCACGGGCAGCACGATCTACGAGAAGGGCGTCCTCTGGGCGCCGTTCATCGCGAATGGGGACTACTGGCGGCTGATCACCGCCGCGTTCCTCCACTACGGGCCCTTCCACCTGCTGCTGAACATGCTCGGGCTCTACTGGTTCGGCTCGCTGCTGGAGCAACGCATCGGCTCGGGCCGTTTTCTCCTGATCTACGTCGTCTCCGGGCTTGCAGGATCAGCCGGCGCGCTCGTCGCCAGCCCTCTGAACCCCACCGTCGGCGCCTCGGGCGCGATCTTCGGGATCCTGGGCGCGGGCTTGGTGCTGGAGCAGCAGAGGGATTACGTCTTCGGCGGAAGCGCGCTAGGCGTCATCATCGCCAACCTCGTGCTGACGTTCTTCTGGCCCGGCATCTCGATCGGCGGACACATCGGGGGCCTGATCGGCGGGGGCGCGTCGATGTTCGCTCTCTCCCGCTTTGGCCGCGGGCACGCCGTGTACGGCCGCCCCGGCCTGCTCGGAATCGCAGGCATCGTGGCGGTTGGAGTCCTGTCCGTCGTCGTTGCGTACTGGAAAGCCCGGGGCTACGCCTAACACCTTCCGACCGCAGGCGCATCGATGCGGTCGAAGTGGAGAGCGAGGACGCGGCCGTCCGGCACGTGGGCCGAGCCGCTCGTCCTCATTAGGACATCGGTGTAGCCAACCGCGGGAACGCACACCGGTAGCTCGACCGGCGGACGCGCCCCGCCGGGATCGACGCTGCCGCGCCGTGTCCCCTGGGTGCTCGCGAGCGTGAAGCCGATCGGCTTGGGAGCCTCGCGCGGGGCGCTGAGGACGACGACAAGCGCCCGCTTCACCGGCCGGCCGTTTCCGTAAAAGCGCAGCCGCGCCTCGTTACCGGGCGTGGTCCACCCGTCTGCCGACACGGCGAGTGTCGACCACTCGAGGCGGTAGTCCTTGGTCGGCCGCACCAGGCGCAAGCGCGTCACATCGGCCCTGCGCACGCGTGTCTCGACGAGATGGAAGCGGGGATCCGTTCGAGCGACGACGAGGTAGTCGCCGGTCGCGCCGAGTAGCCGACCTCTGCCGGCGTCCACGTGACCCTGATCGGCAGGGAACGGCGTAAACGTCGGGTCGTGGTCGAGGCGGAGGGTCTCGTCCACGTCCTTGTTCCAGAACTCGGCCTCCCACCAGTACGTGGTCGACTCGAGTGGGCTGGGGACGAGCTCGACCGAGCTTCCTGAGGGAACGCTGGCGTCGATCCAGTCGAGGCGGTCGAGATGAGGCCTGACGTTTTCCGTCAACGCGGGCTCGGCGAAGCGCTCGAAGACGTAACCGGCCTCGAAGGCGCCGAAGCCGGCGAGCGCGAGGCCTGCGCCGACCGCCACCGCCGGACGGGTCCGCCATGGCGCCGCGACGAGAACGGCGGCGAGGGCCGCGATCACGAGCACGAGGATCCGCACGAACCAGTCGGCTGCAAGGTGGAACCAGCCGGCGGCCGTCACGATCGCCGGATGAAAGGCGGCGCCGGGCGACGACCAGAAGATCACCGGCTGATCGCGGTAGGAAGAGAGCCCTGCCAGCCAGGCGAACACCGCGGCGGCCACAATCAGGATCAGGATCTCCTGCCGCAACTGTCGGCGCCGGACGAACGCCGCTGCGGCCCCGACGGCGAAGAGCGGCGCGAGATAGAAGAGGTAGCGGTCCTGGATGAATTCGTTGGGCGTGAAACGCAGGTCGAACGACGTCACCTCGAAGGTGAGCAGCGGAACGAGGATCAGGAAGAGCCATGCGTACGCGTGCGCGCTTCTTCCCTGTCGATGAACTGCCTCCGTCACCGCCCAGGAGACGGCCAGCAGAAAGGGCAGGATGCCGCCGCCCACCACGATGTAGTCGAAGTGCAAGGCGGCCGAGTGCCAAAAGCCCGCCGGCACGAGATCGCCCTTGAACGGAACCGCGTAGTTACCGACGACGGCTCCGAGCGAACCAACTGCGGCCAGCAGGGCTCCGGCGAGGATGGCGACCGCATAGCCGACGAAGAGCAGGCGGTGCGACCTGAACGCTGCCCGCGCACGCCCTCGCCATCCGCTCGATGACACCGACGCCAAGGTGGTCTCATGGGCCACGATTGCGAGCGGCAGCGCAACGGCGAGCACGAACAACTGCGTGCGGGCGAGGAAGGCAAGGAGCAGGCCGGCGAGCGCCGCGACGTCGCGCTTGGTACCCGGTTCCGCGATCGCGCGCTGGCAGAGGAACACGGCCCAGACGAAGGCGGGATACGCAGCGTTCTCCGTCAGCAGCGTGGTGCTCATCACGAGCCACGGCGTGAACGCCGTCAACAACGCCGCAACCGTCGCCGCCGCGCGCGATCCCGTCACCGAGTGCGCAAGCAAATAGGCCGGCCAGGCAGCGCTCGCCAGCAGGAACGGGTTCAGGACATGTGACGCCGTCGCTGCGCTCGGCGCGGTGAAGAGACCGTAGAACGGTGCGATCAGCAACGGATAGAGCTGGCTCAGCGCCCCGTAGTACTCGCCGTGGATGCGTGGAATGAGCGAACCCGTTTCGGCGATGCTCGTTGCGAGCTTCGTCGTCTGCAGCTCGTCGGTCATCACCGCCCAGGTGATGACTCGGGCCGAGTAGTACACGGCGAAGGTCCCGGCGATCCCGACGCAGGCGCCCACGACCAGCCCGTCGAGGGTGATGGAGCGGCGGAGGTCGTGAGGTCGAGACGTGCGGTTGATCGAAGCATGACCTGCCCTGAAGCGCGACCTCGGAATCACCAGTACAACTCCAGGATGGCCAACGTCCTCGTGGACGCCGAGAACGTGCGCCGCTCATTGTGGCCGAACATGCCCGGAAGCGAGCTCGAAGAGCGGTCCAGGGCCTGGGGTGAGGAGCACGGTCACGAGGTCACGGTCGTCTGGGAGGGAAGCGAGTCCGGCGACGACCGGATCGCCCGGCTCGTCCGAGAGCTCGAGCCGCCCGTCTGGGTCGTCACCTCGGACCGCGAGCTCCGCGAGCGAGTACGCGAGCGTGCGGAGCGCGTGATCGGCGGCGGTTCGTTCGCCAGGGAGCTCCGCCACAGCTAGCCGTCCCTCGTTCGAGGGACACCACTTTCAGGGATCTCTGCCGATCCGTGCTGTGTGGCTCGCGGTGCTCTTGCCCTCACGTCGCTGGTGTGTGCGGCCGTCGGTGCCGCCACCCTCGCGCCGGCCACGGCCGTGGGCCGCGTGCTCCTGGATCGTCCGGCCAACGGATGGGTTCGCGTACACGAGCCGCGCCGGCCCGCGGGTCACTTGATCGCCGAAGTGCGGCCGGGCAGCTCGCTGGCCCTGCACAGCCGACCCTTCGGTCCGGTGCTGGCACGGGTCGGACCCAGGACGCCGTTCGGCTCGCCCCGCGCACTCGGAGTGGTCGCGACCCGGCGCGGACGCTGGCTCGCAGTGACAGAGGCGGGAGTCGGCGGCAACCGGAGAGTCTGGGTCGACGCGCGCGCGGGCGGGCTGCGCTACGCGCGCACGCGCCTCGAGGTGGACATCGACCTCTCGAGCCGGATCCTGCTCGTCCGCCGAGGCCGCGCCGTGATCCGCCGTACGAGCATCGGCGTCGGCCGTGCCGGCTCCCCCACGCCCACCGGACGCTTCGCCGTCACCGACAAGCTGAACGGCCGTTCCTACAGCGCCGCGTACGGATGTTGCATCCTCGCGCTCTCGGCGATCCAGCCGAACCTCCCGGCGGACTGGAGCGCCGGCGACCGCGTCGCCATTCACGGCACGCCTTCGGCCGGCGACTTCGGCCGAGCCGTCTCCGCCGGCTGCGTGCACGCGCGGGCGGCCGACCTGCGCTACCTGATGCGGACCGTCCCGCTCGGAACGCCGGTGGTGATCCGGCAGTGACCGTTCAGCCGCCCGCGGCCACGTAAGCCGGAGCACCACTCGCTGCGAGTGCGGCCTGCGCGGCGGCAAGCCGCGCAACCGGCACGCGGTACGCAGAGCACGACACGTAGTCGAGCCCGAGCTCATGACAGAACGCGACCGACTTCGGCTCGCCGCCGTGCTCGCCGCAGATGCCCATCTTCAGCTCCGGCTTCGTCGCCCGTCCTCGCTCGACGCCGATCCGCATCAGCTCGCCGACACCGTTCACGTCCAGCGTCTCGAACGGATTGTGCTCGAGGACTCCCTCCTCGAGGTAGAACGTGAGGAACTTCCCCTCCGCATCGTCACGGGAGAAGCCGAGCGCGGTCTGAGTCAGGTCGTTCGTGCCGAACGAGAAGAAGTCCGCTTCCTCTGCAATCTCATCCGCGCGGAGGCAGGCACGGGGCAGCTCGATCATGGTGCCGCAGAGGTACTCGACCTCGGGCGCCTCCTCTTCGGCAACGCGGATCGTCAGCTCGCGTAAGCGAGTCAGCTCCTCACGGAAACCGACGAGGGGATGCATGATCTCGACGAGCGGTGCATCACCGGTCCGCTCGTCGACTGCGCGCGCCGCCCGGATGATTGCCCGCACCTGCATCTCGTAGATCTCCGGCCACTGCAGGCCAAGCCGGCAGCCGCGCGTGCCGAGCATCGGGTTGGCCTCCTGCAGCTGGCGAACGCGCCGCCGCATGCGTTCGTCCGTCGCCTGCTCGACCGGCGGCAGGAACTCGTGGAGCGGTGGGTCGAGCAGGCGGATCGTCACCGGTAGCCCCGTCATCGCCTCGAAGATCGCCTCGAAATCGCCCTGCTGCATCGGCAGCAGCTTGTCGAGCGCCCGGCGCCGGTCTTCCTCGCCGTCGGCCAGGATCATCTCGCGCACCACGGGGAGCCTGTCCTCCGCCATGAACATGTGATCGGTCCGGCAGAGCCCGATGCCCTCGGCGCCGAACTCCCGCGCCTTGGCCGCGTCCTCCGGCGTGTCGGCGTTCGCGCGCACCCGGAGACGCCGGTGCTCGTCGCCCCAGCCGAGCACGGTCACGAGGTCGTCGTTCACCTCCGGCGGAACGAGCGGCACCTCGCCGATGATGACGGCCCCCGTCCCGCCGTCGATCGTGAGCATGTCGCCCTCCGACAGCTGTTGACCGCCGAGGGTGATCGTACGCTGGTCGAGATCGATCGAGAGCGCCTCGCAGCCGGCCACGCAGGGTTTGCCCATGCCGCGCGCGACCACCGCCGCGTGTGAGGTCATCCCGCCGTGGGCGGTGAGGATCCCGGCCGCCTGGATCAACCCGTGGATGTCGTCGGGTGTCGTCTCCCAGCGGACGAGGATCACGCTCTCGCCGCCCCGGCCGCGCTGCTCGGCGGTGTCCGCGTCGAGCACGATCTTCCCGCAGGCGGCTCCCGGCGAGGCGTTGAGCGCCTTGGCCGCGCCCTCCCACTGCGCGGTCGGGTCGAGCATCGGGTGCAGAAGCTGGTCGAGCTCCGCGGGGTCGATCCGCCTGATCGCGTCCTCACGGGAGATCAGCCCCTCGCCCACCATGTCGACCGCCGCCTTGACCGCCGCGGCCGCGGTTCGCTTCGCGGAGCGCGTCTGCAGGAGGTAGAGCTCATTGTCCTCGACCGTGAACTCGATGTCCTGCATGTCGCGGTAGTGCTCCTCGAGCCGGCGCATCGTCTCCAGCAGCTGGTCGAAGGCTCCGGGAAGCTGGTGCTGCATCTCGGCCAGCGGCTGCGGCGTCCGGATGCCGGCGACGACGTCCTCCCCCTGTGCGTTCGGGAGGAACTCGCCGTACAGACCTTGCTCGCCCGTCGAAGGATCGCGCGTGAAGGCAACGCCTGTTCCCGACTCGTCGCCCTTGTTGCCGAAGACCATCTGGACGACGTTGACGGCCGTGCCGAGGTCGTCGGCGATGTCGTAACGGCGGCGGTACACCTTCGCGCGTGGCGCGTCCCAGGAATCGAACACCGCGCGTACCGCACGCGTCAGCTGTTCGCGCGCGTCCTGAGGAAAGTTCCGTCCCGTCTCCTCCCGATAGATCGCACGGTACGTGTCGACGAGCTCGCCGAGGTCCGCCGCCGACAGGTCGACGTCCTGCGCAATACCGCGCGCCTTCTTCAGATCCGTGAGCGCCTGCTCGAAGCGATGCGGGTCGATTCCGTCGACGACTTCGCCGTACATCTGGATGAGCCGCCGGTACGAGTCGTTTGCGAAGCGCGCATTCCCCGTTGCACGGCCGAGACCCTGCACCGTCTCGTCATTGAGGCCGAGGTTCAGGATCGTGTCCATCATCCCGGGCATCGAGACCGCTGCACCCGATCGCACCGAGACGAGGAGCGGAGCGTTCGCGTGACCGAAGCGCTTGCCGGTCTTCCTTTCGAGCGCGGCGAGGTGCCGGTCCACCTCCTCGTCGAGCCCGTCGGGCAACGCCTTGCCGTTCGCCATGTAGGCGCGGCAGGCGTCCGTGGTGATCGTGAACCCGGCGGGCACCGGCACGCCGAGCTGCGTCATCTCCGCGAGCCCGGCACCCTTGCCGCCGAGGAGCGCCGCCCCTCCGTCGGACGGCTCTTCGAAGTCGAAGACGTAGCGGGGCCGGTTCAAGGCGGTGATCCTCTCACAAATGCCCTGCAATACTTCCGGTTATGCCTGGCGGCCGCCAGCCGCCGTCCCGAAGGACGCTATGTCAAGGGACCTCCGTTACGCGCCCTTGCCGACCTTGATGATCGGGCAGTTCAGTCTGATCGAGGTCGACCGCTCGGTGAGCATGCCCTTCTTCTCGAATTTGTTCACCGCCGTGTCGCTCGTGATCAAGGCAGGAGTCGCGCTCGACTTCCAGGTCAGAATCGTTTCCTTCCAGATCGGCGAGTAGCTCGACTCACCGGGTTCGGAGCCGAAGACGGCAAGCTGTCCGGCCGCCGCCTTGCCCTGGACCAGGTAGATCTCCGGCGCCGACTGCAGCGGTACCGACTTGAGCACCGGTGCGTAGTTGATGTGCATCGCAGTCGCCTCCGCCTTGTCGGAGACATCGGTGCTGAGGTAGGTGTCTTTATGGCCGTCGTAGTAACCGTGGAAGGCGGGTCGGTTGACGGCGGTCTGCGGCCCCATCCGCGGGCCCGCGCTCATAAGCGAAGAGGCGTACGCGCCCGCTGCGGCAGAGAGGGCGGCGGACGTCAACAGGCAGGCTGGCAGGATTCCGCGCTTCATCGTCACCTCCGTGAGGGAGATCGATTGCGTAAGCAGTACGCACCTGCGCGTGCCCCGGTTTGCAGACTGCCGCGACGCCCGCAAGGGCTCGGGCGGGCTTTCAACCGGGCGTTCGGAATCGGGCCCGGCGCGTACCGGCGCAAGCCGACCGCGAGCGCTAGTGCGCAGGTCGCCGCGTTCGACGGCGCGGCTGTGCCGTCCCCGTAAGCCCGCGCGACCTCGCCCACTCCTCGTAGGACGGCACCTGCTCGCCGACCGTCCAGAGGTAGCGGTAGGCGCCGTGATCACCGAGGAACTTGAAGCGTTTTCGCAGATCCTTCACGGTCGACTCGAAGTCCTCGTGCGCACGGAGATACCGCTTGAAGCCCTTGTACTCCTCGTCCAACTCGAGCATGGTCTCGGCGTTTTCGATTGTTGCCTCGACCTTGCTCCGACTGCGGATGATGCGCTCGTCCTCGAGGAGCTTGTCCACGGCTTTCGGTGTCATGCGCGCGACCCGTTCGGGATCGAAGTCGTGAAACGCGCGCCGGATGTCCGCCCACTTCGCTTCGACGACCCGCCCTGAGAGCCCGGCTTCGAAGCCGATCCTGCTCAGGACGTCGAGGTAATCGGCGAGCGACTTCGGCCGGATCTGCTTAGGCGGCATCAAACAAGCTCAGCGCCGCTCGAACAGGGCGGCGAAGGCCGGGCGTCGAAGAAGACACGCATCTCCAGGATCGTTCCGCCCTTAACCGTAGCCCATTCCGCCACGTTCGAGGTGCCCGCGGGCGTGTTGGTATGGAGGTCGCAGATCGTGACGACATCGTTCTCGTCCGCGAATACCTTCTTGACGTCCGTCCCGGTGACGATCTGCGCGAGCTTCCCCACCGACGACATGTAATCGTCTGTTCTCGAACTCCTCGATCCGCCCTACGAAATGAAGATCATCAGCGAGAAGCGACCGAGCTGTCTGGACGTCACCGCTCCCGAATGCCCGCTGATATCGCTCGACGACCTCGGCTGCACCAGCCATGCGAACTCCCTTCGCCCGAATCACCTGGCCAGGCCCTGGCCCGCTTCGAGCATGGGCCAGCCCGACCGCAACCGCAATCACCTCGGATCCACAACCGATGTCCGATCGTCCATTCATGTCTGAGCGCCAGATCGTCGCGATGGGTGGCTATCCCGACGATGCGCTCCTCGCCTACGTGCTCGGGCTCACACGCGGGCGCAAGGTGCTCTGCGTCGCAACGGCGTCGCGGGAGGATCCCGGCCTGACCCTCGCCTTGTACGAACGCCTCCACGGTCGGGCCGAGGCGACGCACGTGGATTTCTTTCCCTGGCCTCCGGCGGACCTCCGACAGCTTGTCCTCGAGCACGACCTGATCCTCGTCACGGGCGGCAACACCGCCAACGCGCTCGCGATCTGGCGCACGCACGGCTTCGACCTGATCCTGCGTGAGGCGTGGGAGCAAGGCGTGCTCCTGACGGGCTGGAGTGCGGGGATGATCTGCTGGTTCGAGCAGGCGGTCACCGACTCGTTCGGACCGGACCTGGCGGCGCTCGACTGTCTCGGCTTTCTTCGCGGGAGCGCCTGTCCGCACTACGACGGGGAAGAGCTGCGACGACCCGTCTACACACGACTCGTGAGCGAAGGGCTCGCGCCGGGCGTCGCCGCCGACGACGACGTCGCGTTGCATTACGTCGGCGAAGAGCTGCGCGAGGTCGTGACCTCGCGCCCAGGCGCGACCGCCTATCGTGTCGATGCGGAGGGAGAGACGCCGCTCGAGGCTCGACTCGTCACCTGACCGCGTCGACGCTGCGCCGGCGACGCGCGCGGAACTCCGCCGCCCACGCAAGCCAGCGGAGCCCCAGCCAGATCGGTGTCAGGATGACGTAAAAGAGGACGACAGCCACGCCGAGCACGCCCCACCAGGTGGCCCAGCGCCACCACGGAACGGGCGGCTTCGGTCTCACCGCAGGCTCTCGGCCGCAGCCTGCGCCTTCCGCGCCTCGACCGTACGCAGGATGCGTTGCGCCGTCTCCTCGATGGAGAGTTCGGAGATGTCGATGACCGGACAGCCGAGCCTTCGCTGGACGGCCGCCGCCTCCTCGAGCTCGTCGTAGATCTCGCCCAGCTCCGCGTAGCGACGGTTGTTCGCGCCGAGGTTGCGCACACGCGCTCGCCTGATGTCTGCCAGCCGGTCGGCGTCGATCGTCAGCCCGACGATCTTCGCGGGGTCGAGCTCGTACAGCTCCTTTGGGGGCTCAATCCCCTTCACGATCGGCACGTTCGCCGCCTTGTGACCGAGATAGCCCAGGTAGATGGAGAGTGGCGTCTTCGAGGTACGCGAGACGCCGACGAGCACGATGTCCGCCTCGTCGAGCCCGGCTCCTACTCCGTCGTCGTACTTGACCGCGAACTCCATCGCCTCGATGCGCCTGAAGTAGGCGGGGTTCAGCGGCGCGCGCGAGCCCGGCGTCATCCGCGCCGCTTGGCCGGAGACGCGCGCGACCGCGTCGATCGGGTGCCCGAGCAGGTCGCAGTAGTGCACGCGCGCCCGGCGGCAGAGGCGGCGCATCGCGTCCCGCAGCTCAGGGTCGACGAGCGTGTAGATGACGACTGCGGCGTGGCCACGAGCGCTGCGGACGGCGCGCTCGAGGTCCTCGACGCTCTCGGCGCGCGCGTGACGAACCTCCTCGAACTCCTGTTCCGGGAACTGCGCCTCGAGCGCCTGGACCAGGCGCGCCGCCGTCTCGCCCGTGGAGTCGGAGACGATGTGGAGCTCGACCGGCTGCGCCATCGGGAAGAGGCTAGTGCCTGGGAACCCCGATGTCTCCAGGACTCTCTTCAAAAAGGCTTAACGCCCTTCTGAGCTTATTCTTAAACGGAACGGGAACCGTGACTCCATGCGTGTGCGTCACGTGACCATCATCCTTGCCTCGATTGCCGCGATGCTGGCCGTCTCTGATCCCGCCTCGGCCAAGCCGAACTGCGGCACGACGCTGCTCCGGGACTGGAGCGACGGCCGGATCGACGGCGTGTACCCGGTGCGTTGCTACCGCCTCGCGCTCGCGAACATGCCGGAGGACGTCCGGATCTACTCGACCGCGGAGAGCGACATCAAGCGCGCCCTCCAGGCGAAGGTCCGCGCCGCAACGCCGGTGAAGGCGACGGCGCTCAAGTCCGCAGCACCGGCGTCGAGCAAGCAGGGCGACGGCGTTTCGCTCTGGCTCGTCATCGGGATCACGGCCGCCGTCCTCGCGGCCGGGTCGCTGCTCGCGCTCGTTCGCTGAGCGCGGGGCGGATAACGTCCACGGCCATGGCCGTGGACATCGTGACGATGGACAAGATCGTGTCGCTCGCCAGGCGACGCGGCTTCGTCTTCCCGTCATCCGAGATCTACGGGGGCCTGGGCTCCACCTTCGATTACGGCCACTACGGCGTCCTGCTGAAGAACAACATCCGGGAGAAGTGGTTCGAGGCGATGGTGCAGGACCGAGACGACATCGTCGCGCTCGACTCCGCCGTCATCCTCCACCCCCGGGTCTGGGAGGCGTCCGGCCACGTGGCCGGCTTCACCGACCCGTTGATCGACTGCAGGACCTGCAAGCTCCGCTTCCGCGCCGACAAGCTCGAGGACTCGAGCTGCGGCCGCAAGCCGAGCAAGCACCCCGGCGAGACGCCCGAGTGCGACCTGACCGAGCCGCGTCAGTTCAACCTGATGTTCGAGACGACCGTCGGTCCGGTGCAGGAGGAGGGCTCGCGCGCATTCCTGCGGCCGGAGACGGCACAGGGCATCTTCATCAACTTCAAGAACGTGCTCCAGATCGCCCGTCGCCGGCCGCCATTCGGCATTGCGCAGATCGGCAAGTCCTTCCGCAACGAGATCACTCCGGGCAACTTCCTCTTCCGCGTGCGCGAGTTCGAGCAGATGGAGATGGAGTACTTCGTCCCGCCAGACGAGGCCGAGCAGTGGTACCGCTACTGGATCGACGAGCGGCTCAACTGGTACCTCCGCTACGGGCTCCGCCGGAGCCGGTTGCGGGTGCGCGAACACGGCCCGGAGGAGCGTTCGCACTACTCCCGAGGCACGAGCGACATCGAGTACGACTACCCGATCGGCTGGTCCGAGCTCGAGGGCGTGGCCAACCGCGGCGACTTCGACCTGACCCAGCACACCGAGTACTCGACGACCAAGCTCGAGTACGTCGGGCCGGACGGCGAACGGTATGTCCCGTACGTGATCGAACCGGCGGTCAGCGTCGAGCGGATCTTCGTGGCGCTCCTCGTCGATGCCTACGACGAGGAGGTGGTCGGCGAGCGCGAGCGCACCGTGCTGCGGCTGCACCCGGAGATGGCGCCGGTCACCGCGGCCGTCCTCCCCCTCGTGGGAAAGAGCGACGAGATGGTCTCGAAGGCACGCAACCTGTACGAGGAGCTGCGGCGGCGCGAGAGCATCGAGTACGACGACAGCGGCGCGATCGGACGGCGCTACCGCCGCCAGGACGAGATCGGCACGCCCTGGGCTTTCACGATCGACGAGCAGACGCTCGCAGACGACACCGTCACGGTGCGCGATCGCGACTCGCTGGCGCAGGAGCGGCTGCAGATCGAGGGCGTCCGGGCCTGGCTCGAGGACGCCGGCGGTCGAGGGTGGAAGTCGCCGAAGGGGGAATAACCGCCCGTCGTGCCTACTGGCTAGGCGCTGCGTAGCGTGCGCAGCCTGAAGTTCCCGAAGTATTCGTAGGCCGATGTGATGACCGCGAGCGCGTCGCGGGCGGAACGGTCCGTGAGCCCGACGTCGTGGGCCTCCGCGAGTGGGCGGTTGAGCAGGGCCTCGATGCCCGCGATCCCGGCTGGGGAAAGTGCGAGCGCGCCGTCCGCGCAGGCCCGGCAGACCGCGCCGCCGGCCTTGGCCGAGTAGCCGACGAGCGCCTCGGTATCTGCGCCGCACTCCGCGCAACTCGTGAGATGCGGGAGATACCCGGAGAGCCAGAGCAGCTTGAGTTGGAACGAGAGCCCGAGCGGGTCGAGCGCCGGACGGGCGTTCACCGGCGCGAGGCCGTCGAGGAGATCGAGGAACCGGGCCAGCGCCTGGAAGGCCCGCGGGTTTGCCTCCTGCTCGGTGAACAGGCGCAGCATCGTCTCCGCGCCGAGCAGCCCGACCCCGAGCCGGTACTGCTGCTCCCGCGTCTCGCGATGCGAGCGGAGGAGCTCGACGCCCGTCACAGTCTGCAGCTCCCCCGAGCCCTGGTGCAGCATCAGCTCGACGTGTGACAGCGGCTCGAGCCGCGCGCCGAAGCGGGACTTCGTTTTCCGGATCCCCTTGGCGACCGCGCCGAGCCGTCCACGCTCGAGCGTGTACAGGTGCAGCACCCGGTCCGCCTCGCCGAATCGGAAGGAGCGCAGCACGACCGCCTCGGTCTTGTACGTGCGGCCGGCCATCGCTTTGCCAGTCTAGCCCGGAGGGTGGAGGAACCTTTCCGCGCACTTACGCGTTAAGACTCACGAATGGCGCGAATCCAGGTCTACACCACTCGCTGGTGCGGGTACTGCGTGCGCGCCAAGGCCTTGCTCGACGCGAGGGGCTACGAGTACGAGGAGGTGTCGCTCGACGACGACCCCGCGTTTCGGCAGAAGCTCTTCGAGCTGACGGGCGGCTGGACCGTGCCGCAGATCGTGATCGACGGGGCCCCGGTCGGCGGTTACGCGGAGCTCTGGCGGCTCGACCGCGACGGCCGTCTGGCGGAGAGGCTCGTCGCCTAGAGACCCGGCCCGATCACGAGCTCCTGCTGACGGCGCTGCATGCGGCACGGTCGACCGGATGCCGTCTGCACTACCGGCGGCCGCCGGGGCCGCGGCTCCCGCCGCCGACGACGAGAACTTTCAGGTTGCGAGTCGTTGACATGTCGGGCAGTACCACGTGCCGCGGCCGGCGGCTCGGATCTTGTCGATCGGCGTGCCGCAGCGATGGCAGGGCTCGCCGGCCCGGCCGTAGACGCGGAAGCGGTCCTGCATGCTGCCGCGGCCCCCGTCCGGAGTGGCGTAGTCGCGCAGGCTCGCGCCCTGACGCCTGATGCCCGCCTTCAGCGCTTCCTTGACGGCACGCGTCAAGCGCGCGATCTCGTCCGCATCGAGCGACTCGGCCGGGCGCAGCGGATGGATCTGCGCGCGCCAGAGCGCCTCGTCGACGTAGATGTTCCCCAGCCCCGCCACTGTGCGCTGGTCGAGCAGCGCCGCCTTGAGCGGTGCACGGCGTCCCTGCAGTCGCTGGGCGAGCCAGCGTGCGTTGAAGCTGCGCTCGAGCGGCTCGACACCGACCTTTGGCGCCAGGTACGGCTCGAGCTCGTCAGGCTCGAGGAGCAGCCACGTGCCGAACCGCCGGACGTCGCGATACGCGACATCCGATCCGTCGTCTAGATTGACAACGGCTCGGTGGTAACCATCGTCGTGCAGAGCACCGCGCGCGGCGTGGCGCAGGCTTCCCGTCATTCGGAGGTGGACCAGGAGAGCACGACCCGACTCGAACCGAACAACCAGATACTTGCCTCGCCGCTCGAGGGCGCTGACGCGTTCGCCTTCGAGCTCGGCCGCCACGGCATGAGGCTCGAACGGCCGCACGAGACGCGGATCGGCGATCTCGACCCGGTCGAGCCTGCGGCCGAGCAGGTAGGGCTCGAGCTTGCGACGGATCGTCTCGACTTCCGGTAGCTCGGGCATCTCAGGCAATCGTCTCGAGCACGATCGGTCGTGGAGGTGGCGCGTCCTCGCCGAGGTCGTAGGCCGCGAGTACTTCTGTGCGGGCCCGCTCGGCCGCCTCGTCGGTACGTGCGTAGACCTCGGCGATGGGTTCACCCTCTCTGACCGCGTCCCCTCGCTTCTTGAGGCAGCGGATGCCGACGGCGTGGTCGACTCTCTGGTCCTTCGTCTGCCGTCCGGCTCCGAGCCGAAGCGCAGCCAGGCCGATGTCAACGGCGCCGATCGCGCGGACGTAGCCGCTCTCCTCCGAGACGACGTCGCGGACGACCGGTGCGACGGGTAGGGACTCCTCGGCGGGATCGCCGCCCTGGACCTCGATCCAGCGCTCATACATGGCGAGTGCGGAGCCGTCCTCGATCGCGGCCGCCGCTCGCTCGCGGCCGGCCGACTCGTCGATCCCCAGATCGGAGATCGCAAGCAGGTGCGCGCTCGCGTCGAGCACCAGCTCGCTGACATCAGGCGGGCCGGCGCCGCGAAGGGTCGCGATCGTCTCGCGGATCTCGAGCGCGTTCCCGACGGCCTGACCAAGCGGCTGGTCCATGTCGGTCAGGACGCACACGACCTCACGGTCGGCCTGCTTGCCGAGCTCGAGCATCATCCAAGCGAGCTCGCGCGCGTCCTCGACCGTCTTCATGAACGCGCCGTCTCCGACCTTGACGTCGAGCACGATGGCGTCCGCGCCCGCCGCGATCTTCTTGGACATGATGCTCGCGGCGATCAGCGACACGTTGTCGACAGTTGCCGTGACGTCCCGCAGTCCGTAGAGAAGCTTGTCGGCGGGGACGAGGTCGGCGGTCTGGCCGATGATGGCCAGCCCGATCGTTCGCACCTGGTCGATGAACTCCTCGGTGGTCAGCTCGACGCGGAACCCGGGAATCGACTCGAGCTTGTCGAGCGTGCCGCCGGTGTGTCCGAGCCCGCGGCCGCTCATCTTCCCGAACGGCACGCCGCACGCCGCGACGATCGGGCCGACCGCGAGTGAGGTCTTGTCCCCCACGCCGCCGGTCGAGTGCTTGTCCACCACCGTGCGCCCGAGTGCCGGGCCGAGCTCGATCGTTTCGCCGCTTCGGATCATCGCGTCCGTGAAAGCGAACGTCTCCGCGCCGTCCAGCCCCCGGAAGTAGACGGCCATGCAGAATGCCGCCATCTGGTAGTCCGGAACGTCGCCGCGCGTGTAGGCGAGCACGAGCTCGGCCAGCTCGTCCGCAGGGAGTCTCTCGCCGTCGCGCTTGCGACGAATCAGTTCGGCGGCGTGAACCACCAGGTCAGCGCTCGACGATTGGCTGGCCTGGAATCCCGCGCGACGGCGCCTTGCCGCCCAGCCAGGCGTTCACGGTGGCCCCGACGTCCGCGAACTCGCCCTCGTGGATCCGTCCGGAAGCGTTCTTGCCCTCGACGTAGGCGAGCAGCAGCGCAAACTCGCGAGAGTGGTCGGTCGAGGGGGTCGTCGGGTCGCAGCCGTGGTCGGAGGTGAGGATCAAGAGATCCTGCGGTCGGAGTGCGTCGAGGAGGTCGGGCAGGCGGCGGTCGAAGTCCTGCAGGCAGCGATGGAAGTTCACAGGATCGTTGCGGTGACCCCACAGCATGTCCGTCTCGACGAGGTTGGTGAAGATCACGCCGTCGTCGACCTCCCGCAGGAGCTTCTCGGTCTGCGTGATGCCGTCCACGTTCGACTTCGTCGGGTGGGATTCGTCGATGTCCTGGCCCGCGAAGATGTCGCCGATCTTCCCGACGCCGTAGACCTTCGTCCCGGCGTCCCGCACCAGCGTCAGGTAGTTCGGCCGACGAGGCTCGAGCGAAAAATCGTGGCGGTTCGCCGTCCGCTCGTAGTTCCCCGGCTCGCCGCTGAACGGTCGCGCGATCACGCGGCCCACAGCGTGCTTCCCGGTGAGGATCTCCCGCGCGATCGCAGACGCCTTGTACAGCTCGTCGAGCGGGATCGTGTCTTCGTGCGCAGCGATCTGAAAGACGGAGTCAGCCGACGTGTAGACGATCCACTTTCCCGTCCGCTGATGCTCTTCGCCGAGCTCCTGGATGATCTCGGTACCGGACGCGGCCTTGTTGCCGAGCACGCCCCGACCGGTGCGGTGCATGAACGGATCGATCACATCGTGCGGGAAGCCGTGCGGATAGGTCGGCATCGGCTGCGGCGTGACCACCCCCATCAGTTCCCAGTGGCCCGTGGTCGTGTCCTTGCCCTTGGAGCGTTCGACGAGACGGCCGGCGACCGCGGGCGCTCCCGCCTGCGGCGGGCAGCCCTCGAGCGGCTCGATGTTGCCGAGCCCGAGCGCCTCGAGGTTGGGCAGGTCCAGGCCGCCGACCGCCCGGGCGACGTTCCCGAGCGTGTCCGAACCCTCGTCGCCGTACTCTCCGGCGTCCGGGAGCTCCCCGGCACCCACGGCGTCGAGCACGATGATGCATGCCCTCGGCATCCGGCTATTCTAGGTCGGTCGTGCTAGACGTCCTCGGGATTCTTCTCATGCTGGTCTTCTGCGCGGTCGTGATTGCGCTGGCGGCCGGAGTCACCTGGCTCGTGGTGAGGTACTCACCGGCGAAACGCCCCAGTCAGTCCTAGACCGCCGAGAGCGGCAGGACGTCCTCGAGCGGCTGGTAGTCGAGCCCGTGGGCGTCGGCGACGGCTTCGTAGGTCACCTTCCCATCGACCACGTTGACCCCACGCGCGAGCTCCGGATCGCGTGCAACCGCTTCGGCGAGTCCGAAGTCGGCGATCGCTTCCACGTAGGGCAGCGTCGCGTTCGTCAGCGCCTTCGTCGACGTGATCGGCACCGCGCCCGGCATGTTCGCGACGCAGTAGTGGGTGACTCCTTCGACGGTGTAGACGGGCTCGCTGTGCGTCGTGGGACGGGAGGTCTCGGCGCAGCCGCCCTGGTCGATTGCCACGTCCGCCAGCACCGAACCGTCCTTCATACCGGCGACCATCTCGCGGGTGATCAGCTTCGGCGCGACCGCGCCGGGGATCAGGACCGCGCCGATGACGACGTCTGCGCCGCGCACCGACTCCTCGATCTGCAGGCTCGACGACATGACGAGGCTCACGCGTCCCGACAGGACCTCCTCGAGATGGCGCATGCGATCGATCGAGCGCTCCAGGATGGTGACGTTCGCGCCCAGTCCAATCGCGATCACGGCGGCGTTGTAACCGACCATGCCGCCGCCGATGACGAGGACTCGACCCGGAGCGACTCCAGGAACACCGCCGAGCAGCAGTCCTCGGCCCCCGAGCGGCTTTTCCAGGAAGTAGGCGCCGGCCTGGGCCGCGAGCCGTCCGGCGATCTCGCTCATCGGCGCGAGGAGCGGCAGCGCGCCGGAGTCGGTCTCGACTGTCTCGTACGCGACCGCGGTTATCCCGCTGTCGAGCAGTGCGAGCGTCAGGGGCTCGTCCGCCGCGATGTGCAGGTACGTGAAGAGGACGAGCCCGTCGCGCAGCCAGCCGTACTCCGATCGAATCGGCTCCTTCACCTTGAGCAGCAGCTCCGCCTCGGCCCAGACGTCGTCAACCGAGCCGATGCGCGCGCCGGCCGCCTCGTACGCGGCGTCGGAAAACGCGCTCCCTTCGCCTGCACCGGTTTCGATGATGACGTCGTGACCGCGCTGCCCCAGCTCCCGTGCCCCGGCGGGCGTGAGGGCGACGCGGTACTCGTCGGCCTTGATCTCCCTGGCAACCCCGACCTTCACGGCGGGTCACCCTACCTTGTGGACAGATCGACACGCCTTCGGCGCGGTGCCGAAACAGCCGCGTCGTCGTTTCAAAGGTAACGTCGACCGCGAGGGAGAGCGGGTGGCATCCCCCTCCCATTGGGTGGGGGTGCGGGCCGGTTCAGCGGGAACCGGAGCCGCGCTTCCGGTCGAGAAGAAAGGCGGAGAGACCGACGAGTGTCTTCGCGTCCTCGATCTCGTGCAGACGCCGCGCGACGTCTGAGCTCGCCCAGCGCACGAGCTCGAGGTGCTCGTCGTCCTCAGGCCGCGGTGAGCCGGGATCGAGGTCCTCGGCGACGAAAAGATGCATCCGCTCCCGGCAGAACCCGGGCGTCGTGTAGAAGACCGACCGCTCGCGCCAGGTGCCGCCCGTCAGGCCGGTCTCTTCCTCGAGCTCACGGCGCGCGCAGTCGAGCGGCGACTCGCCCTCCTCGAGTGTCCCCGCCGGCAACTCGAGCAGTTCCTTGCGCACCGCTTCCCGCCGCTGCCGGACGAGGGTCAGCATCTCGTCCCGGTCGATCGCGACGATTGCGACCGCGCCAGGGTGGTCGACGATCTCGCGCTCGTGCTTCCCCCAACGCTCCACAGTGACGGACATGAGCTTTCCCTCGTAGACGACACGCGCTTCGTCGGGCTTCATGCGGCGGCCCGTTCCATCCGTTTGGCGGCTGCCCGACCGGCGGCAAACGCCGCTGCAAAGAAGAGCGGATCGTCGCCTGCGCCGCGGCCCATGTGCGACAGGGGAAGGTCGGCACAGGCATCCGCCCACCCGGCGACATCGATCTCTTCCCGTGCGTCGAGCCAGTCCGGCGCCCTCCAACCCGCCGGCCAGGGCACCACGATCTCACCCAAGCAGAGCTCGAGCGCGGCGCGCGTGTGGTGCGAGACGCCCCGATGCCGTTCGCGCGGATCCGCCCCCGAGGCGCGCACGGCCACGATCGGGACACCCCCGAGCGCCGACGCGGCATTCGCCGTGTCCGCCACGGCCACTCCCCCGTGACCGAACGACGACCCCGTACCGACGATCCCCGGCCCGATCGCGCAGACGACCGCGTCGAATCCCTCGGTCGCAGCCCAGAGAAACGCCGACGCCACTGACACGCAGGCCACGTCGCCCTCGACGCACGCTCCCACCGCCACCGTCGTGCCGAGGTAGCCACGTTCGGCGAGGACGCGCACGGAATCCGACAGGGAGACGGGCAGAGCCCCTCCCGGGACCTGTGCGTACGCGACCCGCCGACCCGCCCCGAGCCCCGCGCACACGGGAGCGACCTGGCTGTGCAGGGCGCAGCACACGACCGGCAGCCCGCCGAGTCGCTCGGCAAGCGCGGACCTCTCCTCCGCGTGCCGCGCCGCGAGCTGGCCGGGCAGGTAGGGGAGCTTCATCACGTGCGCCCCGGGCTCGGCGGGGAGCTCGAGGCCGCGAGTCAGGTTTGCGTAGAGGACGTCGAAGCCGCCGGAACCAAGCTCGAGCTCGCGCGCCTGGACGTTGACCAGCACCTCGTCCCCCAATGCGACCGGCCCGGTGAGCCGCGGGTAGGCGACGCACGGCGAACCGTCCACCTCGATGCGTGCAAGCCCCTCCTCGCGGGAGACGACTGCAGTGACGACGCCGCGCCTAAGCGTCAGCATCGCGCGCGACGTCCACCAGCGCCAGCGTCACCTCGACCATCCCCTCGAGATCGTCGACCGTTATGCGCTCGTCGGGCGTGTGGATGTCCTGCATGCCGTTGGCCAGGTTGAGGCAGGCCAGCCCGCGTTCGTTGAAGACGTTTGCGTCAGCGGCGCCGCCGCTGAGTCCGTACGACGGCGTGTAGCCCGCGCGCTCGAGTGCGGCGTGCGCGATGCGCACGACCTGGTCGTCGTGCTTGAAGCGGTAGCCCTTGTAGCTCTTCGACACCTTGGTCTCCACCTCGCAGTCCTCGATACCGGCGGCGAACGAAAACGTGTCCAGCATCTCCTGGACGAGCGCCTCGAGCTTGCGTTCCTGGTGCGAGCGGGCCTCGGCCTCGAGGATGCACCACTCGGGAATGATGTTGCCGGCGGTGCCGCCGTGGATGGTGCCAACGTTCGCGGTCGTGTCCTCGTCGACTCGCCCGAGCCGCAGGTCGGAGATCGCACGGGCCGCGGCCGCGATCGCCGACCGTCCCTCTTCGGGATACATGCCGGAGTGCGCAGCGCGCCCGTGGAAGCGGACCTCCATCGCCCTCGAGTACGGCGCGCCGAGGATGACGTCTCCGATCGGCGCCGCCTGGTCGTAGACGTAGCCGACTCGTGCGTGCAGCCGCTCGTGGTCGAACGCCGCTGCGCCGAGCAGGCCGACCTCCTCCTTCGGCGTGAAGAGCAACTCGATGCCAGAATGCGGTCTGTTCTCGGCGAGGACGCGTCGGGCGCCCTCGAGCATCGCGGCGACAGCGGACTTGTTGTCGGCGCCGAGGATGGTGCCTGCCGCGTTCCGGATCACGCCATCGTCGTCGATCACAGGTTCGATCTCCGCCGTCGGTGGCACGGTGTCGAGATGCGCGCAGAAGAAGATCGGCGCCCCGCCGCCGTTCGTCGGTTCGAGCCGGGAGTAGAGATTGCCGCTGTTCGAGCCGACGGTGTTGCCCGCCTGGTCCTCGTCGACCGCCAGGCCGAGGTCGTGGAGATAGCGGATCACCACGTTGGCGACGGCGCGTTCGTCACCGGGAGGGCTGGGGAGCGCGGCGAGCTCGGTGAAGAGATCGACGACCTCGGAGGGCATCGCGCGATCTTAGTGACGGGTACTACGCCGAGGCGGCTGCGAGCGCCGAGCGCTCGCGCGAACGGTTGAGCGCTGCGCCGACAAACTCGCGGAAGAGCGGGGCCGGCCGTGTCGGGCGCGACTTGAACTCGGGATGGAACTGGCTGGCGACGAACCATGGGTGATCGGGCAGCTCGACGATCTCGACGAGCCTCCCGGCCTGGAACGTCCCCGACACCACGAGGCCGGCCTCGACGAGCGCGGGTCGGTAGTGGTTGTTGACCTCGTAGCGATGGCGGTGGCGTTCGTGCACGACCGGCTCGCCGTAGGCCTCGTAGGCGCTCGTGTCCTCTTCGAGCTCGACCGCCTGTGCCCCCAGTCGCATCGTCCCACCAAGATCCTCGATCTCCTTCTGCTCGGGCAGCAGGTCGATCACGGGGTGCGGTGTCTCGGGATCCATCTCCGTCGAGTTCGCGCCATCGAGACCGAGCACGTTGCGCGAGAACTCGGAGACCGCGACGTGCATGCCGAGACAGATGCCGAGGTACGGGATCCGCTGCTCGCGCGCGACCCGACAGGCGAGGAGCTTGCCTTCCCAGCCGCGGGAGCCGAAGCCCCCGGGCACGAGCACGCCGTCGACCTCGTCCAGCAAGTGGGTGGCCTCCTCGAGCGACATCCCCTCGGCGTCGACCCACCGCACGTTCACCGTGCAGCCGTGATGCGCACCCGCATGCTTGAGCGCCTCGTGCACCGAGAGATAGGCGTCCTGCAGCTTGACGTACTTTCCGACGAGCGCGATCTCGACGGCCGACTCGCTGCGCTGGATGCGCTCGGTCAGATCGAACCATTCGCTGAGATCTGCCTGACCGGGCGGCAGGCCGAGCTTCTCGGCGACCAGTCGGTCCAGCCCTTCAGCCTTGAGCCTCGACGGCACGAGATAGACGTCGGGAACATCCGGGCTGGTCACGACCGCGTCGTGCTCGACGTCGGCGAAGAGCGCGATCTTCTCGCGGATCTCCGGAGAAAGTTCCTCGTGTGAGCGGCAAACGACGATGTCCGGGTGGATACCGATGCGGCGCAGCTCGTTCACCGAGTGTTGCGTCGGCTTCGTCTTCAGCTCGCCCGCGGCCTCGAGGAATGGCACGAGCGTGACGTGCAGGTAAAGGACGTTTTCCGGACCGACCTCGCGCCGGAACTGCCGGATCGCCTCGAGGAACGGCAACGACTCGATGTCTCCGACCGTGCCGCCGATCTCGCTGATCACGACATCGGTCGGAGTCGACACCGCACTCGCACGGATACGCGTCTTGATCTCGTTCGTGATGTGCGGGATCACCTGCACGGTCGCGCCCAGGAACTCGCCCTTGCGCTCCTTGCGCAGGACGGAGTCCCAGATCGCGCCGGCCGTGTGGCTGGCCGCGCGTGTCAGGTTCTCGTCGATGAAGCGCTCGTAGTGGCCGATGTCGAGATCCGTCTCTGCGCCGTCTTCCGTGACGAAGACCTCCCCGTGCTGGAACGGGCTCATCGTCCCCGGATCGACGTTGAGATACGGGTCGAACTTCTGCGCCTGAACCTGCAAGCCGCGCGCCTTCAGCAGTCGGCCGAGCGAGCCGGCGACGATTCCCTTTCCCAGCGCGGACACGACGCCACCCGTGACGAACACGTACTTCGTCGGTCCCGTTGCGCTCACGTGCGTCCTAGACGGTCGAGCCAGCGGACACCGGGCGTGCGCTCGATCCAGGCGCCGAGTGACGTTCGTTCTCCGAGGAAGGTGAGGCCCGCAAGGGCGCCGATCGCAACCCATCGGCCTCGTCCCGTGAATCGCTTCACGGAATTCAAGCCTAGCACGGCGCCAAGCGCGTTCGACCCGCCGTCTCCGAGCATCGCCATCTCTCGAAGATCGTAGGGAAGAAGCAGGACGGCGACCCCGAGCGGTGCACGCAGCGGAACCGCGGCAAGCAGATACGCCTTCAGCGCGCGTCCGGGGCGTGTGTCGAGCTGGTTGAGAGCGTTCGCAGCGAGGCCGACGAGCAACGCGCCCGAGAGTTTCCGCGTCGCGACCAGTCCCACCGCAGGAATGCCGAGCAGTTTGAGGACGCCGGTCGTGCGGCCCGTCCGGACGTGCGCCAGCAACCCGCGCTCGGGCCCGCTCCAAAGGTCGTCTGCCAACCCGAGCGCGGCCACGATCGCAACAGCGGGACCATTCGTGGCGCCCACCTTCCAGCCGACGAGCGGCAGACGCAGCCCGCGGAAGTTGATCCCGAGCGGCCCGCACGCATAGAGGCTGTCGCGCAGCTGCCGCCCGCGATGGACGAACCCCCTGAACGTCCGCCCGGTGGGCCGGTGCCGAAGAGGCAACTCGGTTTCCCGTATCCGGAGCCCGGCGCGCGCAGCGTCGATCGTCATCCGCACCTCGCACCCGAACCCGGCGGCCACCGGAAAGCAGGCCGCGCGCGCCGCCGCGGAAAGCGCGCGCTGGCCTGAGAGCGGCTCGCGTGGCTCGAACCCGGAGTGCACAGCGATCAAGCTCCGCGCGACGAGCTTCGCCAGGCCGAAGCCGCCGCCGACCCGCTCCGCGAACGCGGCCACGTTCAGATCGACGCCTTCCTCGAGCAAAGGCGCAAGCTCGCCCGACAGGTCCGCGTCGCAGAGCAGAAGCGCGCCGGGAGGCGCCGCCCGCTCCACCGCCGAGAGCGCCTGGCCCTTCCCGCGTCGCGGCAGGCGCAGCACGACCGCGCCCGCCTCTTCGGCGACGTCGGCGGTCCGGTCCCGCGAGCCGTCGTCGGCGACGAGGACCTCTGCATCGGGAAAAGCTCGACGTAACGCCCTGACCGTGTTGGCGATCACCGCTTCCTCGTCGCGCGCAGCGACGAGGATCGTGAGTGGCTCAACCACTCGTGGTCGTCGTGGAGACGGGGCTCACGCTCGGCAGAGGCCCGTCCGCCGCGGTCTTCTTCACGCCGAAGTCGCCACGCGTCATCGGATCGCTCAGCAGCGTGGCGAGAGCGAGCTTGCCTGCACGTGTGTCGATGTCGTCCACGGTCGAGAGGCCCGCCTTCTGGAAGGTCTTCATCGCGGACGTAGGATCGTCGGTACCCTCGACGCCGATGGCGGGAACGCCGACGTCGTTCAGACCGGCGTACAGCCCCTTGAGAAAGACGGCGGTCGGTCCCGTCTGCGGGGGGACCGTTCGGACGACGACGACGCCGTCGGCAGGCTTCTTCGAGCGCCCAGCCTTCTCCTCGACGATCAGGCTCTGGAGAGCGTTCAGAAGGGGCGTGTCGCCGCCGCCGGCGAATTCCTGGCCAATCGCGTGACCGAGCTGCTCGAGCTGCTTCGGACCGGAAAACGCCGCGAGAAACGGACGGTTTGCAAGCCGTCGCTGCACCTTGACCGGGTCGATCGGAACGGTCAGAGCGCGAACCCGGATCGGGTCGCCGGCACCGGCGTCGCTGAGCGCGGACTTGACTGCACTGAGGTTGGCGTCGGTCGAGCCCACGAAGAGGACGGCGATCTTCTGCCCCTTGAGGCGGTTCGCCATCACGATCTTGTAGGCGCGTTCGACGAACGCCTTGTCGGATGCGCCGGACTGGTTGAGTGCGTCGACCTGCGTCCTGAACGCGTCCCCACGAGCCTCGGCACGGCGGATGTCCTCCTGCAGCCGGTCGCGCTCGGTGTTGCCGAGGCCGTGCGACGCGAGCGCGACACCCACCAGGATGCCGATGACGAGCGCGAAGAAGACCGCGGCCAGCGACGCGACGTGGTAACGAAAGTCGAACATAGGGAGGGCTAGCTAAGGCGGCGCTTGTCGACGCTTCGTAAAAAGAGGCGCGGGCTCCGCCCGCGCCTCCGAATCACACACCTGATTGGAAGCGCTCCCTTCGTCCGATCCGCTGCACATCGTCTCACAGCTCGGCGGCAGTCTGGCACAAGGCGTGGAGCCGGGTCAGCGCGCGTCGTGGCAATGAGCGGCTGAACCCGAACAGCCACGGGGCCTCGACCACCAACGTGGCCACCGTCCGGTCCGGGCCCGTCTCCTCGAGTCGCAGCTCGGCGTCGATGTGGTCCCCGGTCAGGGTCCAGGCGAAGCGCTCGGGCGGCCGCACGCCGCGCACGAGCAGCTTGCCGCTCGACGTCGACCGCCGCAGGAGGGTGGGCCGGTCGCGACCGTAAACGTCCCAGCGCGCACCCTCCGCGACCCCGCGCCGGTCGGGCTGGACGCCGCCGACGCCCGGCCACCAATCGGCGAAGTGGTGGGGCTCTGCGATGAACGCCCACACCTCCTCGCGCGGCGCGAGGAGCAGGCGCGAGGCTGACACTTGCGGCATGCGTCCCGAAGACTAGTTTCAGCCGATGCCGAGCAGGTCGCGCAAGCGGAGCGCGAGGTACTCGATCAGGTGACGCAGTGCCGGCGAGACCGCAATTGCGACCGCAATCGCGCCGAGGCCTGCGAGCGTGAAGAGCACGAGTGGCCAGATCCCGACCTTGCGGGTCGCCAGTCTCGATACGCCTTTGGCGTCGATGAGGATCTCTCCCACCTTCAGCCGAGTGATGAAGGTCGACGACATCCCGGCCCGGTTTCGCTCAAGGAACTCGATCAGGTTGAAGTGCGTGCCGACCGCGACGATCAGCTCCGAGCCCTTCTCGTAGGCGAGCAGCAGCGCGACGTCCTCGCTGATGCCCGTCGCCGGAACGATCTCGTACGGAAGCCCGAGGGTCCGCGCGCGCTCGGCGCCGGGTGCGACGCCGTCGCGGTAACCGTGGATCAGGAGCTCGGCGCCGGTGCGAAGTGCCTTGTCGGAGACCGAGTCCATGTCGCCGACGATGACGTCGGGCTTGTAACCCTCCTCGAGGAGCGCATCCGCTCCGCCGTCGACCGCGATCAGGACCGGCTTGAAGACGCGGACGTAGGGCTTCACCATGCGCAGGTCGCGCTTGTACCCGGGCCCACGCGCAACAACAAGTGCATGGCGGTCGCGGAAGTTCGTCCGCAGCGGCGGAAAGGCGACGCCTTCGGCGAGCAGTCTCCCCTCTTCCCGTAGAAAGCGCATCGTGTTCTCCGCGAACGCCTCGAGTGCTTCGGTCACGCGTCCCCGCTGCTCGGCGAACCCTTGCTCGAGCTCGCGTTCGTCGAGCACGCGGCCGGACGCCACACAGGTCCCGTTGCGATACAGCCCCGCGCCGCGCACGGTGAGGAGCTCACCCTCGTGCACGTTCTCGAACAGGTCATCCGCGGAAACGTCGATCAGGCGGACGCCGCCGCGCACGAGCTGCAGTGGGCCCGGGTTCGGGAAACGCCCGGATTGCGACGGCGCGACGTTCACAACCACGCGAACGCCCGACTCGAGCAGCGCCTCGGCGGAAACGCGATCAAGATCGGTGTGATCGATGATCGCGATGTCGTCCGCGGACAGCCGCTTGACGAGGTTCTTCGTTCGCCGGTCCAGCTTGGCGGGTCCGGTGAGCTCGACGAAGCTCATCGGTTCACGCTCGCGATGAACTCGCGCCCGCCGAGCATCCGCTGCAACTCGTCACGCCGTGCGGCCTCACCGAGCTGCTCGATGCGCGTGTGGCTCGGCTCGCCGGGGATCTTCTCCACGCGGAAGTGACGGCCGGCGACACTCGCGATCTGCGGCAGATGCGTGATCGTGACGACCTGAGCCCGCTCGGCCAGCCGGCGCAGCGTGTCCGCGACGCGGTGCGCGGTTTCACCCCCGATCCCGGCGTCGATCTCGTCGAAGACGATCGTCTCGCCGCCGGCAACCGCCGCGATCGCGAGCGCGATGCGCGACAGCTCGCCGCCCGACGCAGTCTCGGCGACCGGGGCAAGTGGGAGCCCTCGATTCGGACGCGCCAGAAACACGACCTCGTCGCATCCGGTCTGCCCCGGATCTCGCTCTCGCACTTCGACGACAAATTCTCCCTCGCCCATACCGATGCCGACTAGCTCGGCGGCGACCGCAGCGGCAAAAGAGTGAGCGGCGCCTCGCCTCGCCTGACGGAGCTCGCCGGCAAGGCGGCTGACTGTTCGCTCGGCCGCAGCCAGGGCCTCCGCGGCGGCGGCTGCAGGATCGAACCCCTCTTCGAGCGCTTCGAGCTCGGCGCGCGCCTCCGCAGCGCGGGCGAGCAGCTCCTCATGGGTGTGCGCGCCGAACCGTCGTTTGGCATGGGCAATCCGATCGAGATCGGCTTCGACCTGTTCCAGCCGCTCGGGCGCGGCCTCCAGCGTCGTCAGGAAGCCGCGCAACTCGCTTGCGGTCTCACGAAGGCGAAGCTCGGCATCGCGGAGCTCGTCGGCGGCGCGGGAAAGCTCCGGAGCAAGGCGTTCGAGCGGCGCGACTGCCCGCTCCGCCGCGGCCACGAGGTCGGCGGCTCCCTCGCGGTCGTCCGATGCGAGCGCCTCCGCGGCGGCCGTCGTTCCTTGAAGAAGCTCGGTGACGTGGCGAAGCCGCTCGCGCTCTGCACGGAGATCATCTTCGCTGTCGGGCGCGAAGCCCGACGTGTCTTCCACGAGCGCTCGCAGCTCGGAGAGCCTCGCCTCCGCCGCGGCAGCGCCGGCGTGCAGCTCCTCGAAGTGGCGTCGGGCGGCACTCAGCTCGCGCCAGGCGAGCCGCGCTTCCGCGCGGCGCCGGTGCTGTGCGCTGCCGCAGAACGAATCCAGCACATCGAGCTGGTAGGACGGTCGCGCAAGCCGACGTTGCTCGAACTGGCCGGACATCGCGATCAACCCTTCCCCGACGGCGGCAAGATCCTCACGTGCGGTGCCGCGTCCCCACGCATAGGCGCGCGTACGTCCGTCCGCGAAGACGCGCCGGGCGACGACGATGCCCTCCTCGTCTTCGGGCCTCAGCTCGGCTAGCGAGCCCAGCTCGTCCTCCTCGAGCAACCCGGGCGGGAGATCCAGCTCCGCCTCGACGTACGCCTCATCGCCGTCCGGCCCGATGAGGGCGGCGTCGCCCCTGGCGCCGAGCAGCAGGCCGATCGCCTGAGCGAGGATCGTCTTCCCCGCACCAGTCTCGCCCGTGATCGCGTTGAGACCAGGCGCGAACCGGAGCTCGGCCTCGTGGATCAACACCAGGTTTTCGATACGCAGGCGGCGGAGCATGGCTCGCGGAGATGGTAAGGGGCCTGGCACGCGGCCACCAGCGTCGAAAGCGCCCCAGGCCGTTAGAGGTACACGCGTCTAGCCTCGGGAACCCCACCTCCCTCCCCGTGGGGTCGACGCTACCGACGAACGGCGCGCGGGTGTGAGTCGGAACGGCGCCGAGATCGTTACGAGCCGAACGTCTCGCGGTAGCGGCGGAAGAAGGTCGCCTCGGGCAGTGTGGCGAGCAGGCTGCGCTGCTCGCCGAGTCGAATCCTGATCGGCGAGCCACGGCCGACATCCACGAGCGGGTGACCGTCGACGAGCACTGTGACGTCCACGTCGGGCGTCTCGTTGCGAATCTCCAGGTCGAGCCCCCGCGCAACGACCATCGGGCGCGCGTGTAGCGAATGGGGCGCGATGAACGTGATGACCATCGCGTCGAGCCCGCGCGCGAGCACCGGGCCGCCGTTCGAGAGGTTGTACGCCGTCGAGCCGGAGGGGCTCGCGCAGATCATCCCGTCGCACGGCTGCACACCCATGTCCTCGCCGTCGATCGCCCACGCGAGCTCCACCATCCGTCCCTTGACCGAGCTCAGCACAACCACGTCGTTGATCGCAGCGGCCCGCGTCCCCGCCACCTCGACTTCGAGAGTCGTGAGATGGACCACTCGGTAGTCACCGGAAAAGACGCGGGACAGACCCGACTCGAGCTCGTTCGGCGGGATCGAGGCGAGGAAGCCGACGCGGCCGAAGTTCACGCCCAGCACCGGGATCTCAGTCCCGAGGAACCGCTGCAACGCGCGGAGCATCGTCCCGTCCCCGCCGAGCACGACCGCGATGTCGGCGTTCGTCACGTCCTGCGGCTCGCCGACGCCGTGCTTCGCCACTTCCTCGTCTGGGAGCAGAAGTTCGACGCCGGCCTCGCTCGCCACTTTGCCCAGGCGTTCGAGCGCCGGCCCGATCGTCTGCGGCTTGCCGTGCGTGATCACGGCAGCGCGTCGAACCGCGCTAGACGATCGCCGCGGCGATTCGGTCGTCGATGTCATCGGGGAGCTGCGCGCGCTCACGGTGAACGAGATGGAGAAAGACTTCCCGGTTTCCCTTCGGGCCGGGTAAGCCAGAGTCTACGGCTCCGACCATTTCACCCTCCCAGGCGAGCGCCGCCTCGGCAATCTCCCTGACGACTCGTTTCCTGACCTCGACGTCCCGCACGACGCCGCCGCGTTTCACCTCAGCACGACCCGCTTCGAACTGTGGCTTGACGAGCACAACCGCTTCCCACTCGGGCTTGGCGAGCGCGAGGACGGGCGGGATCACGAGGCGGACGCTGATGAACGACACGTCGCAGACGACAAGATCCGGGCTGAACGGAAGCTCACGCAGCTCGCGCGCGTTCGTTCGTTCCAACACGGTGACGCGGGGATGAGCGCGCAACCGCTCGTGCAGCTGACCGTAGCCGACGTCGACCGCCGCAACTCGCGCGGCTCCGCGCTGCAAGAGGACATCGGTGAAGCCGCCGGTCGACGCGCCGACGTCGACGACGTCTTTCCCCTCGGGGTCGACTCCGAGCGCGTCGAGTGCGTGAGCCAGCTTCTGCCCGCCACGTGACACGAATGCGGGCGAGGCCTTCACTTCGAGCTCTGCCGTGTCGTCAACCTGCATGCCGGGCTTTTCGTACCCGCGCACGCGGCCGGAGAGGACGAGCGCCTGCGCTTGGGTGCGTGTCTCGGCCAGACCACGCTCGACCAGGAGGACGTCGAGCCGCTTCTTCACGGGCTTACGACGTCCGCGTGGCCAGGCCGTCGACGATGTCGACGAGAACCGTCGTGTCGGCCGTGACCTGCGCAAGACGCTCGCGCGCTCGAGTCGCCGCCTCGTCCGCGAGACGGCGCGCGCCGTCTTCGCCGTGGCTCAACACGTATCCGTCGGCGTCGAGAATGTCGTCGACGATCTGAAAAAGCAGGCCGAGCTCGTCTCCGAACGCACGCCATTGGCCCTGGTCGCGCTCGGGCACGTCTGCCGCCCATAGCGCCAGGCCCACCGATGCGGAGAAGAGACAGCCGGTCTTGAGCTTGTGCAGCGCTACCTCGTCAGGGGCCGAGCCGGTGATGTCGAGGTACTGGCCGCCGATCATGCCCAGCGTCGCGCGCGCGAGCTCGCGCCCCGCCTCGGGTCTCGGATAGGAGAGCGCGAGCCTGAACGCCTCCGCGAGCAGCGCGTCACCGGCCAGCACGGCAATCGCCTCGCCGTACTCGGACCAGACGGATGCGCGACCGCGACGCTCGGCGTCGTTGTCGAGCGCGGGCAGATCGTCGTGCACGAGGGAGAAGGCATGCACCAGCTCGACCGACGCCGCCACGGGCAGCGCGACCTCTGCTTCCACACCGGCCGCCTCGGCGGTCGCGAGGCAGATCACCGCGCGCACCCTCTTCCCGCCGACGAGCGCGTAGCGGACAGACTCGGCCTGTCCGTGGAGCTCCGGCGTCAGGGCGAGCTCGCCGAGGTAGCCCTCGACGAGGACGCGAAGCTCTTCAGGGCTCCGCATCGACCTCCGCCTGCCGTTTGGCCTTCTGCAGCTCGTCCTCGATCGCCTTGCTTAGCTCGGCGAGCTCGGTGAGGACCTCCAGCGCCTTCTCCGCGTCGTCGGCCTGCGAGAGCTGCTCGAGCTCGGCGCGCGTCTTTTCGAGACGGGCGAGGAGCTCCTCCGCGCGCGCGAGCGCATCCTCGGTGCTCACGAGACCTGCTCCCTCACGATCCGTCCCAGGATTCCGTTCACCAGCCGTGCAGCATCGTCGCTGGCATAGCGCTTTGCCAACGCAACCGCCTCGTTGATCGCCACCTCGTCCGGAACATCGTCACCGTCGAGCTCGTGCAACGCGATGCGCAGGATGTTGCGCTCGATCGCACCAAGCCGGTCGGCGGTCCAGTCATCGGCGGCCTCGGTGATCCGGCGATCGAGCTCAGCCGCTTCAGCCGCAACCGCCTCCGCCGTCTCCTGCGCGAACGGGTCCACTTCGCCCTCGTACAGCGACGCGAGTGGCTGTCCGGTCACGTCCCACTGATAGAGAAGGAAAAGCGCAGTCCGCCGCGCCGCTCGCCGGCCGCCGCTCATTCGACTTCCTCCACCGAGACGTCGATCGCGTCGATCGTCACCTTGCACATCGTCGTCAACACGTCGGCCACGCGTTCCTGGACACGACGAGCAACGTCCGGCAGCACCACCCCGTAGCGCGCGGCGAGCTCCAGGCGCACCCGCGCACGTTCTTGCGTGACCTCGATCTCCAGACGGCGTCGTCCACGGCGGACGCGGGCGCCGCCCACCTCCTCGGCCGCCTGCGTGACAAGATTCGCAAGCACCGGCGCCGTGACGGTGATCGTTCCGCCCGCCTCGTGCAGAACGAGACTCATACGGAGCCCACCGCGGCGAGCCGTGTCTCCTCGAGAAACCGCGTGGAATACGCGCCCGAGCGAAAGGCATCGCTGCCAATGATCTCGAGAGCGGCCTCGCGCGTCGTGGGGACCCCGCGCAGTTCGAGCTCGCCGAGCGCACGCAGGCAGCGCTCGATCGCCTGCGGCCGGTCCTCGTCCCAGACGATGAGCTTGCCGATGAGTGAGTCGTAGTAAGGCGGGATCACTCCTCCCTCCTCGATGTGCGTGTCGAGTCGCACGCCGGGCCCGAGCGGCGGGCGGAAGCGCTCGACGACCCCCGGCGCCGGTGCGAAGCCACGCGCCGGATCCTCGGCATTGAGCCGCACCTCGATCGCGTGGCCGCGGCGTTCGGCGCGGCCGGTGCGCCGCAGTTGCCGACCGGCGGCGATCCGCAGCTGCTCGCGCACGAGGTCGACACCGGTCACGAGCTCGGTCACCGGATGCTCGACCTGGAGGCGCGCGTTGAGCTCGATGAAGGAGTAGGAGCCGTCGGGCGCGAGCAGGAACTCGAACGTCCCGGCATTGAGGTAGGCGATCGCACGCGCCGCGCGGGCGACGTCAGCCTCGATCGCCTCGCGGGTCGATTCGTCGAGCGCCGGCGAAGGCGACTCCTCGATCAGCTTCTGATGCCGCCGCTGGATCGAGCACTCCCGCTCGCCCAGCGTCAGCACGCCGCCGTCGGCGTCGCAGAGCACCTGCACCTCGACGTGCCGGGCGGGGATCACGAGCTTCTCGAGGTACAGGCTGCCCTCCCCGAAGGCGGCGTCGGCCTCGGCCGCCGCCCGCGCGAACGCATCGTCGAAGTCCTCCGGCTGCTCGACCAGGCGCATGCCCTTGCCGCCTCCCCCCGCGACAGCCTTCAACAGGACCGGATAGCCGACCTCTGCCGCGGCGTCGCGCGCGTCCTGAAGCCCGACCGCCTCGGTTCCGGGAACCAGCGGCACGCCGGCCTCGGCCAGCTCCCGCTTGGCTTCAACCTTGTCCCCCATCCGCGCCATCACGTCCGCATCGGGCCCGATGAACACGAGATCATTGGCTTCGCACGCATGGACGAAGTCGGGGTTCTCCGACAGGAAGCCGTAGCCGGGGTGAACCGCCTCGCAGCCGGTCGTCTCACCGGCCGCGACGACCGAACCGATGTTGAGATAGCTGTCGGCAGCCGGAGGCGGACCGACGCAGACGGCGCGGTCGGCGATGCGCGTGTGCAGCGCGCCCGCGTCTGCGGTCGAATAGACGGCGACGGCTTCGATCCCAAGCTCGTGCAGGGCGCGGATGACCCGGACCGCGATTTCTCCGCGGTTCGCAACCAGGACGCGCGAGAACATCGCTACAGGGCGTCCAGCGGACGCGCGACCACCGGCTCCAGCTCGAAGAGGAGTTGCCCGTATTCGACCGGCTGGGCGTTTTCGACGTGGATCGTGCGCACGATTGCCTCGACGTCGGCCTTCACTTCGTTCATCAGCTTCATGGCCTCGAGAATGCAGAGCGTCTGTCCCGGCCCGACCGGTTGGCCCTCCTCCACGAACGGCGCCGCGCCGGGCTCCGGCGCGCGGTAGAACGTCCCCACCATCGGCGCCTCGACCCGCACGAGCCCGTTCGGGGACGGCGCAAGCGGCTCGAACGAGGTCTCATCCTCCGTCGCGGCGAGCGGCGACTCGCTCGGCGGCGCGATGAAGTCCCGGTCCTCGGTGCGACGGACGGAGACCCGCATCCCGGCCTCCTCGATCGTGATCTCGCCGATTCCCGTTTCCTGCACGATGCGGACGAGCTCGCGGATCCGCTCGGCACGCGCCTGATCGACGCCGCCCGTCACGAGGGCCTCGTCGCCGCTCGATCGACCGCGAATCGTCCGGAGCAGGGGCTCCGCTTCGTCGCCGAAGAGCCCGAGCAGAAGCAGCTCCTCCTCGCTCGACGCGAGCCCTGCGGCCTGGGCGCGAATTTCCTGCAGCGGCGGGGCCGTTGTGTCCTCGGCAGAGTCCGGGTCCGCCGTCAAGGCAACTGCGCGGGTGACGCTCTTCTCGATCGGCGCCGGCGGCGTTCCGAGGCGTCCCTCGACGAGCGCGCGCAACTCGTCCACGACCACGGAATAGCGGCTCGCCGACAGGACGTTCAGCAGCGCCTGTGAGCCGAGAACCTGTCCGATCGGAGAGGCGAGCGGCGGCCAGCCGACCTCCGAACGGATCCGGACGAGCTCGGCGATCGTCTCGTCGAGCCGGTCGCCCGCAACCTGCGCGCGCAGGTTCGCGTCGAGCGCGGTCACGAGGCTCGCCGGCAGGTCGTGCTGCGCCGCGCGCACGGCGATGCGAGGAGCCAGTGGCGTCACCGGCTCGTCGCCGATGTGCTCGTCGACGACGTCGGCGGCCTCCCACAACCTCGAGACGTCGATGTCGCAGTCGAGCCCGAGCCCGCCGAGCGCCTCGGCGAGCGCCTCCCCGGACACGCGGTGCAGCGTGAGCGCGATCGGATAGACCGCCGACGCGATTAGGTCGGCCCCCGCGCGGGCGGCTTCGAGCGCGGCCGCGAGCGCGTTGCCCCCCGAGCCCTGGCAGTAGATGCCGACCGGCAGGCCCGTCTCCTCGCGCAGGGCCGTGACAAGCTCGTGCGCACGGTGCGGCTGCAGCGATCCCGTCGGATCGTGCAGGAGCACGCGAACGGCGCCGAGATTCGGCAACTCGCTGGCCTGTGCCATCAGCGGGTAGGTCTCGCCGGTCCGCCCCGGGCTGTAGACGAGCCCCGCCTCGAAGTCGCCGCCGGCCCTGGCGACGGCATCCGCCGCCTCGCGCAGGTTGGAGACGTCGTTGAGTGGATCGTGCAAGCGAAAGACGTCGATGCCGTTCGCAGCGGCAGAGGCGATGAACCGGCGGATGAAGTCGTTGTCGACCGGTCGCGAGCCGACGAGCAGGCGGCCGCGGAGCGCCAGCGCCAGCGGGGTTTCGACACGCGCCTTCAAGGCGCGGATCCGCTCCCAGGGGCTCTCGACGCCCCTGCGGACGGCACTGTCGAAGCAACCCCCACCGGAGACCTCGAGATATGCGAAGCCCGCCTGATCGAGGATCTCTGCGATCCTGAGCTGCTCCGACGTCGGCAACCGGCCCGCAAGCGGCTCCTGTCCGAGCAGGCGGACAGTCGTGTCGACGAGCGCCGGCATGCGGGGAGCCTAGCGCCGCAGCGATAGGTTTTCCCCAGATGGAGGTGCAGGAGCTACGGCCCGGGTTGTGGCGCTGGACGGCGCCTCATCCCGAGTGGGAGCACGCCGAGAACTGGGGGCCCGACGTCGCCTCGATCTATGCGGAGCTGCCGCAGGCGATCGTCGTCATCGACCCGCTCGTCCCGGCGGGCGAGGACGAGCGCTTCTGGTCCGCCCTCGACCGCGATGTCGAGCGACTCGGCCGGCCCGTACACGTTCTGCTAACAGTGCACTGGCACGAGCGGAGCGTGGCAGCGGTCCTCGACCGCTATCGCGCCACGTTGTGGCGGCCGGAGGAGAAAGGCGAGCTGCCCGAAGGAGTGCTCGCGGAAGTCGTGCGCGGCAGCGACTGGGTGGAGGCGCTCTTCTACCTCGAGCCGCACCATGCGCTCGTCACCGGCGACCTTCTGATCGGCGCGAAGGGCGGCATCGAGCTGCCGGTGCGCTGGTTTCCGAAGGGCGAGCAGCAGTGGGCAGAGGAGACGCTCAAGCCCGAGCTACGCGAGCGCCTCGACAAGCTGCCGATCGAGCTCGTCCTCGTGTCGCACGGCGAACCGGTGCTCAGCGAGGGACGCGCGGCGCTCGACCGCGGGCTGTCCTAGGCGCGCGAGATGTAGCGCTTCTC
>JBKPEC010000002.1:0-4466 GCA_046728195.1 Actinomycetota bacterium
GGCGCGCCTGTGTCCCGGACCTCGGTTCCGGCAGGCGGTGACTGGCTCCCGACCTTGTTCGCGGCGTAGCCGTGAACATTGCCGGCGACACGCCAGGCGAACCCGGTGTCCTCCAGCGTGCCCTTGGCGAAGACGAAGGCCTGGCCGGCTACGTCGGGGACTACGAGGGTCGGCGTGGTGAGGGGCGCGGGCGTGCTCTTCGGCACGGCGGTCAGGCGCTTCGCCGCGCCGACGGCAAGCGTCGCGCTGGCGAGCAGCAGGACCACGCCGACGACGGCAAGGCGCGGCAAACGTCGGGCTATCCGCAGAGCCATGGACGTGGCGTCGGCAGAAAACGGCCTGGACTCAACCCCCACCACGGGTGAAGCCGATCACCCCGTCACTCGAACTAGGGATGACCGCGAAGACCCGTGTGGGAGCAGGCGTTGCATCCGGGAGCTCGAGCGGAGTTGGCGTGTCCTGCCAACTGAACGCCTTCCCGGCAAAGCTCTGGAACCATGGCTGGTTCTGCGGGTACTCGGTGGGAGGTTGGAGCTGCAGGTGCAGATGCGGGCCTGTTGCATGACCGGTCGAGCCGACGAGGCCGACCTGGGTTCCGGCCGCGAGCGAGACGCCGTCCGTCACTGACGGCTCCTCGTACGCGAGGTGACAGTACGTCCAGACGAGCCCGTCCTCCGTGCGGATCGTCAGGCCGATACCGCAGCGTGGATCGGGCTCGTGCCAGGCGTTCAGCACGACCGCGTTCGAGATCGCATAGACCGGCGAGCCGGCCGGCGCCGCGATGTCGGCTGCGGGATAGTCGTGGTGCGTGTGGGCGACCGAGACGAGCTGCGGCCCGCCGCCGACCGGGAACACGTAGTGGCTCTGGTAGGACGGAGCACCCATCAGCGTCCCGACCCCCTGCGCAAAGGAGGGCGCCTGCGCGCTCTGGCTCGCGGTCTCCAGAGCCGTTTGCGCCCGCTCGAGCGCCCTGCGCGCAGCAGCGGTCGCGTCGTGCAACGCCTGGACGCGGGTGTCGAAGAGGACGGCGCGCCGTTCGGCGGCGAGCCGGTCCGACAGGAGCGCCGCACCGTCCACCCGCGCATGGAGCTGCTGCGCGACGGCGACGTACTGCTTCTCGCGAGCACGCGCACTCACAAGCGCGGCATTCGTACGCACCACCTGCTGCCGCGCGGCATCCAGCTTCGCCTGCACCTGCTGGAGGTCGACCGTCTGCGTCAGGCCGCCCTGGCCGTAGACGTTGGCCAGGTCCAGCACCTCCCGCACGTACCAGTCGGCGTGGTTGTAGGCGAAGACGGCGCGTGAGATGTCCGTCTGGCCGCCGGCAGCCGCGAGGTACCGCGCTGCCGCAAAGATCGCGTCGGCTGCGTTCCAGGGATCCGCGATCCCGTCGCCGTTCGCGTCGACGCCCCAGCGCAGCCAGGTGGAGGGCATGAACTGCATCCACCCGATCGCACCGGCGGAGCTCGGTCCCATGTTCCCGCCGAAGTTCGACTCGATCTTGTTGATCGCCGCCAGGACCTGCCAGGGAATGCCGTACGTCGAGCCGGCCCGCTGCCAGAGGTCGTTAAGGCTCGAAAGCGGCAGCTGCTGCGGATTCGCGGGAGGGCTCATGAAGGAGACGGGGATGGAGATTGACCCGGGCACGTTCGGTGCCGTCGCGGTCGGTAGGGAGACGGCGGGGGTTGCCCGGGGCGTCGAGACCGAGAAGCCGAGCACGGGCGGGCCGGATGCCCGGGCGGTGCCCGCGAGCAGGGCGAGGCCCGTGGCCGCAAGGATGAGTACGCGCATGACTAGGGTCGTGCGAGCCGCAGGGAGGGGACCTCGTTCCCTTCCGCAGCTGCCCTCTTCTGTTCCTCGGCGCGCTTCTCCTCGGCCCTGACGTCGGCCGTCTTCTGCTTGAGGGCCCGCTCGACGGCCACGAGGAAGTCGTGCCTGTTGGTGGCCGCATTTGCCGCGACTTCCTGATCGACGTCCTCGGACACGACGAGGTCGAGCAAGGCCTGAGTGAAGGACTGCATGTCGAAGAACGCGCCCTCCTCGATCGCGTCGGTGATCGACTCGGGCTTGTTCTCACGGACCAGGTCGGCGATGCGCGAGTTGGTCACCATCACCTCCACCGCGGCGACCCGCCCTCCCGAGACTCTCGGCAGCAGGCGCTGGCTGATGATGCCGCGCAGAACGCCGGCCATGATCGAGCGGATCATCTGCTGCTTCCCCTCGGGGAAGAACTCGACCATCCGGCCGACCGTCTCGGCCGCGTCGACTGTATGCATGGTCGAGAGGACCAGGTGGCCGGACTCGGCGGCTTGGAGCGCGGTCTGCGCGGTCTCGGCATCCCGAAGCTCGCCGATCAGGATCACGTCCGGGTCCTGGCGGAGGGCGCGACGGAGAGCCTGGGCGAAGTCAGTCGTGTCCAGACCGATCTCGCGCTGATTGACGATGCACGAGTGGTCGCTATGAATGATCTCGATCGGGTCCTCGATCGTGACGATGTGTTGCTGCCGCGACCGGTTGATGTGGTCGATCATGGCCGCGAGCGTCGTCGTCTTTCCGGACCCGGTCGCACCGGTGACGAGCACAAGCCCGCGATGCTCGTCGGCCAGCCGCCGGACGCCCTGTGGCATGTGGAGCGCCTCGAAGGTCGGAACGTTCTTCGGGATCACGCGCAGGGCGACCGAGGTATGGCCGCGCTGTCGGAACGCATTGACCCGGAAGCGGGGCAGGTCCTCGTACTCGTAGGCAATGTCGAGATCTCCTGCGTGCCTGAACCCCTCGAGCCGTTCGGGCGACGGCTTGCCGAGCACCTCCAGGACCTCTTCCAGATCGCCGTCCGTGAGCACCGGATATTCGTCGAGCGGTCCGAGTGCGCCGTCGCGGCGCAGGATCGGCGGGAGGCCGACCTTCAGATGGATGTCACTGGCGCCGAGCTCGACGGCTCGTCTGAGCAGGGGATTGAGTTCCATGACGGACACCCCTGCATCGGCACGTCTGCGCAGCGTCTTTAACGGGGGGTCTGACCCCAGAGGGGTCTGACCCCAGCAGTTCGATTTTCAGGCGGCTCTCGCCAGTCCTTCGATCAGCTTCATCGCAGTGCGGCCGGCTCCCTTGGCTTCTCCCGGGTGGGCGACCTCGCCCAGCATCAGCTTCTCGAGCACGCGCCACGTGACCTGAAGGCGCATGATCGTGAAGACCGCGCGCGGGAAGCGGTCGAGTGCCTTCTTCGCGCCCCAGCCGGCGGAGGCAAGCGGGTCAAGCCGCGCTCGCACCGCGGGGTCGTACGCTTCGATCTCGTTCCCGAGGATGTGCTCTGCGGCGAGCTCGGCAGTGACGAGGGCCTCGTAGATTCCGTCGCCCGAGACCGGGTCGAGCACACCGGCGGCGTCGCCGACCACTAGTCCCCGGCCTTGCGCGAGACGCGTCTCCGGCCGCCGCATCGGGAGGCGGTGACCCCGCAGGTTCGCGAGCTCGTCGAGCTTGATGCCGTAGTGCTCGCAGAGAACGCGGAGGTGATCCCGCAGGCGCGGTCCTTCGCTTCCCCATCCCCCGACACCGACGTTGACGTGGTCGCCCTTCGGGAAGATCCAGCCGTAGCCGCCCGGGAGAGTCGCGAGCTCGAGGACGAGCATCCCGCGCCACTCGTCCGCCGGGAGCCGCTCGTAGGGGAGGTTGCCCTCGAGCGCGACGCCGTTCACGATCGCGCCGCCCAGCCCAAGCGCTTTTGCGGTCACCCCGTTTGCGCCGTCAGCCCCGATGAGGGCATCGACCTGGATTGCCGCACCGTCGACGCGGATCTCCCGGTCGGACTCGACCTCGACGCGGATCTCATCGCGGAACTGCACGCCGGCCTCCACCGCCTGCTCGACCATGAAGGCATCGAGCCGGCGACGCTGGGTCATCAGGCAGAGGACGCGCCTGGACTCGCGTTCCATCGTGGGGCCGTAGCGCAAGCGGCATCGGGCGCGGGTGATGCGGTCCTCGACGACAGGCTCCACGGAGAACGGAAGCTGACGGACGGCGCGCATGGTCAGGCCCCCGCCGCAGGGCTTATCCCGTGGGAACCGCGCCTTGTCTATTAGTAAGACGCGCGCGTGCGCGCGCGCGAGGCGGTACGCGGCCGTGGAGCCGGCGGGACCTGCACCGACAATCGCGACGTCAAAGCGCTCCACGACCCAAAGCTACAATGCCGAGCCCGGGGGTGTGCCCGAGCGGCCAAAGGGAACGGGCTGTAAACCCGTCGGCTCAGCCTACGGAGGTTCGAATCCTCCCGCCCCCACTTCTCACTGGCCCGTGGAACGACACCCCGTATAGCACCACGGGTCAGCCTTCCGAACGATTTGGTTTCGATCCGTGGCCATTCTGGACGCGGCGGGCAAAGCCCGCCGCGTCGGCGCTCCTCTCCCGAAGTAGCGGGCAGCCACTCGATCTACGTCTCGCCGCCCCAAACCGTGGCCCGACTGATCGAA
>JBKPEC010000003.1:0-8810 GCA_046728195.1 Actinomycetota bacterium
GCCACCTCGGCGCCGAAGCCCATCCGCGTGATCGCCTCGTGTGCGACGACGCATCGGTTGGTCTTCTTCACCGACGAGATGAGCGCGTCCTCGTCGAGCGGCTGCAATGTTCGGGGATCGACGACCTCGACTGACACTCCCTCCTTCTCAGCCTCTTCCGCGGCGGCAAGCGACTCGTGGACGAGCCGACCGGTCGCGATCACCGTGACGTCCTCACCGGCTCGATGTACGCGTGCCTGTCCGAGGGGGATCGGTTCCAGCTCCTCGGGCACGTCCTCTTTGATGCCGTAGAGCGTGCGGTGCTCGAAAAAGACGACCGGATTGTCGTCGTAGATCGAGGACCAGAGGAGCCCGCGCACGTCGGAAGGTGTCGAGGCGAACACGACCTTCAGTCCCGGGATGTGCACGAACCACGCCTCGAGCTGCTGTGCATGCTGTGCACCCGGCGACCAGCCGGCTCCGCCCTGGGTGCGGAACGTGACGGGCACGCTCAGCTGTCCACCCGACATGTAGCGGTGCTTCGCGGCCTGGTTGACGATCTGCTCCGTCGCGAGGGTGAGGAAGTCCTCGTACATGATCTCCGCAACTGGGCGCATCCCCTGCATCGCAGCGCCGATCGCGGCCCCGGCGAGGGCCATCTCCGAGATCGGCGTGTTGCGGACGCGTTCTGGCCCGAACTCGTCGAGCATCCCCTGCGTCACGCCCATCGAGCCGCCCATCTCGGCGATGTCCTCTCCCATCACGAACACGTCCTCGTCCTCCCGCATCGCCCTCGAGAGGGCATCCCGAACGGCTTCTCGGTAACTCAGCTCAGGCACTTGCAGGTCCCGAGCGGAGCGACGGGACGAACCTCACACGCAAGAAATGCGGAGCATTTCCGGCGGACATCAGGCATAGATGTTCTTCAGCGCGTCTTCCGGTTTCGGGTCGGTGCCGTTCTTCGCAAACTCCACGGAGGCGTCGACGATCTCCTGGACTTCGCGGTCGATCTCGTCGACCTCGTCCTCGGACAGCTCGAGCTTGGCGCGTAGGTGCTGGATCGGATCCTGCGTCTCGCGCGTCTCCTCGAGCTCCTCCTTCGACCGGTAGACCTGCGGATCGCCGATGTAGTGGCCGACGAGCCGATACGTGTTGACGGCGAGAAAGACGGGGCCCTTGCCCCCGCGCGCATGGTCGAGCGCCCGACGCGTCGCCTTGTAAACGGCCTCCACGTCTTGGCCGTCGACCTTCACCGCCTTCATCCCGTACGCGACCGCGCGTTGCGAGATGTCCTCGATCGGCATGTGCTGCCAGCCCGGCGTCGACTCGGCCCAATGGTTGTTCTCGCAGACGAACACTGCCGGCACCTGCCAGAGCTGAGCCAGGTTGAGCGATTCGTGGAACGTGCCGATGTTCGTCGCGCCATCGCCGAAGAACGCGACGGCCACACGTGGCTCGCCGCGGAACTTGAAGGCGAGCGCTGCGCCGACGATCGCCGGCAGTCCGCCGCCGACGACCGCATTCGCGCCCATGTTGCCGCGCTCGATGTCGTAGAGGTGCATCGAGCCGCCGTAGCCGTGGGAGCACCCCTCGAGCTTCCCGTACAGCTCGGCCATGAGCTCGTTCGGCGTCGTGCCTTTCGCCAGGGTGTGGCCGTGCGCGCGATGCGTCGACGCGATGACGTCGCCCTCTTCAAGCGCACGGCACACGCCGACGGCCACCGCCTCCTGGCCGATCGCCACGTGGAGAAAGCCGGGCAGGTCGCCGGCGCGGAAGCGCTCCTCTACCTTCTCCTCGAAGCGCCTGATCAGCAGCATCTCGCGAAAGAACTCGCGGAGGTCGGCCTGCGAGAGAGTCCCTTTCTGTTCCACCTTTGCCACGACGCTCAGTCTATGCTCCGGCTCTTGCAGCTAGTCGAACAGTTCATCGGTCTCGAACGCTTGCAGGACGAGGACTGGAGAGAGCTCACTCTCGAGCTCACCCTCGCCGACGAGACGCAGCTCAACCGCGCGCTCGCGCTGCTTGCGCCGGCAGCCCCAGCCCGCTTCGCGCGGAAGATCCGTTTCTCGGTCACCCGCGGTGGCGCTGGGATCGGCCCCGAGGCAGCGCGCCGGTTGCTGCGGCGTCTCGACCACGAGCGGATCCGGGGGACGCTCGACGTGGTGCGCGCGCGACTGGCCCCCGCCGAGACCTTCGCGGTCAAGGAGCCCCTGCGACACCAATGGGAGGGGAGGCTCACTGCCCTTCCTGCGGACTGGAGCGATCTCTACGCCCGGGTGACCTTGGACTCCACCGACTATCTCGAGCCTGCCGCGCTCCTGCTCGCGCCGGTCAACCCCTCGCGCGTAGGCAGCGGGGCCACGTTCAGCTTTCGGGGCGCGCATCACTTCGGCTACGGCGTGTCGGCCGAGATGGCCGCGCGGTGCTTCGCCAGGTGCGACGAGCAGGGCATTACCGGCACGGTCGAGATCGTCCACGTCCTCTCCGACACCGAGCCGGTGGCGACCCAGGGGCCGGTGTGGATCCTGGGCGGTCGCAACGTATGACCACGGGCGACCCCGTCTCGTGGTTCCTGATCGAGCCCGGCTGGAAGGTCGTCGACGCCGGCGGTCAGGAGGTGGGCTCGGTCGACGAAGTGGTCGGAGACTCGAGCGACGACATCTTCAACGGGCTCTCGGTCTCCACCGGGCTGATCAGCAGGCCCGTGTACGTGCCGTCCGAGCAGGTCGGACTGATCACGCAGGGACTCGTGCAGCTGAGGCTGACGAAGGACCAGGTCGATCACTTAGGCGAGTTCGAGGAGCCTCCGACCAGCGCAGAGATCGAGCCGGAGGGGGCCGGAGTACTGAGACGCGCGGAAGCCGCCGTCGAAGCGCCGATCCATTCCCACGAGCAACGGCTCAACCTCGCGACGCGGATCGTGCACACGGTCCGGCGGGCGTTCGGGAGAAGCGCCTAGGTCAGGACCGCACCGAGCTCGCGTGTCAGCGCCTTCGCGTCGCGCTCTGTCGGCGCGACGACGAGCACTGTGTCGTCGCCGGCGAGCGTGCCAACGATTCGCTCGTGCTGGAGCTCGTCCAGCGCCCTCGCAATCGGCGGCGCCGCTCCGAGCTCTGAGTGCACGACCACGATGTTCCCCGCAGAGCTGATCTTGCGGCCGAACTGTCCGAGAATCGAGGTGAGCGCTTCGCTCGGGTCGGCTCTCCTTGCGGCATGTGGAAGAACGTAGCGAGGGCGACCGAAGGGATCGCGGGTCTTCTCGAGACGAAGCTCGCGAATGTCCCGTGAGATAGTCGCTTGCGTGACGGTACAGCCGGCCGCCGCGAGTGCGTCGAGCAGCTCGAACTGGGTCCCGACGCGCTTGCGAGAGACAACGCTCTCGATCAACCGCTGCCGCTCGCCTTTGCCCAGCTGCATAAGTCCAGCATACGTATGCAGGTTTGCCTCGGCGACGGCTTGGTAGAGAATGGGAATTCATGCTTCGTAAGCTCCTGTGGACGGTGCTGTACGGGACCTTTGGTGCCCTCGCCGCCATGGCGTCGCGGCGCGCCGCTACCCGGGTATGGCGTACGCTCACCGGCGAGGAGCCTCCGACCAAGAGATGACCGCAGATCAAACAGTTGAGAGGGCAGCGAACAGGCTTCAGGACCTGGCCAATCAGCTGGCCGGCGAGGGTGGCCTGAAAGCCAAGCTGGCCGAACCCCTCGCAGAAGACGCCGACTTCCTGAGGAAGCTGAAGCCAAGCCTGATCAAGGCCCGCGCTAGAGGCGAAGCGCCCACGAACCAGAAGCCCGGCAAGCCGAGAGTGGCCCCTTCGAGCCCGCAACTCGGTCGGAGGCGGAAGCGAAAGCGGAACGGGGGCGGCCCAAATCCGTGGGTCGTCGTCGGCGCCGCGCTGGTCGCGGGCATCGCGCTCGCGAAGTGGATCGACTGGAGAGGGCATGAGCACCCCCGGGACTGACGGCCGCGAATCGCAACCGCTCGGTGCAGCGGTCAAGGAGGTAGCCGAGCGCGCGAGCGCGATCGTTCGCCTCGAGCTCGAGCTGGCGGCGCTGGAGCTCAAGCGCAAAGTCGTCGCGCTCGGGCTCGGGATTGGCTTCGGGCTCCTCGCAGCGGTGCTGCTGCTCTTCATGCTCGGGTTCACCTTCGCCACCATCGCCGCCGGCCTCGCGACTGCGATGCCGGTCTGGGCCGCGCTGCTGGTGACGACGGGGATCATTTTGCTCCTTGCGCTCGTCTTCGGCCTGCTCGCGGCGAACAGGATCCAGAAGGGCACTCCGCCCCTCCCGGAGCAGGCGATCCGGGAAGCAAAGCTGACGACAGAGGCACTCAAGAGCAATGGCCGGTAGCAACGCGCGCACCGCCGAGCAGGTCCAAAAAGACATCGAGGCCGAGCGTGAGCAGCTCGCCGGCGCAGCGGAGAACCTGCGCGAGAGCATCGGCGAAGCAACGAACGTCAGCGCCAAGATCCGCTCGAACCTCCCGGTCGTCGCCGCGGGCGCCTTGGGCCTCGGATTTCTCTTTGCCGGCGGGGTCGGCGCGACGGCGCGCCTGATCTTCAGGCGGGGACGCGAAGCCGAGACGAAGGCGAAGTTCGGCCGCTTCCGCCTGGTCGACCGCGACTGAGCTCGGAGCCGCTCGCTAGGACGACGTGACGGTCAGCGCGCCGCGCAGGCGCTTGTGCTTGTCCGACCGGTACGCGTAGCGGCCCGCCTGCAGCGTGACGCTCCACGTCACCCGCCCGCGAAACGCGACCCCGGTCTTCCGATTCACGCCGGGACCGACGATGTGGAAGTTGTCGGTGCGGCTGCGGTCCGCCACGGTGATCCTGGCGGGGCCCGAAGCGACCGTCTTCGGCAGCAAGGAGATCTTCAGCTTCGGTCCGACGGCCGCCTTGAGCACTGTCGGTGCGGCGACCGTTCCGACCGTGAAGCGCCCGCGCATCGTGGTCGAGTGGGCATCGCACTGGAAGCGATACGTGCCGTTGGTAAACGTCACCGTCCAGACCACGTCCTGTACGGACGCGACGTCGGTCGCCTGATCCACGCCGGGGCCGAAGAGATGGAAATTGTGCTCCTCGGACAGGTCATGCACGTCGATGTCGTACGTCCCCGGATCGAGGTTCGTCACCGCTCTTCCGGATGCGTCCTGCAGCGAGATCGAGAAGCTGTCGTTCCGCCCGACGGTCGCCACCAGCTTTGGATTGTCAGCCCGGGCGAGCGCCGAGGGGAGGAACATCGCCGCCAGCAGCGCGCCCAGCAGGATTCGCGTGGTCATGCCCGCACTCTACGGGCCGACCTCCCGTTCGGTTTCGCGACCCGCCAAGAGCGAGAGCGCCAGGCCGAGGCCGAGCATGACGATTCCGAGCGCAACTCCGGCCCACAGCGGGAATCCGGTGAAGGGCAGCGTCGCCCCGGCCGGCTGCTGGACAGCGGCCAGCGGCGCGCCGCTTCCCTGACTCGCCGGGTGCGAGCTCGACCTTCGCTTCGGCTTGCTCACCGTCTTCGTCGCCGGCGCCGCGGTCTCCGTCCCGGTGTTCGCGCTGGATGAGCTGCCCGGGTCGGAGCCGTTGTCCGAGCCCTGGTGTCCGCTCTCGTGCCCGGGATGGCCCGGAGCCGAGCTGCACGAGCCACGGTGACGTCTTGACTTCAGCGCGTGCACGTCGACCTCGTGCCCGCCCGAGCAGGGTGCCGCCTTGTGCGGCTGGCTGTTGCCCGGGCCGTGGAGGACGGTGCTCGGAGACGCGCCGTTGTGAATCGCGATCTGGCCGGCCGTCCGGCCGTTGCCGTAGAGCTTCGTCTTCGTCGACGACGCGGCCGCATGCGTGTCGTGCGACGTGTCGTTCGCGGGCTTAATGCCCTGGTTCGACGTCGAGCTCGGATCAGTCGCAATCGTCGCAGTGGTCGTGGCCGGCGGCGCCGCGCTCGAAGCCGGCTCTTCCTTCTTCAGCTGTCCCGGCGCGTCTGCTGAGTTGCCAGCCGCCGATCCAACCGAGCCGCTGTCCGCCTTGCCGTTGTTGCCGTTCCCGTTGCCGTTGCCGGCATTCGCCGGTCCCGCAAACACGACGACGCCCAGTATGAGCGCGAGCGCGCCCGCAAGCCGCATACCCATCTGGTCCCCCCTCCCGAGTTACTCCCCGCTCTCACGTTAGGGACGGCCCTGCCTTTGTCCACCTGGCCTTTCGGCTAGTTTCAGGCTCGGCGTCTCAGGCCCGGAGCTGGGCGCCGAAGTCCTGTTCGAGACGCGAAACGATCCTTTGCCGAAGATCGGCCGCGTCCTCGTCAGTGAGCGTCCGCTCGGGCGACTGGAAGGTGGCAGAGAACGCGATCGACTTCCGACCCGTGCCGATCTGGTCGCTGCGGTAAACGTCGAATGCCCTGAACTCCCGAAGCTCGGGTCCAGCAGCCTCGCGAGCGACCGCTTCCAGCTCGCCGGCCGTCACCTGTTCCGAAACGACGAAAGCGAGATCCTGGCGCACGGGTGGATACGTGATCACGTCCTCGTAGACGACGAGGTCGGGCACGCGTTCGACGATGGCGTCCACGTCGAGCTCGAACGCCCCCCACTCGCCGGGCAGGTCGGGATCCCGCACCGAGACGACCCAACCCTCGTCGGTGCGCGCACCGCGACCCGGAATGGGCAGGTCCTCGGCCGGGCTGAAGGTCGGCGCGACACCCAGTGACTCGTAGAGCCCTTCGACCGTTCCCTTCGCGAACGGAAACCCCCCCTCGGCGATGCCGCCGACGCGCCAGCGCTCCTCGGGAAGCTGCTCCTCGGTCGGCAAGTAGACATGAGCCTGCTCGAAGAGCGCGATGTCCTCGTTGCCGGCGTCGACGTTGCGCCGCGCGGAAGCGAGCAGGCCGTCGACGAGCGAGGTGCGCAACACCGCCTGCTCGCTCGACAGCGGCTCCATCAGCTCGACGCCTCCCAACGGCGAGCCCTTTGGCAGCAGGCTCCACGTGTACGCCTCCGAGTAAGCGAGGCCGACGAGGACGTCTTCGATCCGGCGGCGGATGCGCTGCGCCTTGGACAGCGTGCCGAACATCGCTTGACGCCTCGGCAACCGTCCGGGCACGTCAGGCAGCCGGAACCGCGCGACCTCCTCGACGACGTCGACCTCCCGCGTCACGTCGCGCGCACGCCACGTCGGCACCGAGACCGTGTCACCGTCGACACGGAATCCGAGGCGCCGCAAGATCTCGTGCTGTTCCTCCGGCGAAGTCTCGATTCCGATCACGGCGTCGGTCCGCTCGGGCCGGAACCGAATCGACGGCGGTTCAGGCAGGCCCTCGTGTACGTCCACGTGGCCGGTCCACCTCGCACCCGCCAGCTCGACGAGCAGCTGCGTGGCGAGCAGCGCTGCCTGCTCGGCCAGATACGGGTCCACACCCTTCTCCCACCGGTTCGAGCCCTCCGTCCGTAGCCGCAGCCGCTCTGAGGTCGTGAAGATCGTGTACGGCTCGAAGTTCGCAGCTTCGAGCAACACGTCGGTCGTGGAGTCGCCGATCTCCGTCTCCTCGCCGCCGATGATCCCGGCGAGCGCGACCGAGCGCTCGGCGTCGGCGATCATCAGGTCGTAAGGCTCGAGGTCACGCTCGACGCCGTCGAGCGTGCGCAGCTTCTCCCCGGGCCGCGCACGGCGGACGACGATCCTGCCTCCGGCAAGCCGGGCGTGGTCGAAGGCGTGCAGTGGATTACCAAGCGCGAGCATCACGTAGTTCGTGATGTCGACGACGTTGGAGATCGGCCGCATCCCGGCCGCGAGCAGCCGGGCCTTCAGCCAGACCGGAGAGGGAGCCATCGTCACGTCGCGAAACAATCGCCCGATGTAACGAGGACAGCCCTCGAAGTCCTCGACGGTCACGTCGACGGGCTCGTCGCCCTCACGGGACGGATCCGTACCCGGCGGCGGCGCGAGCTCGAGGTCGAAGAGCGCGGCCACCTCGCGCGCGATGCCGTAGACCGCGAGCAGGTCGGGCCGGTTGTGACCCGTCTCCAGTTCCAGCACCGTGTCCGTCAAGGGCAACACGTCCGCGAGCGGCGTCCCGGGCTCGATCCCGTTCGGCAGCACCATGATCCCGGCGTGATCGGTGCCGAGCTGAACCTCGTCCTCGGCCAGGATCATGCCGTCGCTCAACTCGCCGCGAACCTTGCGCCGTTCGAGCTCGAGACCGTTCGGGAGGACGGCGCCGGGCAAGGCGACCGCAACGGTCGCCCCCCGGCCGAAGTTCCACGCGCCGCAGACGATCTGCCGAGCGTCGCCTTCGCCGATGTCCACCAGGCAGAGTTGCAGCCGGTCCGCGTTCGGATGTTTGACCGCCTCGAGCACGCGGCCGACGCGGAAGAGCCGGAGGTTGCCGTTCACGTCCGCGACCCCGACACGCTCGATTCCGTCGACCTCGCAGGTCGAGATGACGAGCCGGTCTGCGATCTCCTCGACCGGCGCCTCGACCGGGACATATTCCCGAAGCCAGGTTAGGGGGACTCTCATCAGAACTGCCTCAACACTCGGAGGTCGTTCTCCCAGAACATGCGGATGTCGGGGATGCCGTGCCGCTGCGCCGCGATGCGGTCGAGCCCGAGGCCCCAGGCGAAGCCCGACCACTCCTCCGGGTCGTAGCCGACGTTCTCGAACACCGCCGGGTCGACAACGCCTGCGCCGCCCATCTCGAACCAGCCGGTGTGCTTGCAGAACACGCAGCCCTTGCCGCCGCAGAGGAAGCACGTCACGTCGAACTCCACCGACGGCTCCGTGAACGGGAAGAAGCTCGTACGCATGCGGACGTCGCGGCCTTCGCCGAACAACGCGTCGAAGAAGTGCAGCAATGTTC
>JBKPEC010000004.1:0-7815 GCA_046728195.1 Actinomycetota bacterium
TTCCTGTTCCCGCAGATCGACAGTCCGGACGTCGCTCCGCCGGGCTGGCGCCCGCACTTCGTCGACTACATGTACGTCTCGTTCACGAACTCGATCGCCTTCAGCCCAACCGACACGTTGCCTCTCAGCCGCTGGGCCAAGTTGCTGATGCTGGTCGAGTCGACACTCTCCGCGCTGGTCGTGCTGCTCGTCGCGGCGCGCGCCGTGAACATCTTCAAGGGTTGAGCAGTACACGCACCGGTTCGCGTCAGAGGGCCATGGTCGCGCCGGCAAGACTTCTTAACGAGTGGCCGCTAGTCTTGCGCCTCGTGAGGAGAGGGGTCTTCTTCGGCGTTGCCCTTGCCGCCGTCGTCTGGTCGGGCACGGCCGCTGCCGCTCCACCCTCGGGTCTCGTCGTGGGCTCGGTCAAGACGAACCGGGCCGTCCTGCCGGGTCACCCGTTCTACGTCGCCGTCACGGTCATCGACCGCGCCGCTCGGCCGCGCAAAGCGACAGTTACCGTCACCGCGGCGGGCCAGCCGCTCGCAAAGCGCTCTGCGACGTTTCGTCCGAGACACCGAACGACGGTCAAGCTCCCAATCAGCCTGAGCGCGCTCGGTCCGACACCGCTCTCCGTCACCCTCACCGGGGCGAGGCCGCGACGCGTGACTGTCAACGTCGTGGAGTTCCTCGCGCGCAGCTCCAGGGTCCTCGTCCGATCGTTCGCGGGCTACGGCGGACAGTTCAACCACCACGTTTACGCGGCACTCAGTCGTGCGGTCGGCGTCACCGACCAGAACGTCGTCGACATGGAGCAGAAGATGCGGGCCCTGCACCCCGAGTTCTCGCGCATCTTCTTCACGCTGCAGGCGTTCACCGACCCGGACAAGATGCAGTCCTTCATCAGGACGGTCCAGTTTGCCCAGAGCACCGGGACCGACATCAACATCACCTGGCAGGGTGGAACGTTCCTGCCACAGAAGTTCGCCGACGTCCTTCTCGATCTCGTTCGCAACCGTGGGATCACCCATCTGCGGTGGGTGACTCTTCAGAACGAGCCCAACCGCACGCGGATCACGATGGAGGCGTACGAGAAGCAGTACCGCGACCTGGATCCGCTGATCCAGAGCATCCGCGGGCAGGTGCGCTACATGGGCGGCGACCTCGTACGCGGGCCCGACACGGGCGCGCCCAACCAGGACGTGTGGTTTCAGTACCTCGCAGCCCATATGTCGGACATCCTCGACGCCTACTCGATCCACGTCTTCTGGGACTACTGGGATACGCAGAAGATCGTGGACCGGCTGACCGAGGTGCGCGCGATCGTGGACTCACTCCCGGAGGCCGGCCGAAAGCCCGTCTACGTCAGCGAGTACGGCGTGCGGGGGTTACGCACCTTCAACGGTGCGCCGCAGGTCGATCCCGGCGTCTGGCAGGACGGCACGCCCATCACGCAGACGAACGTGAGCGCCTTCCAGCACGCGTGGTTCGATGTCCTCGCCGCCGACCTAGGCTATCTCGGAACGAGCAAGTGGGACTCGTACTTCGGCAAGTACGACAATGGAACGCAGGCTTACTACGCGATCGGAGCGCCGCAGAACGGCTGGCCGCTCTATCCGATGTACAACCTCTTGCAACTCTTCACGACGGTAGTCAAACCTGGCTGGCAGGTGGTTTCCGTCGACTCCGTGCCGGACACGTCTCGTCTCCTGGCTGCCTATCTGGGAAAGAGCAAGCAGTTGACGGTGATCGGTCTCGACACCGCGGGCGCGCAGCTGGACACCGTCTCGGACGTTCAGGTGAGTTACAGCATCGGCGGTCTGCCAGCGTCGAAGCAGCTTCGGCTCGCGATCTGGAACGAAGCAGGCGACGGTTTGCGCGGCGCAACCAAGACCGTTGCCAGTGACGCGAACGGAGGCGTCAACATCACGGTGCCGCAGCAGGCGGTTTTTGTTCTGACGAGCGTGAATCTCGCCTAGCCGGAAGAGCTGTGCGTCTGGGAAGCTTGGCTACTTCCGACCGCCGGCGCGCCCTCGCGGGTCGCGCCGGCGGTCAGGTAGGCCCTCTAGGTGCTGTTGTCGTGATCGCAATGTGACGAGCTCGGCTGCGTAGTCGTCGCTGTCGTGGCCGCGCCCGACGACTTGGAGCTCGAGCCGCCGCCGCTGGCGGCGATCGCAACCCCTGTGCCGCCGACTGCCAGCGCAGTCACGGCGCCGGCAATCAGAGCGGCATGCTTGGGTCGGAACACGTGGACCTCCTTTCGGTCGCGGGTTTGTCCTTTTCCCGATCGATCAGGGTCCGGCTAAGAGCAGCCGAAGATCGGCTTAAGAAGTTGGTGAAACCTTTGCGGTCTCGACGAAGATCGGCGTGATCGGGCTTGGCAACGGGTAAAGGCGGCGAGTTGGAGCGGAGCCCGACCGCGTCGGCGGGCTCCGCTCTTCGGCCCCCTCTGACCGAACCTTCAGCGGCAGGCGCGCACGCTGCGATCGAGCGTGACCAACCTGTCAAAGGCCAGCGACACTCGCGCGCGCACGACTGAGCGCTTCTTGAAGTGCAGCTTCGCGCGGAAGGGTGGACGCAGATCGGCGAGCACTGCGCGGCCGTTGACGAAGAACGTCACCGACTGGAGCTCCCGCCCTCCAACGCTCGCCGTCACGACCCCGCACCGGCCGCGACGCGCGGCTGTGAAGTTGACGCTCGGCCTCGCGCGACAGCTCGCACCTGCGCAGGCGACGAGTGCGTGCAGCCGAGCGGCGAGTGACGCCTTGAGCGCGTCGTACGCGGGATTGGCGTGCAGGCTCTGCAGCTCGTAGGAATCCTTGCGCAGGTCGTACAGCTCACGGTCGCCGTTTGCGTACTCGGCGTACTTGTAGTGCTGCGTGCGAATTCCGTCGAAATGCCCCGTGCCCGGCGAGTTGTCGATGAGCAGATCGCGGCCGATCTCCATGCGACCGTCGCGCCAGAAGGGAAGGAGCGACACTCCGTCCTCCTTGCGGCCCGGCTGCACGCCGGCCGCGTCGAGAATCGTCTCGGCGTCGTCGACGTTCATCGTCAGCTGGCTGCGACGCACACCGCGTGGGAGCGACGTGTTCCCGGTCCAGCGCATCAGCAGCGGCAGGTGGATGGAAGGCTCGTACCAGAGCACCTTGCCGTTCGAGATGCGGTGCTCGCCGTGGAAGAAGCCGTTGTCGGAGGTGAACATGATCAGCGTGTTGTCGAGCTCACCGGTCTGGCGCAGCGTGTCGACGATCGATGCGACCGCCTCGTCGACCGACAGCAGCGTCTCTCGGCGCTGCTGCCAGTTCTCCTGGATCGCGGCGATTTCGCGCGCGTTGAGGAGCGGACGCCGCCTGATGACCTGCGGCTTGTCCGAGACGTCCGCCTCGTTGAAGTTCGGCGGCTGCGGCAGTGCCGTGCTCTTGAAGGCGTCGCGGTGCCGCGGCGCGGGAACGGGGGTGCCGAGACCTCGCGGATCTCCCGGCTCGCGGGGAGCGCCCGCGTGGTTACCGAGGAACGCCACCCACAGGAAGAACGGTCCTTCGGGCGCGCGGCGGCGGATGATCTCCTCGGCCTTGTCCCGGTAGACGTCGGTCTGATAGCAGGACGGCTGCGGTGGGGCGCAGTAGGTGTGGAGCGTTCCGCCTTCATTGAGCGTGTAGCCGTAGTAGCGGTAGGTCGTGGGATCGACGGCGCCGTGCCATTCGCTCCACCCGGCGGGTATCTCGGTCGGGTTTTGAAGCCCGTAGCCGTTCAGGAACTTGCCGAGGTGGATCGTGTAGTAGCCGCCTCGCTGCAGCCAGACCGCGAGCGTGTTGGTCTTGTCGAGCGCCTGGTAGCCGCCGTTAGGCGGCGCATTGCCGCGCACGCCGTTGTTGTGGGAGTACTGGCCGGTGAGGAAGCTCGCGCGGGACGGGCAGCAGAGCGAGAACGAGTCGAAGTTGTTGTCGAAGGTGACGCCCTGGTCGCCGATCAGCTGCCGTACGTTCGGCAGCACCGCCATCTCGTCTAGCGTCTGATCGTCCGTCTCGAGCACGAGGACGTTCGGCCGCTGCGTCGCGGCGGCGGCCCGAGCGGGGCCGCCCCGCTCGCCTGCCGCTACCGCAATCCCGGCGCAGAGCGCCAGCGCCACCGCGACCGCCAGCCCGAGCCTGCGTTTCATCGCAATCCCCCTGTCGCGAAGACCGTCGTCGGGACTCGTTATGTCCGCAGGCGATGAGCGCCCGGTATGGAGGTCGGAAGGATTTCGTTAAGTCGCGGGTTGTTCTTCTGCGGGCCGCTTCTCCATCAGCGGGGCGTCTCGGGAGCGGAGCCAGACGTAGAGAGACATCGCCACGCCCGCGATCCCGGCGACCGCGAACGACAGCTCCGTGCCGCCCGCGGCCGTGAGCCATCCGGCCATGATCCCGCCGAGCGTGCCGCTGCCCGCGAACGCGAAGAAGTAGATCCCGATCAGTCGCCCGCGCAGGTAATCCGGCGAGGCGAGCTGGACGAGGGAGTTCGCGTTGGACGACCACGTGGTAAAGCAGATGCCGGCCACGAAGAGGAGCAGGACGAGCAGCGTCGTGCTCCGGAGAGGCGCGATCAGCAGCTCGGCCAGAGCGAAGCCCGCGCTGCCGAGAGCCGTCGTCCCGACCGTTGCACGGCTGACGTGGGCGGAGACGAGTGCCCCGATCAACGCGCCGACACCGAAGACGCCCGAGAGCAGTCCGAACAGTTGCGGCCCCGAGTGGAGCGTCTGCTTCGCGAGGACGGGAAGCAGGACGTTGAAGTTGAGGCAGAAGGTGCTCAGCACGAAGACGAGCCAGAGCATCAGCCAGATCTGCTCGTTGTGGCGCGCGTAGGACACGCCTTCCTTGAGACTCGAGTAGAGAGAGCGCGGACGTTCACGCCGCTCGACAGCGTGGAACTCCTGGGGCCGCATCAGCAAGAGCCCGGCCAAGACGGCGAGGTAGCTCGCGGCGTTGACGGCGAAACAGACGCCGGCGCCGACCGCGGCGATGAGCACGCCGCCGAGCGCGGGGCCGAAGATGCGCGCTCCGTTGAACACACCCGAGTTCAGGCTGATCGCGTTCGGCAGCTCGGCGGGCCCGACCATCCGGAACGTCAGGGACTGCCGCGAGGGCGCGTCGAGCACCTGGACGAGTCCCATCAGCGCCGCAATCACATAGACGTGCCACGGCCGGGCGACCCCGGCGAGCGCGATGACCGCGATCGTCGAGGCGAGCAGCATCTGCGTGAACTGGGTGCTGATCACGGTGCGCCAGGCGTCGAGCCGGTCGACGACGACGCCGGCCACCAGGCTGAACAGCGTGAAGGGCAAGAACTGGCAGAGCGCGAGAATCCCGACGGCGAAGGGCGAATGCGTCAGCGAGAGGACGAGCCACGCCTGCGCGACGCGCTGCATCCAGGTGCCGATGTTGGAGATGACCTGACCGCTGAAGAAGAGACGGTAGTTGCGGTGCTTACGGACGGAGAGGAAGGTGCGCGCGCCGGCGCGAAGAATCGCCGCCGTCACGCTTCCTCCGCTTCCAGCAGGTTCGTGAGCGGCTCGATCGCCGCGTCGATCGCATCCAGCTCCTCAGGATCGAGCTCGCGGAGCCGCGCGGAGAGCCAGGCGGTGCGCTTCGACTTCACGGAGCGGAGGACCTTGTGACCGTCGGCGGTGAGGCTCAGCCCGACGCGCCGCTGGTCGCCTTCCACCGGCGCGCGCTGGACGAGCCCTGCCTCCTCGAGCTTCGTGATGTATTTCGACATACCGGGCACCGAGATGCGCTCGAGCGAGGCAAGCTCGCGCATTCCGATCCCAGGTCGCTGCTTGATCTGGATGAGCAGGGCGACCTGGCCGCCGGTCACGCCGAGCGAATGGACTTCGCGCCGCAGGTGCCGGTTGAGCTTCAGAAGCACCGGGCGCAGGCGGTTGGCGAGGACAGTGGGGTCGGCGGCGACGAATGACATTTCGTTAACCAGGTTAACGAATCGGCATCACCCGCGGTCGGGTTGAGCCGGATCCCTCGTTCGGTGGGCAGAATGGGCGCGGTATGGCGCGTAACCCACTCGAAGACGTCGCCCGCGGCCTGAGGGTCCTGGGCGAGCGTCTGTCCCAGACGACCGGCGCTCCCGATCCGAGCGACTGGATCTCGGATCAGTTCAGGCGGCCCGAGCCCGCGCGGACGATGGAGGAGCTCCAGGCCGGGCTCGACGCGCTGATCGGGCTGGACACGGTGAAGGAGCAGGTGCGGGCGCTCATCGCGTTCCTGCAGATCCAGGCGGAGCGCCAGCGGCACGGCCTGCCGGAGGTGGCGACCTCACAGCACCTCGTCTTCCTCGGGAATCCAGGCACCGGCAAGACAACGGTCGCGCGGCTGCTCGCGGAGATGTACCGCGCCATGGGCCTGCTGCGTCGCGGCCACCTCGTCGAGGTCGATCGCGCCGGGCTCGTCGGGCAGTACGTCGGAATGACCGCGATCAAGACCGACCGTGCAATCCGTCGGGCGCTCGACGGGGTTCTCTTCATCGACGAGGCGTACGCGCTCGCGCCTGCGGACGAGCGGCAGGACTTCGGGCCCGAGGCGATCGAGACGCTGCTCAAGCGGATGGAGGACTACCGGCATCGCCTGGTCGTGATCGTGGCCGGCTATCCGCGGCTGATGCACCACTTCCTCCGCTCGAACCCGGGCCTGCGCTCCCGGTTCTCGCGCGAGATCGCGTTTCCCGACTACTCGACGGACGAGCTCGTCGAGATCACGAAGAAGCTGGCGGGCGAGTACGAGTACACGCTGGACGAGGAGGCGACGAACGTCTTGCGCCAGATCCTCGCCGGCGCGGCTCGCGGTGAAGGCTTTGGCAACGCCAGGTTCGCGCGCACCTTGTTCGAGCAAGCGCTGAATGCACAGGCGCTCCGGCTCGCCGGCGTGCAGGGCACTGAGCTGGCCGACCTCGAGCGCGCGGAGCTGATGACGCTACGAGCTCCGGACTTCCTCTCTGCTGCGCGCGCGCTCGGCGAGGAGCCCGCGGCGGAACAGCCGCGGTCGGGTTTCTGGCGCCGGCGGGGCTAGCCGGCGCTGAGGTAGCCGGGTCCGCTCCTGTGACCGCTGCCGTGCCCGGCCCCATCGGAGGCGAGCGCCGCAACGGCCAGGACGAGCCAGGCCACAAGGCACAGTAAAACGAGCCGCATTGTCCCCTTGGACGATCAGCGGCGGTCAAAGTTGGATCGTGCGGATCTCCCACGGTCGAAGCTCGAGCTCGTTTCCCGCGAAGCTGATGGGCTGCGGCTCTGCGCTCTCGTTGACCAGTCGCGCGTAATCGCGGTGGAGTGCGGTCAGCACGACCCGCGAGTCCGCTTCGAGACCGGGGCCGGCGTGCGACCTGAGATCGCGTGTCTCTGACCTTCCGGACACCGCAAGGAGTGGATGTCGGTACTGCTCGGCTTGCTCGTGGATTGCCTCGCTGCTCGGGTACCAGGCGAACGAGAAGCTGTGCGGACCGTGGAGCTGCGCTGCGGGAGTCGGCAGCTCGGGTCCGGCCGGATCCTCGCGCCACGGATTCTGGTTCCGGCTGATGTAACCGGTCGAGCGCAGGATCGTCAGCGCGAGCTCGTCGCCCACGACTTCGTACTCGGTGACCTGCTCGAGAAGGAGGGCAGTTCCTCCCGCTGCGACGAACGAGCCGGCCGGGTACGTCGGGACGGCCACCTCACCGTAGCCGCCTTCCACTTCCAGCCCGCGCTCGACAACGGCGAACTGTCCTTCTGCGAAGGAGCGGTCGGCAGACTCGCGCAGCGGGACGTGCACGCGGACGCGCTGGTCTTCGCAAGGATTGTCGAAGTCGATGCGGATG
>JBKPEC010000005.1:0-4020 GCA_046728195.1 Actinomycetota bacterium
GATCGACGTCAGCCGACGGAAGGTTGATCGCCCCCGGGAGATGTGAGTGCGCGTAGATCATCGGCGCGAGCGCGTCGACGAGCACGAACATCTCGCCGCCCTCGAGCTTGCGGTGGAGCTCCTCCGCTGTGACCGTCGGCAGCGCCACGGCCAAAGGATTGCAGTAGGAGGCGGGGCTCCGAGAAACCGCGCAGAGCCCCGCGTGCGCTGCGGCCTACGTCAAACGGCTCCGGCGGCGGCGCTCGGAGTCCAGCGGAGGAACATCCACACCGAGACGACCAGGATCCAGAGCAGGAAGAGCCACTGCGTGAAGAAGAAGATCGCGCCGATCGCGAGGATTCCGACGACGACGCCCAACCAGCCGGCCCACTTCGGCCAGACGCCTCCCCACATGAAGGCGAGCGACATGGCGATGATCATCGCGCCTAGCGCCGCAGCGCCGGTGGCGTGCATGACGTAACCCGCGTCGTTGGCTGCGTGGATCAAGTCGGGGTAGACCTGGTGCTGAAACGTGTCGTCGCTCATCGTCCTGATCCCGCTGTTCAGCGCGACAGCCGCGAAGGCAACGGCGGCATAGACGCCTCCACCGATGCCGACGACGGCCGTCAGGATCCCTTCGCCGTCGACGGCTATCACGGCGCGTCGAACCGTTGCGGCGAACCAGAGGAAGAAGAAGATGCCCAGCCCGACCAGGATCCAGCCGACGTTTACTCGGTCTCGATGGCCGCTGTCGGCGTACCACCGGATCACCTTCAGCGGTGGGGCGTCTCCGGCAGGAGCTCCGCTGAAGAGCACGATCGTTCCGACAACGAACAGCACGACGTACACCGCTCCTGCAAGTGACGTCCAGCGCGCCACGCTCCGCATCTGGACTGGAGCAACCGCAGTGTCCATAGATCCCCTCCTCTGAGGGCGGGCCGCCTGCCCACCGATGGCCCCCGGTTCGCGTCTGCGGCGACTACTCCTTCAGCGGATGCGAAGCCGAGCGGCGACGCCGAGATTGCCGCCCGGCGCCGCACCCGCGCCTACCGCGACTGCACGAGCCGGGCCTGGTTCCCCGAGGGGTCGCGGAAGCTCGCGTCGATGCCGTACGGCTGCTCCGTCGGCTCCTGAAGGAACTCGACGCCGCGTCCCTTCAGCTCCTCGTACGAGGCTCTGCAATCGTCGGTCGAGAACATCAGCCCGCCGGCTGCGCCTTTGGACACGATGTTGACGATCTGCTTGCGCGTCTCGTCGTCGAAGACGGGCGGGCCGGGAATGGCGACGAGGCTCACGGCGACGTCCTGGCCCGGGACGCCGACCGTCACCCAGCGGAAGTTTCCGAGCTCGGGAACGGTGACGTCGTCGCGGAGCTCGAGCCCGAGCTTGTCCGTATAGAAGGAGAGAGCTTCGTCCTGGTCGTGCACCCACACGGTGAAGAAAGTGATGCTGTTCAGCATTTTCGTCCTCCGCTGATCGTTTGACGGGAGCGACGAAGCTAGCTGCGCGCGCCGGCCTTGTCTTCTCGAAAACTGCTGTATGGCGGGCGGGCGTACGCCTGGAGGATGCAGGTCGGGATGCGCACCCGGGCCGACGCGGGCGGGTGGCTCGCACGGTACGCGGTCGGCGACATTCCGAACGCCCGTCCGAAGCTCGTCGTGAACGAGCCCACGCTGCGGAGCCCGACCATGAGGCAGATGTCGGCGACCGTGCGGTCCGTGTTGCGGAGGAGCTCAGCCGCGCGCTCGAGCCTGCGCGTGAGCAGGTACTGGTGTGGGGACTCGCCGAACACTCTCCGGAACTCGCGGCTGAAGTGCGCCGGCGAGAGTCGGGCGGCCCGCGCCAACGTCGGAACGTCGAGCGGCTCGCGGTAGCGAGCGTCGATCAGATCCTTGGCCCGCAGAAGATGGCGCGCCGGAGGCACCGGCTTGAGGGGTTTGAACCGGGGATCGAACGGCGGGGAGGATCGAACTGTGGCCACCACGAGACCTAGCGGGCCTCGAGATACCGAAGCACTGCGAGCACTCGACGGTGGTCGGTGTCGACCGGCGCAAGCCGCAGCTTCTGGAAGATGCTCTTCACGTGCTTCTCGACGGCGCGCTGGGTGATCACGAGTTGCCCGGCGATCGCCGCATTCGTGCGCCCCTCGGCCATCAAGCCCAGGACTTCGCGCTCGCGCGGGCTGAGGTCGCTGATCGGCTCGTGCCGCCGAGTGCGAGCGAGCAGCTGTGAGACGACCTCCGGATCGATCGCCGTCCCTCCGTCTGCGATCCGCTCGACCGTCTCGAGAAACTGCCCCACGTCGGTGACGCGATCCTTCAACACGTACGCGACGCAGCCGAGGTCGCCGGAGAGCAGCTCGCTGGCGTAGTTCTCCTCGACGTACTGCGAGAGCACGAGAACGGGAAGATCCGGTCGGCGCCCGCGCAGCTCGAGCGCGGCGCGAATGCCCTCGTCGGTGTGCGTCGGAGGCATCCGCACGTCGATGATGACCAGGTCGGGCGCCTCCTCCTCGACGAGCTGCACGAGCCCGATCGCGTCGTCGATCGAACCGACCACCTCGTGACCGTGATCCGTGAGCATGCGGGTGAGCCCGTCGCGAAGCAGGACGGAGTCCTCCGCGATCACGATGCGCATGGGAGCTCCGCGGCGATGACCGTGGGGCCGCCCGCCGGGCTGGCGACGCTGAGCGAGCCCTCGACGGAGGAGGCACGATCGGCGAGCCCGGCGATGCCGCCCCCGGGCTCCTCTTTCGCGCCGCCGACACCGTCGTCGGCGACCTCGACGCGCAGCCTGTCGCCGATGAGCCGTACCCGGACGTCGACTGCGTGCGCGTGTGCGTGTTTCGCCGCATTCGCCAGGGCCTCGGCGACGATGAAGTAGGCGGTGGCTTCGACCGACGCCGGTGGACGCTCGCGCAGCTGGACGTCGAGGCGAACCGGAATCGGAGAGCGTGCCGCGAGCGCCGACAGCGCCGCGTCGAGCCCTCGGTCGGTGAGAACGGCGGGATGGATGCCGCGGGCGAGGTTGCGCAGCTCTGCGATTGCGCGTTGCACCTCCTCGTGGGCGCCGCCGACGAGCGCGCGGGCGGTGTCGGGATCGGACTCGAACTTCTCGAGCGCCATCCCGAGATCCATCCCGAGCGATAGGAGTCGCTGCTGCGCACCGTCGTGGAGGTCGCGCTCGATCTGGCGGCGGTCGGCCATCGCGATGTCGACGGAGCGCGCCTGCGTCTGGCGCAGCGTGTCGACCCGTTCCTCGAGCGCATCCGTCTTGCTCGGGCTGAGCCCCCAGCGTGCCGCAGCGGCGTCAGCGCGGGCGAAGCCGCGGATGATCCAGGGCACCAGGGAGAGAACGAGCAGGCCGGCCACGGCGGTGGGAATCACCTCGCTCCAGGTGTTCAGCGTCTCGCCCGGCCAGATCTCGGGCGCGGCCCCTTGCCGGCGGACCGCATAGATCGGCAGCGTGATCGCCCACAGGGGGACTGCCCAGGCGGTGACCGCGACGGTGAAGTTGACGACGGACTGCACGGGCTGAACGAGCCAGAGGTAGAAGAGCTCCTTCCACGTCGTCCGGTCGCGGAAGGGCGCGACGAGCCTGTGCCAAAGCCCGTCGCTCTTCGCCGGTCGACGAACGGGATCCTCGATGTGAATGCCCAGGAACCCATGGGCGCGCCGCCTCTCGAACCAGCCGGCCGCACGTGCCAGGAAGAACGTCGCCGTGAGGATCGGCAGGCCGACCAGCGTGATCAGCAGGCTCGCGCCGGTGGCGATGAGGGTCGTGAAGAGCGTGAACCACAACGTCCCGAACGCAAGGTCGAGAAGGAGGTCGAGCGTCTCGGCATACGTGCGGCGCTCGATCAGCGGTTTGAGGAAACGGGCCATGGGGCGAATCTAGCTCCGCCCTCCAGCGTGGGAAAGCCGGGCCCCTGGCGTCTTCCAGCTCGTGCTAGCACGATCCAGAAGGGCGGACCACGCGCCCGCCCTTCGGACGAATCGCTGCTTCAGGCGGCGAGGGCGACCGGATCGGGCCGGACGACCA
>JBKPEC010000006.1:0-7125 GCA_046728195.1 Actinomycetota bacterium
TGCGGGAGATCGGGCGTCGGGCGCGCCCCGAGATCGAGACGCTGCTCGGGCATCCCGTGTACCTCGAGCTCCGGGTCAAGGTGAAGCCAAGGTGGCGGCGAGACGAGGCCTTGCTCGAGCGGCTCGGGCTTTGACCCCTACCTGAGCCTCTTACTCCTTCGCCGCGGTTCGGGAACAGACACGGCGCACATTTGTTCGTACGCTGTCGGTGGGCGGGTGTGGTGGGACCCTAGTTCCCGCGTGTACCTCTACTCGGTCTCGCGCGGGGCGTAGTAGCGGGCGACCCAGCGCGACAGGCCGTCGAGGCCCGGGAACAGCACGCGCTCGGTGAAGGCTTCGCTCCACGAATCGGCAAAGAGCTGCTCCTGCAGCTCGATCCAGTTCTCGACCCGAAGCCCCTCCATTCGCCCTGACTTTCCGCAGATTGCCGGGAGCTACACTCGTCCCATGGCGAAGGCACCTGCCCTTCCGCGTGGATTCGAGCTTCCACTCGAGCCGCGACTGCCTCGAATCGGCTCGATCGACGCGGTTGCGCTCGAGGAGCGCGCAGCGTCCCTCGCGAGGAGGTCGATCAAGCGTGAGGCGAAGGTGTTCGCGCTCGAGCTGGCCGTGCGGATGATGGATCTCACGACGCTCGAGGGCCAGGACCCCCCGGGGAAGATCGCGGCCCTCGCGTCGAAGGCGATCCGACCGGATCCGAGCGACGCGGGCGTACCGTCGGTCGCCGCGATCTGCGTCTATCCGAACCTCGTCCCGTCTGCAGTCGAACGCGTCCAGGGCACGAGCGTGAAGGTGGCTTCCGTCGCCACCGCGTTCCCGTCGGGTCAGTCCCCGCTCGAAGCGAAGCTCGAGGAGGTGCGCTGGGTCGTCGACCACGGCGCCGACGAGGTCGACATGGTCATCGACCGCGGCGCCTTCCTCTCCGGCCGTTACGCGAAGGTCTACGACGAGATCGTGCGGGTGAAGGAGGCGTGCGGCGACGCCCATCTGAAGGTCATCCTCGAGGTCGCCGAGCTCGGCACCTACGACAACGTCCGACGCGCCTCCTTGCTCGCGATGGCGGCCGGCGCGGACTTCATCAAGACGTCTACGGGCAAGCTCCCAGGCGCGGCGACGCTACCGGTCACGCTCTGCATGCTGGAGGCGATTCGGGACGTCTACGAGGAGACCGGGCGCATGATCGGCATGAAGCCGGCCGGCGGGATTCGCCAGGCGAAGCAGGCGGTGCAGTACCTGGTGCAGCTGCACGAGACGCTGGGGCCGGAGTGGCTGACGCCCGATCTCTATCGCCTCGGCGCGTCGTCCCTCCTGAACGATCTGCTCATGCAACTGCGGAAGGAGAAGACCGGGGCGTACCAAAGCCCGGACTACTTCACCGTTGACTGAGCTCGACCGAAAGCAGCATCGGACTCCCGTCCCGAAGGAATGGGCGTACGCGCCCGCGCCCGAGGCGCGCGACATCGTCACGCTGCGGGAGCGCTACGGCCACTACATCGGCGGTGAGTGGCTCGGGCCGCGTGAGACGTATACGACCATCTCGCCCGCGGATGAAGAGCCCCTCGCCGAAGTCGGACAGGCAACGGTGGAGGAAGTAGAGGCTGCGGTCGCTTCCGCACGGGAGGCGTTCGAGAACGGCTGGTCGGATGTCGCGCCCGCGGAGCGCGCGAAGTACCTCTTCCGGATCGCGCGGATCCTGCAGGAGCGCTCGCGGGAGTTCGCGGTGCTCGAGTCGTTGAACGGCGGAAAACCGATCAGGGAATCCCGCGACGTCGACCTGCCGCTCTCGGCGGCGCACTTCTTCTACTACGCGGGCTGGGCCGACAAGCTCGAGTACGCGTTCCCGAACCGCCGGCCGCGCCCGATCGGCGTCGCCGGTCAGATCATCCCGTGGAACTTCCCGCTGCTCATGCTGGCCTGGAAGATTGCGCCGGCGCTTGCAGCCGGGAACACCGTCGTCCTGAAGCCCGCCGAGACGACACCGCTATCCGCTCTGCTCTTCGCCGATGTGTTGCGCCAGGCCGAGCTCCCGCCCGGCGTGGTGAACATCGTCACAGGGGACGGACGAACGGGAGCGGCGATCGTGGAGTCGGAGGGCGTCGACAAGATCGCGTTCACGGGCTCTACCGATGTCGGCAAGGCCATCCAGCGTCAACTGGCCGGTACCGGCAAGAAGCTCACGCTCGAGCTCGGCGGCAAGGCTGCGAACATCATCTTCGACGACGCGGCGCTCGACCAGGCGGTCGAGGGAATCATCAACGGGATCTATTTCAACCAGGGTCACGTCTGCTGTGCGGGCTCGCGCCTGCTCGTCCAGGAGTCGATCTACGAGCCGGTCGTCGAAAAGCTGAAGCGGCGCCTGACAACTCTGCGCGTGGGGGATCCGCTCGACAAGAACACGGACGTCGGCGCGATCAACTCGAAGCAGCAGCTCGAGAAGATCGAGGAGCTGGTCGCCTCAGGCGCCGAAGAAGGAGCGGAGATCTACCAACCGCCGTGTCGGCTGCCGGAGAAGGGCTACTGGTTCGCGCCGACTGTGTTCACGAACGTTGCGCAGAGCTATCGCATCGCGCAGGAGGAAATCTTCGGGCCCGTCCTCTCGATCCTCACGTTCCGCACCCCGGAAGAGGCAGTCGAGAAGGCGAACAACACGCCGTACGGGCTGAGCGCGGGTGTCTGGACCGAGAAGGGCTCGCGCATACTCTGGATGGCCGAGCGCTTGCGTGCCGGCGTCGTGTGGGCGAACACGTACAACCGCTTCGACCCGAGCTCGCCGTTCGGCGGCTACAAGGAGTCAGGCTTCGGCCGCGAGGGCGGGCGGCACGGCCTCGAGCCGTACCTCGAATTCGATGGGGCGGAGACCCGGCGTGGCTAGCCGCCTCCCCGTCAAAAAGACCTACAAGCTCTTCATCGGGGGGGCATTTCCGCGATCCGAGTCGGGCCGCACCTATGAGGCCGAAGGACAGAACGTCGCCCGAGCATCACGCAAGGACGTGCGCGATGCCGTCCGCGCCGCACGCGCGGCCCTGCCGAAGTGGGCTGGTATGACCGCGTACAACCGCGGCCAGGTTCTCTATCGCCTCGCCGAGATGATCGAGACGCGCACCGCCGAGTTCGCCGACCTGAGCAGCGGCCGCCAGGAGGTCGAGCGAACGGTCGACCGCGTCGTCTGGTACGCGGGCTGGGCCGACAAGCTCGCACAGGTTCTGGGATCGTCGAACCCGGTGGCCGGCCCGTACTTCAACTTCACCGTGCCCGAGCCGACCGGCGTCGTCGCGGTGCTCGCGCCCGACGAGCCTCCCCTGCTCGGCCTCGTCTCCCGTGTCGTTCCGGCACTGACCGGCGGCAACACCGTCGTGGCCGTCGCGTCCGAGACCCATCCACTGGCGGCGATCGAGCTGGCGGAGGCACTGGCGACGTCGGACTTCCCGGGCGGCGCGGTCAACCTGCTCACCGGGCACATGAACGAGCTTGCCCCCTGGCTTGCGTCCCACATGGACGTCAACGCGCTCGATCTCACCGGCGCGGACGGCGCTTCCGCCGACCTCGAGCGGGCCGCTGCGGCAAACGTCAAGCGTGTCGTGCGTGGCAGCCCGGACGCGCAGAGCCCGTGGGACATCGCGTCCTTTCTCGAGCTCAAGACCGTCTGGCATCCGGTCGGCCAGTAGAGATACTTCTGCCGTGAGGAGTGAGCGCCGGTTCAGCCAGGCCATTGCCGAGGGGGACGGGATCTCCGTCATCGTCAACGTCGTCGATTCGGATGGTGCACGCCGCGCGGCTGCACAAGGGGCCGAGGCCCTCGCGATCAGCGGGCCGGTGGAAGACCTGCGCTCAGCGACCGAGCTTCCGATCCTGTGGCGGGCCTCAGGCTCCCCGACCGAAGCCGCGTTCGCCGGAGCCGATGCCTGGCTGATCACCGTGGAGGACGCGGGCGAGGACGGAGAATGGCTCGCCCGCCAGCATGCTGAGGCGACCGAGCTCGGGCTCGACTGCGTCGTCGCAGTGCGGAACGAAGAGGAGCTGGAGCTCGCGCTCGAGCGCCTCGATCCGGAGATCTTCCTGCTCGCCGCCGAGAACGGCGAGGAACACGAAGGGCTCGGCCACGTGCTCGAGCTTCTCCCGGACATACCGGCGGGCAAGCTGGCAGTTGCCGACGCGCCTGTGACGAGCCGCGAGCAGGTCGAGGAGCTCGAACGGGCTGGAGTCGATGCGGTGATCGTCGGCGCGACAGACGTCGCCGAGCTCGTCGGTGACGGTCCGCCGCAGGTTTAGCGTCAGCCGCGCGCTCGACCGCTGGTCAGAGAGCCAGTGGGGCGGTCGGGGAACTGCGCTGGTGGCAATCCTTGCCGGTGCGGCCGCGCTGCGTGCCGTCGGCATCGAGTACGGCCTTCCGTTCGGGAATCTGCTGAATCCGGACGAGCAGTCGATCGTCCCTCGGGCGTGGAAGCTGGTGCACGGCGGCGGCGGCGATCCGCACTGGTTCGACTACCCGTCGCTGCTCATGTACGTGAACGCGCCGTTCCAGGCGTGGCAGGACGAGCCGTCCTATCTGACCGCCCGCATCGTCGGCGTCGTCCTCGCGCTGGCGGCGATCGCTGCGACCTGGTGGCTCGGCCGTCGCGCCTTCGGAACCTCTGCCGGCGCCGTTGCCGCCGCAATCATGGCGGTCTGCACGATCCACGTCGCCTATTCGCGCGTGGCCGTGACGGATGTTCCGCTCACGCTCGGAGTGGCCGTTGCCCTCGCCCTGATGGTCAGCGGACGGCTGGAGCTTGCCGGGGTCGCGGTCGGTCTGGCGACCGGCTTCAAGTATCCCGGCGTCTTCCTGCTCGTCCCGCTGGTTGTGGCGGGTTGGAAGCAGTGGCCACGCCTGGCGGTGTCCATCGCGCTCGCCGTCGCGGCGTTCTTCGCCTCGAGCCCGTTCGTTCTCGTCCACCGGCACCAGGCGTGGCACGAGGCCTTCCGGGTGCAGCGGCTCGCACGCGACGGTTGGCTCGGCTTCGAGCACGACCACTTCGCGCTGATTGCGTTCGTCGATCGCCTCTGGCACGGCCTCGGCCCGGCCCTGATCGTGTGCGCGATCGGGCTCGTGGTCGCCCTGATCCGGCGGACGAAGGCGGATCTCATCCTCGCCCTGTTCGTGCTCGCCTACTTCGTCGACCTGCTGACGCTCCACGCGCACTTCGATCGCTACGTGCTTCCGCTCGTGCCGCCGCTCGCGGCGCTCGCGGGACGCATGCGCTCGCTCGCACCGGTCACGCTGCTCCTGCTCGTCGTCCCCTTGACCTGGTCGATCCGGGACACGAAGCAGCTCACGCGCACCGACACGCGCGTCGTTGCCCAACGGTGGATCGAGCGCAACCTCCGACCGGGGACGCGGATCGCCGCCGATCCGTCGACGCCCTCGTTTCCAGGGCTGCGCGTTCTGTCCCTCAGCCTCCCAGGGCCGAAGCGCGACTTCGACCAGAACCGCAACATCGCGCGCCTGCGTCGTCTTGGCGTCAAGGACGTGGTCGTCACCGGGGCGGTCACCGACCGCGTGCTCGGTGCGCGTTCGAACTACCCTCGGGAGGCGCGCTTCTACGACGACCTGCGGACGCATGCGAGGCGGATCTACCACCTCCAGGCAGGCGGCGACTTCGCGGGCCCGTGGGTCGCGGTGTATCGCTTAGCCGCGTAGGAGTGGGCGCGTCAGGCAGGTCGGCCCGCCGTCACCCTTGCGCGAGATCTCGTCGCCGCGGTAGACGGCGACCTCGACCCCGGTACGCTCGAGCCGGCGTCTCGTCTCGTCGTTTCCCTCGAGCGCGAGTGCGACTCGAGGAGCCAGCGCTAGCACGTTCGGTCCCATCGTCTCGAACTCCTCGTCCGGTACCTCGACGATCTCGACCTCGAGCTCGCGCAGAAGCTGCACCAGCCGCAGCGGCAGGAGCGGGAGGTAGGCGACGACGAGATCCTCGTCGAGTGGGCTGAGCAGCGAGAGCAGGTGGAGGACGACCTGCGAGCCGTGCAGGTGTGGGAGATCAAAAGCGAGGACGTCGGCGTGCGGAAGCGCGGCCTGCAGGGCGTGGATCCCGTCGTCGTTCGTTCGGTAGCCGCGGCCGACGATCAGGGTGCGATCATCGAGCCACATCGTGTCACCGCCGTCGGCGAGCTGCGGTTCCGCGAGCCTCGCAGCGACGGGGACGCCGGCTCGCTCGAGGTCGGCCGCGATCGCGTCGCCTTCGACGAGCCGTCCTTCCTTGCCGGACCGCAAGACGATTCCGCCCTGGTCGGCGACGATCGCTGCGTCGAACACGTAGATCGAGTCGGGGTCGCTCTCGACCTTCGTCTCTGCGAGGACGACGTCGGCGCCTGCGGCACGCAAGGCTTCGCAGAAGGCGTCGTGCTCCGCGGCGAGCTGGCCGAGGTCGGGCGCGCCGCGCCAGCCGAACGCGCGCCAGGCCTTGAACCCGGCGGCGCCCGGCGGCCGCACGAGAACGCGGCGGAGCGTGCGGGTCATGGTCTGACCTCCGAAGAGGCGCGTCGCGGGCGCGGGCATCAGCCGAAGAACGCCTGGGCCACGGCCCACCAGTCGCGCGGCACCGTCTTGAGCTGGGCGGTCGCCTCCGCGAGCGGGACGTCGACGATCTCGTCTCCGTGGAGAGCGGCCATGCGCCCGAACTTCCCCTCGCTGACGAGGTCCGCCGCCTTGAGCCCGTAGCGGGTCGCGAGCACCCGGTCGCGCGGCGTCGGCGAACCACCGCGCTGCGTGTGGCCCAGCACCGTCACGCGCGTCTCGTACCCGGTGCGGGCCTCGATCTCCTTCGCCAGCGCGGCCCCGACGCCTCGCTCGGAGAGGCGCGCGTGACCGAACTGATCGATGTCGTCGCCGTCACCCAGGCCCTCGAGCTCGTAGCCCTCCGAGACGACGACGATGGAGAAGTCCTTGCCGCGCTCGTGCCGTCGCCGCAGCTCCTTGCACGCGTCCTCGATCGAGACCGGCTCCTCGGGGATCAGGATCATGTCGGCGCCGCCGGCGATGCCGCTGACCACCGCAATCCACCCGGTGTGACGTCCCATTACCTCCACGACCATCACCCGGTTGTGCGACTCGGCAGTTGTGTGCAGGCGGTCGATCGCCTCGGTCGC
>JBKPEC010000007.1:0-7592 GCA_046728195.1 Actinomycetota bacterium
CCACCTGTCCGCTCCGCGGACGGGCGCTTCGCGCCTCCCGGTTTCCCCCCTCGCCCCTTCCCCCACTCATCGACCAAACGTCGGTCGATGAGCCCTCAGCCGATCGACAGCGTCAAGGGCTTCGCCGTCACCTTCAAGCAGCTCTTCCGGAAGCCGATCACGCAGCAGTACCCGGAGTACAAGCGACCCGTCTACCCTCGCTTCCGCGGCCGTCACCGGCTGCACCGTCACCAGAACGGGCTCGAGAAGTGCGTTGGGTGCTCACTCTGCGCCGCAGCTTGTCCGGCGGATTGCATTCGGGTCGTGCCGGCTGAGAACACGCCCGAGAACCGTGTCTCGCCCGGAGAGCGGTACGCGCGAATCTACGAGATCAACATGAGCCGCTGCATCTTCTGCGGCTACTGCGAGCTCGCCTGCCCGTTCGACGCAATCACACTCGGGAACGAGTACGAGATCTCCGAGTACTCCCGCGATGACCTCATCTACACGAAGGACATGTTGCTGGCGGAGCCGATCAAACGCGTTCCGGTCGCCGATCGCGAGCTCTACGACACGCCGATCGCCTACTACGAGGAGCACTCGTAGTGCTGATCGCGTCGGTGGGCAACGTCCTCGTCTGGGCTGTGTGGGTCGTGGCGGCGTTCGCCTGCCTCGGTTCCGGCATCGCGGTCGTCTCCTTTACCAACCCGTTCTACTCGGCCCTGGCGCTGATCGGAAACCTCGGCTCGTTGGCAGTCCTGTACTTGCTGCTCTCCTCCGAGTTCGTTGCGGCCGCGCAGGTGCTCGTCTACGCCGGCGCCGTCATGGTCATGTTCCTGTTCGTCATCGCCTACATCGGGCCGCGTAGCGACTCGCCCTGGGCGGGAGGACCGAGCTGGCAGGCGGTCGGCGCCGTGCTCGCTGCCGCCGCGCTGTTCGTGGAGATCGTCGTGGTGATCGGACTGAAGGCGAGCGGACGGCTCGCCCATTCACACGACATCGACAGCTCGTTCGGCACGCCGGCCTACGTCGGGCGGCTGTTCCTGACCGATCACCTGCTCGCGTTCGAGATCACCTCGATCGTCCTGCTCGTGGCCGCGATCGGAGGCGTCATCCTCGGCGCCCACTCGCGAGCTGCCGCAGAGGAGGTGTCGCCGCTGTGATGGGCCCGAGCACAGCCTGGTACCTCGCGGTGGCCGCCTTCCTCTTCTCGGTCGGCGCGCTCGGCGTGTTGATCCGCCGCAATCCGCTGATCGTGCTCCTCTCGCTCGAGATCATGCTCAACGGCGCGAACCTCGCCCTGATTGCGTTCGCGCGGCACCTCGACAATGGCGATGGGCAGATCTTCGCGCTCGCCGTGATGGCGGTCGCCGCCTCCGAGGTCGTCGTCGGCCTTGGGCTCATCGTCGCGCTGAACCGCAAGCGCGTACCCCTCGACGTCGACCGGCTGAGCAGCCTTCGCGGGTAAATGACCGTCGCGGTCTACGGCGCCTGGATCTGCCTGCTCGCACCGCTGGCTGCGTCAGCGCTCATCACCCTTGCCGGCGGCAGGCTGTCCAGACGCGGCGCCGGCTATCTCGCGACGCTGTCCTGCTTCGTCGCCTTCGGCGGCGCGCTCACCACGTTCATCGTGCTGCTCGGGCGCGACCCAAGCCAACGGACGGCCGTCTCGACGGCCTGGACCTGGATCTCAGGCGGCTCCTACCGCTCCGGCTTCGAGGTGCTGATCGATCCCCTGTCGGTGTTCATGATGCTGATCGTCTCAGGCGTCGGTGGGCTGATCGTCGCGTACTCGATCGGCTACATGGACGGCGACGACGAGGAGCGGCGCTACTTCGGCTATATGGCGCTCTTCGTCTTCTCGATGTTGTTGCTCGTGCAGGGAGGGAACCTGATCATCCTGCTCGCCGGCTGGGGCATGGTCGGCCTCTCGTCCTACCTGCTGATCGGCTTCTGGCACGAGCGTCCGAGCGCGATCGCAGCCGCGAAGAAGGCCTTCATCATGAACGCGATCGGCGACGCGACGATGGCACTCGCCTTCTTCCTGCTGATCGAGAAGGCCGGCTCGCTCGACTTCGGAATCCTCGGCGGCGAGTACAGCTCGACCGTCGCGAACCTCGTCGCGCTCGGCCTGCTCGGCGGCGCGGTTGCGAAGTCGGCTCAGCTGCCGCTGCAGACGTGGCTCCCGGACGCGATGGAAGGCCCGACGCCGGTCAGCGCGCTGATCCACGCCGCGACGATGGTGACCGCAGGCGTCTATCTGATCGTCCGCACGCACGCGATCTTCGAGCAGGCACCGAAGGTTGCCGACCTCGCTGCCGGGCTCGGCGCGGGAACCCTCCTCCTCGCCGGCCTGATCGCGCTCGTCCAGGTCGACATCAAGCGCGTCATCGCGTATTCGACGATGTCGCAGATCGGCTACATGTTCCTCGGCGCCGGTATCGGCGCCTACGCCAACGGCATGTTCCATCTGATGACGCACGCCTTCTTCAAGGCGTTGCTCTTCATGGCCGCCGGCATCGTCATCCACGCGCTCGCGGCCGAACAGGACATCCGCAAGATGGGCGGGCTGCGCCGACTCATGCCGTGGACGTACATCGCGTTCCTCATCGGCTCGCTGGCCCTTGTCGGCATCTTCCCGTTCGCCGGCTTCTTCTCGAAGGACTCGATCCTCGCGGCGGCGATGGACCGCGGCGCCTACGGCTACGTACTCTGGGCCGTCGGCCTCGTCGGCACGTTCCTCACCGGTCTCTACACCTTCCGGCTCCTCTTCCTCGTCTTCTGGGGCGAGCCGAGCGCGTTCGTACGTGAGCACTTCCACGCGCTCAAGCGCGACCTCGTCGGCGTGACCCTCGCCGTGCCGGTCGCCGTGCTCACCGTGCTGTCGGTCATCGGCGGCTGGATCCAGTGGGCACCGCTCTGGAACCCGATCGAGACCTGGTTGCAACCCGTCGCGGAGCCGACCGTCAGCCCGGCCAACTGGCAGGAGTGGACCACCTCTGCCATCGCGCTCCTGCTCGGCCTAAGCGGCATGTACGTGGCATATGTCTGCTACGGCGCGCGTCTCGTAGCGGTACCCCGTCTCGCCTTCGCGCAGCGCGTCCTCGAGCACAAGTTCTACTTCGACGAGCTCTACGACGCTCTCTTCTATCGACCCTCCGTCTGGATTGCGAAGGCTCTCTACCGCTGGGTCGAAGGGCCGCTGATCTCCGACTCGACTCGCGAGTTGGGCGACGACACGCGTGACCTCGGCGGCCTGGTCTCGCGCGTGCAGACCGGGCTGCTCAGGACGTACGCGCTCGCGATCGCCTCCAGCGTCGCCGTCCTCGCCATCGTCTTCGTCGCCGTCAAATGACCACCGTCCTGATCGTCCTCCCGCTCGCGGCCGCCCTGCTGATCTGGGTGCTGCCGCTGAACGAGATCTCCGCCGGCGCGCTAGCGCTGCTCGCCGCACTCGCTGAGGTAGGCGTCTGGATCGAGATGCTCGTGCGCTTCGACTTCGGGCAGGGCGGGCTCCAGTTCGCGCAGCAACGAAGCTGGTTCAGCGACCTCCACGTCTCATACCACGTCGGCGTCTACGGGTTCTCGGTGTGGCTGATCGGCCTGACAGTCGTCGTCATGGCCGCGGCCATCGCTTACGGCTTCTGGGTCGGCCGCGACCGGCTGCGCGCGTACATGGGTCTGCTGCTGTTCCTGACCGGCGCGGTGGTCGGCGTTTTCAGCGCGCAGGACCTGCTGCTCTTCTACGCGTTCTTCGAGGCGATGATGATCCCGCTCTACGTGCTCGTCGGGGTGTGGGGCGGCCCGGGACGGCTGGCGGCGACCCTGAAGTTCGTCATCTACACGATGGCGGGCTCCCTGCTGATGCTCGCCGCCATCGTCGTGTACGGGCTCTCGAAGGGCACCTTCGACCTCGTCCAGATCGGCCAGAGCTCCAGCAACTGGATCTTCCTCGGCTTCGTGGCGGCCTTCGCGATCAAGGCACCCCTCTTCCCGCTGCACGGCTGGTTGCCGGACGCCTACCGCGAGTCGTCGCCGGAGGTGGCAGCAATCCTGTCCGGCGTGGTCTCGAAGGCGGCGGCCTACGGGTTCCTGCGGATTGCGATCACGAAGTTCCCGGAGCCGGCCCTCCACTACCGCACGCCGATCCTGGCGCTGTCCGCGATCGGCCTGATCTACGGCTCGCTGCTCGCTTTCCGCGCGCCGGATCTGCGAGGCGTGATCGCATACTCGTCACTCGCCCAGATGGGCCTGATCACGATGGGCGTCTTCGCCGTCAACGACCTCGGCCTGAACGGCTCGGTACTGCAGATGGTGAATCACGGGCTGATCTCCGCCTCGCTGTTCCTGCTCGCCGGGATGGTCGAGCGCCGAACCCTCACCGGTGAGTTCGCACGCCTGGGCGGGATGGCGCGCGGTCGGCCGGCTCTCGCCACAGTCTTGCTCACGACGGGCGTGATGGCACTCGCCGTGCCGCTGTCGTCGGCGTTCGCGGGAGAGTTCCTGATCCTTGCCGGCGTCTTCCAGCGCGGCTGGGGCTGGGCGGTGGCGGGCGCCGTGGCGATCGTGCTGGCCGCGATGTACGTGCTGCGCCTGGTCTCGGCCGTGCTCCACCGAGCCGTCGGGCCGGCTGTGTCCGACGCGGCCCTCGACCTTAGGCCGGCCGAGCTCGGCGTGGTCGTGCCGCTGGTCGCCTGCCTGCTGGCGCTGTCCGCGTGGCCGGCGGCGATCACGAGCCATTCCTTCAAGAGCGACCGCGCGCAGGCGGACGTGGCGCAGGGCTTCAGATGATCCCTCGCCCGCACGTCGACTGGTTCGCGCTGGCTCCGATGAACGCGCTGCTTCTGGCCTCGGCGATTGCGCTTCTCTCCGCGGTTCTCGTTCCGCGGTCGTGGCGCAAGGGCATCGCCTCCGGGGTTTGCGCGCTCGGTTATCTCGCCGCCTTCGGGTTCGCCGCCGCGCTGTACGTGCGGTCCGCGCATCCGCAGGGCGTCGTCGCGGATGCGTTCAGCCGCGACCGCCTGACGGCGCTGGCCAGCATGATCGTGGCGGGGACGGGCTTGCTCGCCACCGGCATCTCGTATCGCGAGCGTTGGCGCGAGGACCACGTCGCCGAGTACTACGCGCTCCTCGCTGCATCCGGCGGCGGGATGCTCTTCTTCGTCGGCACGTCCAACCTGATGACGCTGTTCCTGGCGCTCGAATGGTTCTCCATCTGCCTCTACGTCCTGTGCGCGATCGACCGCGACCGGCTCGGCGGGCTCGAAGCGGCGCTCAAGTACCTCGTCATCGGCGGCTTCGGCTCGGCGGTGCTGCTGTTCGGCAGTGCGCTCGTCTACGGGTCAACGGGAGCGATCAACTTCTCGGACATCGCAGCGGCGGGTCGGCAACATGACGCGCTCCTGCTCTTCGGGCTCGCCATGATCATCGCCGGCCTGAGCTTCAAGGCATCTGCCGCGCCGTTCCACCAGTGGACGCCCGACGTTTACGAGGGCGCGCCGACGCCCGTAACCGCGTTCATGGCAGCAGCGACGAAGACTGTCGCCCTGGTCGTCATGTTGCGTCTGCTCGTAACGGCCTTCTCGGCCGACGCGCACGTCTGGACGGTCGCGCTCGCCGCGATCGCCGTGTGCTCGCTGGTGATCGGCAACTTCGCCGCGCTCGTACAGCGGGGCGTGAAACGGATGCTCGCCTACTCCTCGATCTCGCACGCAGGCTTCATGCTGATCGCCATCTCAGCCGACTCCGCACTCGGCGCCCGCGCGCTGCTCTACTACCTCATTCCGTACACGGCGATGTCGCTCGGGTCGTTTGCGGTGGTCGCCGCGCGCGAGCGGGAGCTCGGCGTACCGGTTACCTTCGAGAACATGGCGGGGTTCGGTTGGGAACGGCCGTTGCTCGGGATCTCGATGTGGGCCTTCCTGCTCGGCTTCGCAGGCTTCCCGCTCACCGGCGGATTCATCGGAAAGTTCTACGTCTTCGCCGCCGCCTACGAGCACGGCTGGACCTGGCTGGTGATCGTCGGCGTACTCGCCACTGTCGTGAGCCTTTACTACTACCTCGGTCTGATCAGGGCGATGTTCATGCGCCGATCGGAGGACTTGCAGCTCGCGCCCATCGGCGGCTCACCGCCGCGCGAGGCGCTCCTGCAGAGCGCCGTCGTCGTGTGCCTGGTCGTTACGGTCGGCTCGTTCTTCGCCGTGCAGCCGCTGATCGATCTGGCGAAGCACGCGTCGAACGCGTTGCCTTTCTAGCTAAGCGACTTCGGTCGCCGGCCGCGCCTCGGGCACAGGCATGCTGGGCCGCGTCCTGAGCGGCCGTGCCGCCCACGCCGGGAGCCACCAGTTCCAGCGGCCCATCAACCGCATCAGCGCGGGCACGAGCAGCGTTCGGATCACTGTGGCGTCGAAGATGATCCCCGCGGCAAGACCGATTCCGAACTGCTTGATGTCGACGCCCGGGCTCGAAGACAGCACGAAGAACGCGAACATCAGGACGAGAGAAGCGCTCGTGACGAGCTTTCCGGTCCGCGCGAGGCCGAGCGCGATTGCACGCGGAGTGTCACCGGTCTCGTCGTATGCCTCCCGCATGCGCGTGATCATGAACACTTCGTAATCCATCGAGAGACCGAAGAGGAACGCAAAGATCATCAACGGGATCCACGGGATGATCGATTGCGTCGCGGGCACGCCCCAGATCGCCTCGGACCCGTGTCCCTGCTGGAAGATGAAGACGATGATCCCGTACGCAGCCGCCAGCGAGACCAGGTTGAGGACCACGGCCTTCAGCGGAAGAAGCAACGAGCGGAACGCGCGCGCGAGCAGGATGAACGTGAGCAGGACGACGAACCCGAGCACGTACGGGAAGTTCGAGTAGACCGCCTTGACGAAGTCGCGATCCTCCGCCGCGACGCCGCCGAGCGTTGCATCGGTGTCTTTGAGCTCGTTCTGAACGCGCTTGATGGTGCTGCGCACCGGCTTCGAGGCCCCGTCGCTCGTGGGAAACGCCTCGATCAGGCTCGACGAGCCACGGCGCCAGTCGGACGGCGCAACGGCGGCGGCGACACCCTCGGTGGCTCGGAGCTTGGCGACGATGGGCTCCCGGTTGGCGCCGTTCTCGACGAGAACGACAAACGGCTTCATGACGCCGGCAGAAATGCCGGCGTCGGCGAGCGCCGCGCGCCCGGCGATCGCGTCGCCCTTGCCGGGGAAGTCCTTCGCCTGGGCCTCGCTCGGATTCAGCTGCAAACCGTAGTAGACGAGCACACCGACGATCGCCAGGCCGACGGCGGCGACCGAAACCGGACGCCGCATCACGAACCCTGCCCAGCGGCCCCATAGGCCGTCTTCGGGGTGGCCCTTGTCGACGAACCGTTTAGGCAGCACCCGTAGGCTGTTGATCCGCGTCCCGAGCGTCGCGAGCAGCGCGGGCGCGAGGGTGATCGCGGCAAGGACCGAGACGGCCGGGATCAGCATGCCGCCAATCCCGATCGACCGGATGAACGGCAACGGCAGGATGAGCATGCTCAGCAGGCCGACCGCGACCGTCGAGCCGGACACGATCACCGACCTGCCGGCGTGCGTCATCGTCTCGACGAGTGCGGTCTCGACGTC
>JBKPEC010000008.1:0-22007 GCA_046728195.1 Actinomycetota bacterium
GAGCGACAGTCTCTTCTTCCGGATCCTCAGGCGTCTGGCTGCGCGCGAACACGGCCGCTCGAAGTCGAGTCCTCGCGGATCGACGCCTCGTCCAAGCTGCGGCTTACGGCCTCGGGCCAACGAGTCCGCGACAGCGCAGAGGATTACATCCGGCTGAACGGGATCGATCGCTGGATTGGCGGCGTCCACCTCGCCGGCGACGAAGCCCGATGGCGATGGGACGGAGGAACCGAGACGATCATCGCGTCCTAGCCCGCCTTCGCGCGCGGATGGACGCCCTACCAAGTCCAGTGGAGCCGACGGGGCTCGAACCCGTGGCCTCCAGTCTGCCAGACTGGCGCTCTCCCAGCTGAGCTACGGCCCCAAGTCCTCCAAGTCTAGCGGCGAACTCGTAGTCCTTCGCCCAGTTGATTCTGCGCAACTGGTTGTTCCTCGACGGAGCAAGGCGAAGATGCAACTGCCGGCGCCCAGACCACAGTTCTACCGGCAGGAGGTAGCAACGGTCCAACTCGTCGCAATACGCCGCGACGGCGTCGATCTCATCCTCGGTATAGCGGCGAGTGATGATTTTGTCTCTAGCAATCCGCCGAGTTGAATAGCAACGGACAATCAGTATGTCGTTGTAACGCGTCGTCCATTTGCATTGAACCCGTAAAAGACGCGAGCCCATATCGAAGATCAGGTCGTAGCGCTGTCCCTCGCCCATAGGTCTGTAGACCTCGACCCCGAACTTCACGGCAGCGGCCGCGATGCACGCCTCTGCGACGTTCCCCTTCTGATCAGTCGTTAGCATCGTTGTCCAATGAAGCAACGATCTCGGCTGGGCCATGGCCGCTTGGGACAACTTGCGTCGGGGTGACGGCGCCCGCACGTTGCGTGAATGTCCTTGCGAGCCGCACTCGTCGCAGCTGCGCTCGCCCTCTTCGGTCTGGCAATTCTTCAACCGCACGGCTCTTCGTCCAAAGGCCCGTACGCAGCCGACATCGCGCGCACGCCGGGTGTCCTCAACCCCGATGTCACGCCTGCCAACATCGCGACGACGATCTGCCGACATGGGTGGACGAAGACGATCCGCCCGCCGACCTCGTACACAAATGACCTGAAAGGGAAACAGATGCGTGAATACGGCGTGGGCGGCGCGCCGGCGGATTACCAGGAAGACCACCTGATCAGCCTCGAGCTCGGCGGGCATCCCACCGACCCGCGCAACCTCTGGCCCGAGCCGTATCCGCGTGCCTCCGAGGTGGACTCCATCGAGAACGAGCTCAACGCGAAGGTGTGTTCCGGACAGATGTCGCTGGAACAGGCCCAGCTGAAGGAGTCGGAGCTGAAACACAAGGACGGCTGACTGGGTACGGTCAGTGGCGATGAGCACTGCTGCAGTCGATCGCTACGACCTCCGCTCGGCGTCGATGCTCGCCCCTCCGCTTGCGCTCGCCGGGCTCGCGACCTTTCTCCTCGTCCGGTTGCTCCCGGATGTCGCCGGCAAACCATTCCACGAAGACGAGGCAGTCGCGGGGCTCATCTCGGCCCGGCCGCTCGGTGACGTCCTGCACACGGTCGTCCTCGACCGCGGCGGCGCGCCGCTGCACTTCGTGCTCGCGCACGTTGCCTTGTCAATCGACGGCAGCCCGGACGCGTTGCGCTGGCTCTCGGTCGTGTTCGCGGTGGCGACGGTCCCGCTTTGCTACGACCTCGCGCGCCGGCTTGCAGGCCCGCTCGCGGGATTGACGGCCGCGGCCCTGGCCGCGACGTCTCAGCTTCTCGCCGTCTACGGCACGTTCGGGCGGATGTATTCGCTCTTCGCCTGCGCCGCCGCACTCGCGGCCGACCTGTTCCTGCGAGCGCTGGATCGCCCCGACGGCCGAACCGTGTTGGCGGCCGCGGCTGGAGCGCTCCTGCCGCTCGCCGTCCACCCCTTCGGAGTCTTTCTGTTCGCGGCGGAGCTCGCCGTCGCGCTCTGGCTCTGGCGCGGGCGCGACGTGCGCGCGGCTCTGCCTGTTCTCGGCGTCGGCCTGCTCGCCCTACCCTTGGTCCTGGCCGACCTGCGGCTCTCGGATCGCTATGCGCCCGAGGCCGGGCTGCAGCTGGACAACGGAAGGTCCGTGACGGACGCGACGGTACGCGCCCTCGGCGGGGCGGCGGGCGGGCGGGGCGCGCTACTCGGAGTGTTCGCAGCGCTTGCGGCGCTCGGTGTCTTGACGCTGTCCCGGAGACGCAGCTCATTCGCCGCCTTCGCCTGCCTTGTGCTCGCTGCTCCTCCTATTGCGCTGACGGTGGCGAGAGCAACGGGTATGGCAAGCGACCGGCTCGGCCCGCGGCACCTGATCTTCATGTTGCCGCTATGGATCGCACTCGTCGCCGCCGGCGTCGCGCGCCTCGCCCCCTTGTTCCCGGCGCGAGCCCGGTTCATGCCGCTGCTCGCGGTCGCCGCCGCCGCGCTTGTCGCACCGTCTGCAGTCGCGGAGCCGAGAACGACCTCGACGGCAGCGCCGGGCGCCGTCCAAGCTCCTGCTGCGTGGCTCGACCGGCATGTGGCTCCCGCCGACGTGCTCTATCCCTACTCGCCTGTCTTCCTCGCCGCCCTGCCGCGGGTCGCGCACGCGCGTGCCTACGCGCGCGAGCCGGTGGCGCTGGCCCGCGCTGCGCGCAGGACACGCGAAGTCCCCACGGTCTTCGTCTCACTCCCGCTGCGTCATCGGCTCGGAGACGCCACGCTACGCAGACTCGACCGCGCAGGCGTCATCGCGCACGCCTTTCCCTCCTGGCTGATCGTGGAGGCCCGCGGCCCCTTCGCGGACGGTCGCGAGGCCCTTACCGCAGCGGCGTCGGCGTTACGACGGGCGTCACCGGTGATCGCGCCGACTGCGCCGGCGACGGAGGCGTTTCTGCAGCAGCTACACGAGGCAGCGTGCGATGCGCTCGTGCGTCTGAATACCTCCTGCGACTAGCCCGTTGCGAACTCGACCGACGGCACGTCCCCCCACAGCTCTTCGAGCCGGTAGTAGTCGCGGGCCTCGGGCGTGAACACGTGTAGGACGACGTCCAGATAGTCGGCGACGATCCACGAGGCTTCGCGCTGGCCCTCGACCGAGCGCGGCAGGAGGCGAGTCTCGTGCTTCATCCCGCGGCTGACCTCGTCGTAGATCGCAGCGGTTTGCCGCGGGTTCTGCCCCGTACACAGCACGAGGTAATCCGTGTACGAGCAGACGGGCCGCATGTCGAGTATGACCACGTCCTTCGCCAGCTTCTCATGTGCGAGGCCGGCGATGCGGCGTGCTTGTTCGAGAGACGTCAGTGTGGCTTCAGATCCTTTCTGGTCGCGACCAAAGTGTAGCCGCGGTGCTGGCGGCTAATCCTCGCGGTAGAGGCCGAGCGCTTCGATCTCCTCTGAGACCGCGGGTTGGACGAGCGAGTCGATCGGATCACCCCGAGAGACGCGATCGCGGATGTCCCGCGACGAGATCGGCACCGGCTCGATCTCGAAGAATTCGACCCGCTCGGGCTGCGCCAGCCCATCGAGCACCCGCTTTAGGAGCTCCTGGGAATACCCCGGACGCGTCGCGACGCCGATCTGTGCGAGCGCCAGAAGCTCGTTCGGCTCCTTCCACGTGAGCAGGTCCGAGAAAGAGTCTGCGCCGACGAGGAAGATCGGATCGCGCCAGCGCCCCGCGCGCAGCATGTCGACCGTTCGCTCGTACGGATCGAGCTCGACGTGGTAGTCCGGGAAAGCGGCACGCGCGAGCCGTAGCCTGCTCTCCGCATCCTGCTCCACGTCCTTGTGCCCCGGTCGCACCGCAACGAGGACGACGAGATCGTCGAGGTTGAAATGCTCCCTTCCGCCCTCCGCCAGGGCGAGATGTCCGTAATGCGGCGGATTGAACGTGCCCCCGAGCAGGCCCGTGCTCACTGGAGCTCGTGGACCTCGCCGTCGACCTCGACCTCGTCACCCTTGCGGGCGCCGGCAGCCTTGAGAGCCGCCGCGAGCTCTTCCTCGTCCGTCGGTACCTCGCCGTGGATCCGAAAGCCGCGGTCGGTCCGGAGAATCCGGAAGCGTCGGCCGCCCGGCCGCGGCCGGTAGACGAGGAAGTCGACGAGCCCGTCGTCGGCGGGCTCGAGAGGCGGCTGCGGCCGACACAGCTCGAAGAGCGCACGCTTGAGCTCGTCGATGCCCGCCCCGGTCGCACACGACACATCAAGCACGCGCAGGATCCGATCGTCCTCGACGTCGAAGGCAGGTCGATCGGGTCGCAGGTCGATCTTGTTGAGCACGACAACCTGGGGCCGCTGGTCGAGGCCCGCTCCATACGCTGCGAGCTCGCGATTGATCGTCGCGAATCGTTCGGCGGCGTCGTCTTCGGCCGCGTCGATCACGTGCAACAGCAGCTTGGCGCGCTCGAGGTGCGCCAGGAACTCGTGGCCGAGGCCGACGCCCTGGCTCGCGCCTTCGATCAGCCCCGGGACGTCGGCAACGGTGAGCTGCCGCGAATGATCCGGAGCGTCGACCGTGCCGAGGACGGGGGCGAGCGTCGTGAACGGATATTCCGCAACCTTCGGCCTGGCGTTCGAGATCCGCGTCAAGAGCGACGACTTCCCCGCGTTGGGCAGACCGACGAGCGCGGCGTCGGCAAGCAGCTTCAGGCGCAACTCGAGCGTCGCCTCCTCACCCGGAAGCCCGGTCTCGGCAAACCGCGGCGCCCGGCGAGTGGGGGTGGCGAATCGCTTGTTGCCTCGGCCGGCAATCCCTCCGCGCGCGGCAATCACCCGCGCGCCGGGAGTTGCGAGGTCCGCAATCAGCTGTCCCTCTTCGTCGAACACCTGCGTCCCGGCCGGGACCCCGAGCGAGATGGTTTCCCCGGTCGCACCGTGCTTGAGCGCGCCACGGCCAGGCCCGCCGCTTCCCGCCTTGAACCGCCGCTTCGTGCGGAAAGCGCTGAGGTCACGGAGGTCGGGATCGGCTTGAAGGACGACGTCCCCACCGGGGCCCCCGTCGCCACCGTCGGGCCCGCCCTTCGGGACGTGCTTCTCGCGGCGGAAGTGCAGGCTGCCGTCGCCGCCACGACCCGCCTGCACATGGATGCGGGCGCGGTCGTGAAACACGTGCGCCTAGTCGGTCGAGTCGCTGACTTCGACGAAGCGGCGTTCGCCGCTCTGCCTGAACGCGACCGTGCCTGCCCTCGTGGCGAAGATGGTGTCGTCGCGGCCGATGCCGGTGCCGTCACCCGCGCGGAACTTCGTCCCGCGTTGGCGGACGAGGATCGTCCCGGGCCTGACCGTCTGGCCCGAGAAGATCTTCACGCCGAGCATCTTCGGATTCGAGTCGCGCCCGTTGCGCGACGAGCCGAGTCCTTTCTTGTGGGCCATCTAGCTCGTCTCCTGTTTCGCGGCGAGCGCGGACTCGAGTGCCGCGATCGCGCCCTTGCGGTTTGCATTCTGCCGCTCGAACGCCAGGGCCGCCTCGAGCTGTTCCACCTTCCAGCGCTTCGACTTCTCTGTGATCTCGGCGACCGTGAAGTCACCGTAACCGCGAGGCGGCTCGGCGGCGGTCGCGGGAGCTGCCTGGCTGGTGGTTTTCCGCTCTGCCTGTGCGTTCGGCGCCGGCGTCTCCTTCTCGGAAGCTGCAGGTCGCCTCGTGGAGGCGCCGATCGACTGGATCTCGATCTGCGACAGCTTCGCCCGGAAGCCGGTCTGGCGGCGGTACCCGGTCTTCGGCCGGCGCTTGCCGATGCGCACCTTGTCCCCCAGCACGTGCCCGACGACCTTGGCCGTCACCTGCGTCTTCGGCGAGAGGGTGCCCTCGCCGTCACCGCCGAGGAACAGCACGTCCGGATGAAAGGTCTTGCCCTCGTCGGCTCTGAGCCGGTCCACGAGCAGCCGCTCGCCCTCGCGAACGCGGTACTGCTTGCCGCCCAGTGAGATGATCGCGTACGTCGTCGCCATTTCGTGGAAAACGCGGGCAGTTTGCCCGCGAGCCGAGGCAGTCTAGCGGCCGTAGCCCCGGCCCGCCACGAGCCGGATCCCGGTCGGAGACGCCGGCCTGGCGCGACTAGCCGTCTTCGATCTCGTCGTCCCACTCGGACATGGGTACGTATTCCCAGTCCGAGGTCGTCTCCTCCGCCTCGGTGCTTTCGTCGGTCGAAGAGCCGTCCGTCGCGGCGACCGCGGCGGCCGCCTTCTTCTTCCGTCCGCGCCCTCCTCGCGACCCGCGTCGTGTCTTCTTCTTCGGCTTCGGCGCCTCGGCGCCGTCCTCGACGGGCTCCTCGGGCGGTTCAGGCTCGCCGAGCTCCGGATCCGGAACGTGGATCTTCGCCGCGACCGGCGGCTCGACATCTTCTGGCTCGCCGGCGCCGTTCTCGGCCGGGCTCGCCGCCGCGGCGGTCTTCTTCTTGCGACCGCGGCCGCCACGAGTGCCACGCCGCGTCTTCTTCTTCGACGCGGCCAGAGCCGGCTCCGCCTCCTCGGTCGCCTCGGCTGCTTTGGGCCCGTCCGGCGACTCGACGGACACCGCGGCTTCCTCAGGGGGAACCTCGCCTGCCGCCCGGGCCCCCTCCCCCGGTCCGCCGCGCGGACGAACGGCTCGCGTCGGCTTCTCCGCCTCACCTTCCGCAGTGATCGGGGCGTCCGGCGTCGCAGCCTGGGTGACAAGCGTCGCATACGCGACTCCGTCCAGGACTCGTTCCACCTGAACCTTCACCTTCTTGCCGACCTGGCGGGCCGCATCCGCGACGTTGACATCGAAGCCGTCGACCTTGCCGACGCCCGCGCTGGAGTCGTGTAGACCGACCTCGACCAGCTTCAGCTCGAGCTTCGCTCCCTCCGCGACCGGCGCCGCCGGTGCAAGCTCGTCGCGCTTGCCCTCGGACAGAACGAGGAAGTGGTCGAGATGCGTGTCCTCCTTGGGCTCGAGGTAGAAACGGCGCCGCGTCTGCTTCTCGAGCTCTACCAGCCTCGACGCACTCGGCCCGATCAGGATCGATGCCACCTTCGCGGCCACTTCGACCCGATACGCCTGGTGACGGGAGCCGGCGGCGAGCGCACGTAGCCGCCGCTCGACCTCGACGGCCGCCGACGTCTCCGAGAGAACGATGCCGTCGCCGCCGCACGTCGGACACTTCCTCGTCATGACCTCACGCGGACCGTCGGTCACGTTCTGCCGCGTCATCTCGACCAGACCGAGCGGTGATATCTCGACGACGTACGTCTTCGTTCGGTCGCGCTCGAGCTCCGTGCGCAGCGCTTCTTCGACTGTCGCCCGGTTCTTCGGGTTCGCCATGTCGATGAAGTCGATGACGATGATTCCGCCAATGTCGCGGAGTCGCAGCTGGCGGACGACCTCCTTCACTGCCTCGAGGTTGTTCTTGGTGATCGTGTCCTCGAGGCGGGCGCCGGAGGACCTCGATCGCGAACCGACGAACCGGCCCGTATTGACGTCGATGACGGTGAAGGCCTCGGCGTAGTCGAAGACGAGGTAGCCGCCTGAAGGCAGATCGACTCGTCGGCTGAGCGTCGACTTGATCTCGGCGTCGACGCCGTACGCCTCCATCAGCGGTTGCTTCTCCTTGTAACGGACGACGCGCTCGACCATGTGCGGCGACGTCTTCTTCAGGTACCCGACAATGCGCTTGAAGGCGCGATCCTCGTCGACAAGCGCACGCTCGAAGTTCTCCGTGAAGAGATCGCGCGTGACGCGCAAAGGCAGCTCGGCCTCCTGGTACAGCAGAGTCGGCGGCGTCGCCTTCTTCGCGCGGGCGTCGATCGACTTCCACAGCTTCTGGAGAAAGAGGAGGTCGCGCTCGATGTCCTCCGCGGACGCGCCCTCGGCGGCCGTTCGCACGATCACTCCTCCGCCCTTGAGGTCGAGACCTTTCAGGACGTCCTTGAGCCGTGCCCGCTCCTCGTCGTCGAGCCGGCGCGACACGCCGTAGCCGTCGCCGTTCGGCTGGTAGACGACGAAGCGACCGGGGAGGGAGATCTCGGTCGTCAGCCGCGCGCCCTTCGTCTTCATCGGATCCTTGACCGCCTGCACCATGATCGTCTGGCCGCGGCTGATCAGATCCTGGATCTTCTTGCCGTGCCTCTTGCCCTCGAGCTCCGGAGTGACGATCTCATCGACGTACAAGAAGCCGTTCTTCTCGAGGCCGATCTCGATGAACGCCGCCTCCATGCCCGGCAGCACGTTGTCGACCGTTCCGAGATAGATGTTCCCGGCGATCGACCGGCGCTCTGGCCGCTCCAGGTACACCTCGGCGACGCGATCGTCCTCGAGGACCGCAACCCGCTGCTCGCCGACATCCACCGAGACGAGCAACTCGCGTTTCGCCTCCGGCAGAGGGGCACGACGAGGCGGTTCACGCCGCCGCCGCTGGGTTCGGTCCCGCTCGCGTCGCTGGGCCGTGCTCTTTCGCTCTCTGGTCGCCGTCTTCGAGGACGCCGCCTCGGCCTTCGGCGGCACGGTCGCCGTCTTACGGGAGCGGCCCCGGCCGCCCCGGCTGCCGCGGCGCCGTCTCGGCTTGGTGGTGGTGGATTGTCCCGCCGGCTCGGCGGGCTCGGTGCTTACAGATTCGGGTGCTTTTGCCGGAGCGGCAGCCTCGACGGGCGCCTGCTCCTCGGACTTCCTTCTTCGAAACCAGCGCAAGAAAAATCTCCTTCGTGCGCGCGCGCTGCAGCAGCGCTGTCAAGGACAGCGGCGCGGAGCGTGCGCGGCAGGTTGTGATTGGCAGTAATGAACATCTGGGAGACAGGGTACCAACAGGCCTCGCGGGTACCTCGGACCCGCTTGCCTCCCTTGAAAACGCTCCTCTCCCCCCTCGCGCACGGGGGGAGACCGCTCTTGACGTCCGGCGCGGGTCCTAGTGTTTTGCGCATCGGCGTCAGGAGGTGACTCGTGGCCGGACAATGGGAAGCGTACGAACTGTTGTTGATCGAGGAGGCGGACGCCTGGTTCGAGTACCTGGAAACAACGCGGGCGCAGTCGGCTCTCCGCTACAAGGAGGTCGAGCCCTGGGCCTGGGCCCGGCTCTCTCAGCGGCTGCGGGCGATCAAGACTCGCCGTGCCAAGCTGAAGCCGGCGACCGAGGCCGCTTAGCCACCGAGCTCAGCGCCGTCGCGACCGAACCTGGATCGCCAGGAGGAGTCCCACCGCGAACAGGTTCGCGATCATCGAGGAGCCGCCGACGCTGACGAACGGGAGTGGAATGCCGGTGATCGGAGCGATTCCCATGGTCATCCCGACGTTCACGAAGATCTGGAACAGTAGGGCGAAGACGAGGCCGCCCGCGACGATCGCCGAGAACGCATCGCGAGCGAGCGCAACGATGCGCAGGCCCCTCCACACCACCAGGAGATAGAGCATCAGCAGGAACGCCGCGCCGACGAACCCGCGCTCCTCGGCCAGCGACGCGAAGACGAAGTCCGTGTGGTGCTCTGGCAGGAAGTTCAAGGTCGTCTGCGTCGCGTTGTCCACGCCGCGGCCGTGGAACTGGCCCGCGCCGATTGCGTTCTTCGACTGCGTGATGTTGTAGGTCGTGCCGCCGGGGTCGCTGTCCGGATGGAGGAAGCCCGTGAGCCGGTCCTCCTGGTACTTCTTGAGCAGCGGCACGCCCGCGCCGGGCAGCACGCCGAGGATGAGCACCGCGATCCCGACTGCGCCCGCCGTGAGCACGCCGATGTGCGTCCAGGGCGTTCCGGCGACGAACAGCACTGCGGCGACCGCTGCGCAGTAGACCAGCGCGCTACCGAAGTCAGGCTGGAGAAAGACGAGGAAGATCGGAACCGAAGCGAGCCCGACCGCCGTCACGGTCGTGCGCACCTCGTTCAGGCGTCTCGAGCGCTCCGCGAGGAAGCCGGCGAGCGCGAGGACGAACAGGACCTTCCCGAACTCGGACGGCTGGAAGCGGAAGAAGCCGACGTCGAGCCAGCGCTTCGAGCCGCGGATCGGACCGGTCAGCAGCACGAGCGCGATCACACCGGCCGTCCCGCCGAAGATCAGCCTCCACCTCGTCCTGTACACCTCTGGGTCGATGAGGACTGCGATGAGGAGCGCGACGAGCCCCACCAGCACGAACACGATCTGTCGCGTCAGGTAGTAGCGCGGGTTTCCGTCGATGTCGTGGTGCGTGATCCCCTCGATCGCCCAGAGGCCGTAGCCCACGACCGCCGCAACCGCCCCGATGAGGACCCAGTCCAGCCGCCGAACGAATGAAGCTACATCCGCTGCCTCACGACGGCGTGCACGCGCGGCTGCCCTGGCGCTGGAAACGTAGTGGTCGACCATCAGTCGGAGTGGATCGGTCCCGTTTGCGTCGATTGCTTGCCGAAGAACGCCTCGAAGACCTTCAGCGCGGCCGGCGCGGCCGCGTCGCCACCATGACCGCCGTTCTCGATCAATGCGCAAACCACGAGGTCCGGCGAGTCGGACGGACCGTAGCCGCACCACCAGGACTGGTTGAAGTTCCTTGGATACCCGTCGCCCGGATCGATCAGCTTCTCTGCCGTCCCGGTCTTGCCCGAGATCGGAATGGGGAACGACCCGAAGATCGCCGCCGATGTTCCGAAGGATGAGTGCGTGGCCTCGTACAAGCCTTCGCGTACCACGGCGAGCGCCTGTGCGTCGACGTTCGTCGGCTCCGGGGCGGGCGGCGGAGTCGTGGGTATGACACGTCCGGGCTGACCGTTCGACGACGGTTGCTCGACGTCCATGAGGAGGTGCGGCGTGACGAGCTTGCCGCCGTTCGCGATCATTGCGTAGAAGCGAGCCATCTGCATCGGCGTGACAAGGAGGTCCTTCTGGCCGATCGCGAGCTGGATCGAATCGCCCGGCTTCCAGAGGCTGTCGATTTGCCAGTGGCCCGGATCCGTCTTCCTCGTGAACGTCCTCTTGCGCCAGTCGGGCGTCGGCAGCAGCCCCGGTGATTCGGAGCCGAGGTCCACTCCGGTCGTGTGGCCGAAGCCGAACCGGCTCGCCCAGGCCTGCAGCCTCGGCCCGCGATCGGCCGGCATTCCGTAGAAGCGGTAGCCCACCTGATAGAAGAACGTGTCGCACGACTGGGCCAGCGCGGTGGGCAGCGTCATCGCCTGGTTCACGAACGGATCCCAGTTCTTGAAGGTCTGGCCGTTCTTCGTGTACGTCCCGGTGCACGGAAGCGACTCGTACGGCTGCAGAATGTGCTCCTGCAACGCGGCCAGCGCGGTCACGGGCTTGAACGTCGAGCCCGGCGGATACGCCGCCTGGATCGCACGATCGAGCGCCGGGTAGTTCATGGACCGGGCGCTACGCGTCGTGAGCCCTGCGGCATCGAGGGCGCTCTGCCGGACCCTCCCGACGTAGAGCGAGGGTCTGTACGTCGGGAACGAGGCGAGCCCACGGATTGCCCCGTCTCTCGGATCGAGCGCGACGATCGCACCGCCGTTCGAGAACCAGCATCCGTAGCACGCCGAGTTGCGCGCGCGATCGATTCCATAGCGGAGGGCCTCTTCAGCGGCCTTCTGGATCTTCACGTCGAGGGTCAGCCGCACAACGTCTCCCGAGCGCGGCGGCGTCGTGGTGACCACCGTGCCAACGGGTCGTCCGAGCGAGTCGACGCGGAGTTGGGCGAGGCCGGCACCACCGCGGAGGTACTGGTCGTAGCGAGACTCGATGCCGTTCTGGCCGATCGTGTCGCCGGCGTGATACCCCTTGTTGCCGAGCGACTTCAGCTGGCCGGAGGAGATCTCGCTGACGTAGCCGAGGACGTGGACGGCGAGCTCTCGGTGCGGGTAATAGCGCAGGTAACTCCTCACGATCTGCACACCGGGGAAGTCTTCGGCGCGCTCCTGAACGTAGAAGGCGATGGCAGGCGGCACGTTCTCCTTCAGGTCGACCGGAGTGAGTGGATCCTTGCGGTGCCGCCGAATCGTGGCGCCGATCTGCGTCGCGGGAACACCGACCACCCGGGCGAGCGCTCGAATCTCACGCAACCGGACGCTTCGCTGCTTCGGGAGGTCGGTGATTCGGACTTGCACTGCCAGCCCGGGGATGTTGGTGACGAGCTTCTGTCCGTTCCGGTCGAGGATTGGACCGCGTGGGGCCTGGATTCGCACGTCCCGAAGCTGGTTGTTCTGCGACGCGCGCAGGAGCTGCTCGCCGTTCAGGATCTGCAGCGACCAAAGCCTGAGGAAGAGCGTCGCGAAGATGGCGATCGCCAGTGTCCCCATCAAACCGACCCGGAGTGCGAGCTTGGGCGTCAGACGGTACGGCTCTTGCGCATTCGGGTCCGGCGGGAGGAATCGCCGCGAGTCGACCCGTTTAGCCAAGGAGACGCACCTCGCGCGTGACCCACTCACGCGGCCGCAGGAGCCGGCGCGTGAGCGCGTACACCGGAACGGTCAGGATCAGATTGAGGAAGACGGTCGGCACGAGCGCGACGAAGATGTGCTGCGCCGGCGCGGCCTGGCCGAGGAGGTAGCGGAGCACAAGCGCTGCAACCTGGTACAGGACGGTGATCACTGCAATCGAGAGGAGTGGCGCGTGTGCGCGATCGCGACCGGTCGTCTCTCCGTACCGACCGGTCCAGTAGCCGGCGAGCGTCAGTAGCAATGCCTGGAAACCGAGCGTTCCGAACACGCCCGTATCGGCGAGCAATCCCGCCGAAAAGCCGGCGACCGCACCGAAGATCGCGCCGCGCAGAAGGGACACGCACACGACGGTCACGAGCAGCAAGTTCGGATGCCCACTGAGGATGTCGACGTTGGAGATGACCGACAGCTGGACGACGACGACGAGGAACAGCAGCACAGCGGCCTTCGCCGCATCAGCGGCCATAGTGCCCCTTCCAGTGATGCCGTATTGCTGGGAGGAGCACTAGGGAACCTTCGGCGTCCGCTTGTTCGTGATCAGCGCGGTCACGGCGTCGAGCCCTGAGAAGTCCACGAACGGCTTGATCTGGATCTGCTTGTACAGCGCCGTGTCGCTCTGCCCGACGCTCGTCACGACGCCGATCTGGATCCCGCCGGGAAAGAGCGACGGATAGCGCTTCGACTGCGTCCCCGCCGTGACGATGACGTCGCCCTCCTGCAGGTTGGTTTCCTTGGGCACGTAGTCGAGCACCAGCGAGCCCTCGCCCTCGCCGTGACGAACGAGCCCGGTGGCGCCCGTCTTCTGATCACGTGCCGGCACGGCGCTGCTCTCGTCCGTCAGCAAAGTGACGTGCGCCGCACTTCCGGTCACGTCGGTCACGCGCCCGACGAGCCCGTCCTGCGTGACGATCGGCGTGTCCTCTCTGATGCCCTGGTCGGAGCCGGCGGCGATCACGACCTGCTGATCGAACTCGCCGGACCACGAGATGATCCGAGTGTTCACCGGCGAGTAGTCCTGCGGGAAAAGCGGACTGTCGATGAAGCGAAGCTGCTTGCGGAACTCCTGGTTCTGCTCCTGCGCGAACTTGCCCTGTAGCGCCTGTTGGCGGAGCTCGTTCACCTGCTGGCGGAGGCGTTCGTTCTCGCTCTTCGCATGCACCAGCCCGCTGAAGTACCCGTAGACGTCGCGGAACGGGCGCGCAACCCGTTCGGCTGCTACCTCGAAGGGTCGCAGCACCGTCACACCCACGCTCTCCACCGAGTGAAGGGCGCCGGTCGACGACGCTCGGAACGAGAAGGTGATCAGGATGAGCGAGAGCAGGACGAGGCCGCCCACCACGGCCCGGCGCCGAAGGCTCGAACGGCTGCGGGAAGGGAACGGCTGGGGTCTCGGTCTCGGTACGGACGAGCCCAGGACCGCGCTGACACTGCGGTTACGAGGCACGAAGCGCTCTACGTTAGCTGGGATATCGGAATTCGTGGGAGGTCCGGCGAAAAGGCTGGGGTCAGACCCCTTCGGGGTCAGACCCCTGTAAGTCGTTAAGGCCGCGGCCTCACCCTGGGGTCTGACCCCTTTGGGGTCTGACCCCAGCAGTTCGACTAACGGCGGTGGTTGTTGCGCCGGGCCTTGGCGCTCCGGTGGATCGCCTCGAACTCCTCGAGGCTCCGCCCGGAGCCGACCGCCACGCAGGTCAGCGGGCTCTCGGCGAGGTGAACGGGCATCTGGGTCTCGTGGCGGAGTCGCTCGTCGAAGCTGGAGAGGAGGGCGCCCCCGCCCGCCAGGACGATGCCGCGGTCCATGATGTCCGCCGCGAGCTCGGGAGGCGTCTTGTCGAGCGTCGACTTGATCGCCTCGATGATCTGCTGCACGGGCTCGTCGAGCGCGCGCCGGACTTCCTCGGAGCTCAGGATCACCGTCTTCGGCAGACCGGTAAGCATGTCGCGCCCGCGCACCTCGGCTTGCAGCTCCTCGCGCATGTCGTAGGCGGAACCGATCTCGAGCTTGATCTCCTCCGCGGTCTGCTGGCCGATGAGCAGTTTGTACTCCCGCTTGATGTGATTGATGATCGCCTCGTCCATCTCATCGCCCCCGACGCGCAGCGACTGCGACACGACGATCCCGCCCAGTGAGATGACCGCGACCTCGGTCGTCCCGCCGCCGACGTCGACGATCATGTTTCCGGTCGGCTCGGCAACTGGTAGCCCTGCGCCGATCGCCGCCGCCATCGGCTCCTCGATCAGATACGCCTGACGCGCGCCGGCGCTCAGCGTCGCCTCTTCGACCGCGCGCTTCTCAACTCCGGTAACGCCGGAAGGAACACAGACTACGACGCGGGGATGAGCGAAGCGATGCTGGTGCACTTTCTGGATGAAGTGACGAAGCATTTGTTCGGTGACGTCGAAGTCGGCGATGACGCCGTCCTTCAAGGGCCGGATCGCAGAGATCGTCCCGGGGGTCCGTCCGAGCATCCGCTTCGCCTCGACTCCCACGGCGTGAACCTCGCCCGTGCGCTGGTCGATCGCGACCACCGACGGCTCGGAGAGGACGATGCCCCGACCGCGGACATAGACGAGCGTGTTGGCAGTGCCGAGGTCGACCGCCATGTCACGACCGCCGAACCCACCGAGGTTGTCGAAGAGACCCATGGAGCGTCCGAGTCTACGTCAACCTGATTAACCGAACCCGTAGACCCCTGCGAAGCGTTCCGCCAGGAGTCGGACCAGCAGCGCCACTGGTAGTCCCACTACGTTGAAGTAGTCCCCGACGACGCCGCGCACGAGCGCTGCGCCGTGGCCCTGGATCGCGTACCCGCCGGCTCGCCCCTCCCACTCGCGGCTCCCGACGTAGACGCCGAGCTCACGGGGGCTCAGCTCACGGAAGCTGACGCTGGTCGTCTCGTGCTCGACCTCCTCCCAGCCCGGCGTCAGGAGACAAAGCCCGGACACGACGACGTGGGTCGCGCCGCTCAGCTCCTCGAGCATCCGCTCGGCCTCGGCGGCATCCTCCGGCTTGCCGAACACGACCCCGTCCAGGACCACAGCCGTGTCGACGCCGAGCACCGGACGCTCGTCCGCGAGCTCGGCGACCGACTCCGCCTTCCCACGCGCGTGCGCCCGCACGGCCGCGACCGGGTCCGCCCCGTCGGGCCACGTCTCCTCGTAGCGCGGTTCGACGACGTCGAACGGAATGCTCAGCTGGTGCAGGATCGCCCGGCGCTGCGGCGATTTCGACGCCAGCACCAACGGCGACGCGGGCGGCGCATCAGCCACGCTGCGCCTTGCGCGCTACCCAGATGTGTTCCGACGGCCACTTGCGCGCCCACTCTCGTGTCGGCAGTCCCGGGTACCGGTGCGGCTCGGCATCCACCGGAGCCTGGATCTCGACGAGGTTCAGCACGTCGAAGTCGTTCGCGCGCAGCAGGCGGATCCAGTCACCGTACCCGAGATGGAACTCGACGCTGCCGTCGCTCCCCTCCCACTCGAAGCGATGCATCCCGAAGTACGGCCGCAACAATCGCTCCTCCGCGGGCAGCTCCTCGTCCGGAGAGCAGAGAATCACGAGCGTCCCGTTCGTCAGGAAGACGAGGTGCCCGCCGGGCCTGAGCAGACGCGATGCCTCGGGAATCCAGCGATAAGGATCGGCCCAGATCGACGCGCCGTACTCCGACACGGCGAGGTCGAAGCTCTCGTCGGGCAGAGGTACGGCTTCGGCACTCGCCTCGATCAGCGGGAACGCGAGGCCGTGCTCTGCCTGCATCCGCCGCGCCGTCTCCAGCTGCGCGGGCGTGACGTCGATCCCCACCGGATGGGCGCCGCGGCGGGCAAGCCACGCGGAGACGTAACCCGTCCCGCAGCCGAGCTCGACGACATCCTTGCCCTCGAGCTCGGGCAGAACGCGCAGCTCCGCCTCGGGAACGTGCCAGATGCCCCACGTGATCTCCTGCTGTGCCCAGGCCCGCGGAGCCCACTCGGCGTACTCCGCCGCATAGCTGGTCCAGACGTCGCGATTCCGGAGTGCGTGCTCGGAGAGGTCAGACGAGCTCATCGTCCGAGAACCAGAGCGCGATCTCGCGCGCAGCCGACACGGGCGAGTCAGACCCGTGCACCAGATTGTCCGGCATAGCAACGGCGAGATCGCCACGGATCGAGCCCGGCTCTGCATCGGCCGGGCTCGTCGCGCCGATCGTCTTGCGCAGCGTGGCGATGGCGTCTTCGCCTTCGACCACGAGCGCGAGCGTCGGCCCGGACGTAATGAACTCCACGAGCTCGCCGAAGAAGGGCTTCTCGCGGTGCTCTGCGTAGTGAGTCTCGCCGAGCGTGCGGTCGACGTGGACCAGCTTGCCGGCACGGAGCGTGAAGCCTCTACGCTCGATGCGTCCGAGGATCTCCCCCGCCAACTTGCGCTGCATCGCGTCCGGCTTGATCAGGATGAGTGACCGCTCGACCGCCATCGAGCGCGGGAGTCTACTCGGAGCGTCGCCGACGCCTGGGCGGTCGCACCTCGAACGTCGGGAAGGCGACCGCCGCCGGCTCGACCGGCGTCTCGCAGTACGGGCAGACCTGCCAGAGCGCCTCGAGCGGTGCCTTGCAGTTGGCACAGGCCTGCTTGAGCTTGGTCGTGCAGACCGGACAGACGAGGAAATCGTTCGCCACCTCGGCTCGACAAACAGGGCAGTACAGGTCGCGGCGCGCCAGCCGCTCCTCCATCGCCTTGATCTCGAGCTCGCGCTCCCGTATGTCCTCGAGGTACTCGGGCGGCCGGAACAGCATGTAGACGAGCGCGCCGAGGTACGGGATCACGAGACCGATCGCCACCGCCGTTGCGATCAGAACCGGATCCTCGATTCGCCGCTTGGCGTCCTTGTAGACCCAGTAGCCCACCGCCAGCCAGAACGCGACCAGGAAGAAGAGCAGCAGGTTGAGGATGACGTGCCAGGTCCCCGACGCAAAGAAGTCGTGGATCCCGCTGAACGTGCTGGCGATCACAGAAGGATTCTTCCTATGAGGTACCCGGCGAGAAACGCGAGCCCGACGATCGCTGCAAGCACGAACGCCGCGAACGCAAAGACGGTCAGCCTGTCGCCAACGTTCGCCATCGTACGCTTTCATCCTTGGCCAAATCGGCCAAGAGGTAAAGAGAGCCGGTGACGAGCACCGGCTCGCCGAGGCTTCGGGCACGTCTCAGAGCCTCGACCGGCTCCTGGAGCGGTTCCACCTGGCGGAAGTAGGGCCGCGCCCGGTCGGCGAGGTCCGCCGCTGCGAGGGCCCTGGCATTGCTCGAGGAGGTGGCGATCACGTGGTCGCCCAGAGCCGACAGGGCCGCAAGCATGCCGTCGACGTCCTTGTCCGCCAGGATCGAGGCGACGATGACGTAGCGCGCGCTGGGCAGGCGGGGCAGCAGGTAACCGAGCCCGGCGAGGTTGTGCGCTCCGTCCCACACCTCGAGCGGCTCGTCACTCACCCGCTCCAGACGGCCGGGCAACTGCACGTCCACGTGACCGTCGACCGGCCCGCCCAGGAACGCCTCCGCCGCCGCCATGGCAACCGCGAGGTTGCTGCGGCCGGCGACGACGACCGTCTCAGCGCCTTGTTCGCGGGCGAGCTCTTCCCATTCGGGCTCGCCGATCACGACCGTCCCGCCGGGCTTGACCACTGCAAGCTTTTCTCCGGCGATGGCCTCTCGTGTCGTCCCCAGCACGTCCGTGTGCTCGAGGGCGACGTTCGTCAGAACCTGTACCGGCGAGCGCAGGACATTCGTCGCGTCGTAGCGGCCCCCGAGGCCCGCTTCGACGACGGCAACGTCGACGCCGGCAGCGGCGAACTCGGCGAGCGCGGCCGCCGTGAGCACCTCGAACTGCGTCGCGCCCAGGCGCTCAGCGTCGGGCCGCACCCGCGCGACCGCGGCCTCGAAGTCCGACTCGGCCCCGCCGACCCGAATCCGCTCGCTCCAACCGCGCACGTGAGGCGACAGGTAGACGCCGACGGACAGCCCGGCGTCCGCGAGCAACGCCTCCGTGAGTCGCGTGACGCTCGACTTCCCGTTCGAGCCGACGACGTGGATGGAGGGATACCGCAGTTGTGGATCGCCGAGCGCCTCGAGCAGAGCCTGGATTCGCGCGAGCCCGAAGCCGTCCTCGGGCCACGGGCTCAGCGACTCGACGTACGCGGTTTGGCCGGTCACGTTCGTGGATCCCTGGGTCGCGAGGCGTGGCCGGTCAAGCCGCTAAAAGCGGATGGCATCGAGCTCCCGCCGATACCGGGCGAGCTTCTCGCGTTCCGCCTCGACCACCTCGGCGGGCGCGTTCTGGACGAAGCGCTCGTTCGCCAGCATCCCCTCCGCCCGGGCGATCTCCTTGTTCAGCCGTTCGATCTCCGCCGCGGCGTTGCCGTCACCGCCCGTGCGGCCGGGACGAACGACGGCCTCGAAAATGCGCTGCTCCTCGTCATCGAGCGCAACCCGGACACCGCTGCGACGGAAGATCTCGGCCGCCTCCTGCACCCCGTTCACGGCGGCCTCGTCCGCGGCGTATGTGTCGTCGGCCGTCGGCCAGCCCGCCACGATCAACCGAGTGTCACGCGCCGGCAGGTTCGACCAGATCTCTTCGGTCACGTGCGGCATCACCGGATGCAACAGCCTGAGCAGCCGCTCGAGCGCGGCGAACGCCGTCGCGATCGCATCCTCGTCCCGGTCGTACAGGCGAGGCTTGATCGATTCGAGGTACCAGTCGCAAAAGTCGTCGAAGGTCAAGTGGTAGAGGGTGTCGACGGCGTGGGCGAAGTCGAACTCGGCCAGGTCGGTCTCGAGCTCGCGCTGCGCCTGCGACAGCCGCGCCAGGATCCAGCGCTCCTCGAGCGTCCGCGGCCGCTCCTCGACGGGCCCGTCTCGGCCGGCCTGCAGCAACAGCCGGCTTGCGTTCCACAGCTTGTTCGCGAGCTTGCGCCCCTCTTCGATCGCGCCGTACGAGAACCGGGCGTCCTGTGTCGACGAGATCTTCAGCAGCCCGTAGCGCGTCGCATCCGCGCCGTGTTCCTCGATCACGTCGAGCGGGTCGATGCCGGTGCCGAGGGACTTCGACATCCGCCGTCCGTCGGGAGCGAGCACGGTCGTGTGGATGATCACCGTCGTGAACGGGACATCCCCCATCAGCTCGAGGCCGGAGAAGATCATCCTGTTCTCCCAGAGGCGGATGATCTCGCGGGCGGTCGTGTTGAGCGTTCCCGGGTACCACGCGCGCAGTTCCGGGGTCTCGTCCGGCCAGCCGAGGATCGCGAACGGCCACAGCGCAGACGAGAACCAGGTGTCGAGCACGTCGTCGCTGCGCTTCAGCTCGGCGGAGCCGCACTCGGAACAGGACGACGGGGTCACCTCGTCGACCGTGATATGGCCGTTCGGACATTCCCAGAGCGGCAACCGATGGCCCCACCAGAGCTGGCGCGAGATGTTCCAGTCGGGTGCGTTCTCCAGCGAGTCGATCGCAAATCGGTGCTGCGACTCCGGGTGGTAGAAGACCCGGCGCGCGCGCAGCGCCTCGAGTGCCGGCCGCTTCAGCTCGTCCATCGCGCACCACCACTGCAGCGAGATGAGCGGCTCGATGCGCGACTTGCAGCGCTCGCAGAGGGCGACGGTGTGGCGGTAGGCCTCCCGCTTCTCCAGCTGGCCGTGTTCTCGAAGCCACTCGAGGATCCGACCCTCGGCCTCGTCCTGCGTCAGACCCTGAAGCTCGCCGGCGTTCTCGTTCATCCGGCCGTCGGGCCCGATGACCATCGGCTCCGGTAGGCCGTGGTCGCGGCCGATCTCGAAGTCGAGCGGGTCGTGACCGGGCGTGACCTTGAGCGCGCCGGTTCCGAATTCCGGATCGACTCGCTCGTCGGCGATGACCGGAACGGCTCGCTCGACGAAGGGCACGACAACGTCACGCCCGATCGCGTGGCGCCAGCGCTCGTCGTCAGGGTGTACCGCGACGGCCACGTCGGCAAGGATCGTGGGCACGCGGGCGGTGGCGATGGTCACCCCATCGCCGCCGTCGACGAACGGGTAGCGCACGTACGTCAGCGCGTCATCGATCTCCTCGTGGACCAATTCCAGGTCTGAAAGCGACGTCTCGTGGAATGGGCACCAGTTGATGATCCGGTTCGCACGGTAGATCCACCCCTTGCGGTACAGGTGGACGAAGAAGCGGTAGACGGCGCGGACATAGGCGTCGTCCATCGTGAACCGCTCGCGGCGGTAGTCCATTGATGCGCCGATGCGGCGGAACTGGGTCATGATCGTGCGTCCGTACCGGCGAAGCCAGTCCCACACGACCTCCTCGAACCGTTCCCGGCCGAGGTCGTGTCGCGTCTGGCCTTGTGCGGCGAGGTGCTTCTCGACCGCGTTCTGCGTCGAGATGCCCGCATGGTCGTAGCCGGTGAGGAACGCCGTGTTGAACCCACGCATGCGGTGCCAGCGCACGAGCGCGTCCGCGAGCGACAGCTGGAGCGCGTGCCCCATGTGCAAGGCCCCGGTGACGTTCGGCGGCGGGTGCGCGACGACGAACGTCGGCCCGCTCGCGTCGGGCTCTGCGTTGTAGAGACCCTCGTCCTCCCAGATGCGCTGCCACCGCTCCTCAACGCCTTCGGGCCGGTACAGGGATTCCATCTTGCGAGCGAGCCTAGCGTCCGGTCGCGTAGCCCTGCATCCCGCGGGCATTCGCAGCCGCGCGCAGTTCGCCGTCCTCGTTTTGCACCGCCGTTACGCGGCCGAGAGACCAGTCCGCTGCGACCGTGACCTGGTGTCCTCGCTCGCCCAGGGCTTCGACGACCTCCGGCGCGAAACGACCTTCGAGCTCGAGCGATCGACGCCGGAAGCCCCGCGGATAGAAGGACGAGATCAGGTGGTCGGTGCCGAACTCCGGTGCGTCGATCGCTTCCTGCAGGTTCAGCCCTCGGTCTACGTGGCGGAGGAAGACGTGCAGGGCCCACTGCTCCTGGTGGTCGCCTCCGGGCGTGCCCCAAGCAAGCCAGGGCTTGCCGGCACGCAGGGCGAGCCCCGGGGAGATGGTCGTCCTCGGCCGCGCCTTCGGGCGCAGCGACGACGGGAGCCCGTCCTCCAGCCAGAACATCTGCGCGCGGGTGGTCAGCGGCCCACCGAGGGCGGGAACGAGGGGGGAGCTCTGCAGCCAACCGCCGCTGGGCGTGGCCGAGATCATGTTCCCCCAGCGGTCGACCACGTCCAGGTGGACGGTGTCGCCGCGCGTGGGTTCGCCGGCCCCGGCCATCGCCTCGGCTTCCACGGGCGTCGGCAGCCGGCCAAGGCCGGGGTCGTACTCGCCGGACGCGCCCTCGGTGACGAGTGCTTGCCGACGTGCGTTGTACTCCTTCGACAGCAACGTCTGCAGTGGAACGTCCGCATCCCCGTACAGGGCATCGCGGTCCGCAAACGCGAGCTTCGCGCACTCGCTGACGACGTGCACGAACTGCTCCTCCGACATCGTGGTGAGATCGAAGCCTTCGAGGAGGGCGAGCTGTTGCAATGCGACGGGGCCCGAGCCCCACGGTCCGGTCTTGCACACAGTGACACCGCGGTAGTCGTACGACGTGACGGGCTCGAGCGTCGCGCGCCAGCCGGCCAGATCGTCGCGGGTCAGCAAGCCGCCCTCGGCCTCGCAGAAGCGGTGGAGCTCGTCCGCGACGAA
>JBKPEC010000009.1:0-4626 GCA_046728195.1 Actinomycetota bacterium
ATAGACGGAGACAGCCGGTACCCGAGAACTCGAGAACATCAACGTCCTCGCCGGCGCCGTCGAGCGGTTCATCAGCTTGTGCGCTCCGTCGGAGCCGGGCGGGAAGCAGACGAGGTCGCCGCGGTTCAGGGTGTGCTCCCCGTCGGGCGCGCGCACCACGACGGCGCCGTCGACGACGAGCAGCCATTCCTCTTCGTACTCATAGTGATACGGGGAGGAGGCCCCACCGGGCGGAAGGTCATAGATGAACATGACCGTCGCCGTCGAGCCGACAGCACGAGCGACGTCGATCCTCGCCTCCGCATTCTCGGCGCTGAAAATGTTCACCGCCTCCATGCTTAGTACTCCTCGTTCTGCGGCAGCTTGTCGGTGATCTCAAACCAGGGCGCCTTCGAGCCGACGAAGATGTGCTCGCTCGGGTGGACGCTCGGCTCGTCGACAAGCGAGCCCATCGCGACGTGCACGTACGCGCCCTCGCGCACAACCGAATAGAGCAGCGAGCCGCAGATCCCGCAGCGGGTGTGATTGTCCCGGTCGTTGCCCCAAACGAGCAGTGTCTCAGCGCCATCCAAGACCTCGAGCTTGTCACGCTCGATCCCGGCGAACGCCTTGAAGGCTGAGCCGGTTCCGGCGCGGCAGTTCGAGCAATGGCAGTTGGCCGCGTACAGGAAGGCGTCCGTGACGCGGTACTGAACGGCCCTGCACTCACACCGCCCGGTCAGCATCCGGCTTGTCGCACCCGCTCCCGTCGACATTGCTCCCTTCTTGCCGTCGCTAGCGAACCAATGAAGCGAACAGACCTCGTCCTTCCTTAGACGGCTGAGCGAAGCGGAATTCATCGCTGGCTGACGAATCCGCTGGCGGAAGCGGGATCGCACAAAATGCCGAAGCCCGCCGACCTTTCGGTCACCGGGCTTCGACGGCGACACGCTCCCACGCATGTCTGCACCTGTCAAGCCGCACCCGCGGCTCGCTTTCTAGTTAGGTTGCGCCGGTGAAGTTCGCCCGCGCACGCCTGTTCGTCGAGGCCATCGCGGCGCATAACTTAGACGCGGCGGAGGAGTTGCTCGATCCCGATGTCGAAACCGTGACGCCGCGCGGCAGCCTTCGTGGCATCGCGGCGTGCCGTCAAGTGCTTCAGAAGGCGAGCGGAGACGAACAATTCGCCATGGAACAGGCGGAGCCTGAGTTCGAGGACACTGAGAGCGACGTCATTGCCCGGACGCATGAGATCGCCCGCTGGCGTGAAACCGGCGAAGTCGCGTACGAGCGTGACTTTGCACTGCGCTTAACGCTTGGCGACGAAAGAATCGTCAGGATCGTGGTGATGCCGGGGGGCACGTGGCCCTCGCAGGTTGATAGCGGTTCACAGGCGGACTAACCGGCGGGCTTCCGGAAGCCCACGCCCGCCACGCGTGATGACGAGTATCCAGCCGGAGCTGTGGGTCGAAAATGCGGGCGAAGCGGTCAGGTTCTACAAGGCAGCGTTCGGCGCAAAGGTCCTTCATCGCGTAGGTGAGGGCGACGACATCGTTGCGCAGCTGGGGATGGGCGACGCCGCTTTCTGGGTCGCATCGGCCTCAGCGCAGATGAAGCGCCTTAGCCCGCGCGCGATCGACGGCGCTACCAGCCGGACGCTGCTCGTCGTCGAAGATCCCGAGAGCGTTGTCCGGCAGGCGGTTGCTGCCGGCGCGACCGAGTCATCGCCAGTCAGCAACGAGCACGGCTGGCTGCTCGGCCGGATCATCGATCCGTTCGGTCATGAGTGGGAGATTGGCTTCCTCTCGGAGCATGGCCGCCGACCTAGCGAGGCGTCCGGCTATGCAACCGTCGCCAAAACCGACAACGTAGGATGGAGCCTTTATGGAGCCCCGTGGTTGCAACCGGTGGCAATCAACGGCAAATCGACTGAGCCGAGAAACGGCGAGAACAAGCCCGAACCGTTGCCGTGGGTTGCAACCAGTTGCGATCCGGACCGCATGGTAAGGAGGCGGTCCCCGGTTCGAGTCCGGGAGAGGGCTTAAAACCGCCGCAAAGCGGCGGTTTTTGTTGTCTGATTTGAACATAGAGCACCACCTTGAAAGGGAGGGACTCGACGAGTCGCCGTTAGGGGGCCGACACCTGGAAAGAGGCGAAGTCGGCGTCGCCCATGGACGGCACGGCAAAGCTTGGGGACAGGTTTTGGGGAGGACCGGCGCGTCCGTCGTCAGCCCTCACCACCTAAGCGTCGCGTTCGGCGGGAGCGACCGCACGCCAGCACCGTCCCTCATGTGACGCGCGCGCGGGACGCTCACGCGGCGGTGAGTAGGAGCTTGCGGCCGGCCTCTTTCGCGACGATGCAGCTATGGCGATCTATCTCGCCCTCGGGGACAGCATCTCGATCGACGACTACACCGGCGTGCCTGATGGCGGAGCGGCGTCGCAGCTCGCGCGCCAGGCATACCGCACGATGAACCGGCAGAAGGTAATTGCGGTGAGGAGCCGACAGCATCTGGTCGGCCCGGCAAGACCCAGCGTCTTGGCCAAGCCGCCGTTGGGGATCGGTTCTGGGGACAGGTGCGGGAATCGTGGGGGCGACTCGGGGGTCTCCGAGGGAGGTGACACTTGGCGCCCTGAACAGGGAGATTGCAGGGCAAACGCCTTCGCGAGCGCGATATCGGCCCGGCTCGGTCGCAACGCGAATCCTCCATGGTAAGGAGGGGGTCGACGGTTCGAGTCCGTCAGAGGGCTCTGCAAAAGTCCTGCATAACCGGGCTTTTTGTTTCGGATCGATTTGCAGGTTCTCAAACGTGGGGCAGGTATGGAGCCCTTTATGGAGCCTTCAGGTCGAAAACGCGCTCCTGGAGAGCCGCGTCGTTCGACTGCGCGCCGCCCAACGGCGCGGTCGCAGGTTCATAGCGAGGCAGAAGGGCAGAGCCCGTTTCGACCATGTCGTCCACCTGTCCTTGCTTCACGCCCACGGATCGGCGAGGCCGGTTCCCTTGATCATGCACACCGACGAGGGCCACCGACCCGAGATGCAGGTCGAGTACGAGTGCACGTGCAACGAGTGCGAAACCGTGTCCATCATGAATACGAGCGCTTCGGCGCCGAGCTCAGGCGCCTCGCCCGCTGAATGGCTACTCACCGCTGCGGGCAAGCGCGTGAGCGTGAGCCGCGCCCACCAGCTGCCGCGCCGGCGGCCGGTTCGTCGGCACCCGGGCATCTATTACCGGCCGCGCCGGGACGGCAAGGTCGGACCGCCCTACGAGATCCGCTACCTCGACTCGAGCGGCAAGCACCGCTGGGAGGTCGTGCACGGCAATCTCGAGGCCGCGGAGGCGCGGCGGGCGGAGCTCCGCTTGCGCCGGCGCCGCGGCGAGCGGACCGAACCGAACCGGCAAACCTTCGAGCAGTACGCGCGCGAGTGGCTCGAGCGGCAGACGCTTCGCCCGCGCACGCTCGAGCTCTACCGCTGGCGCTCGACAAGCACCTGATCCCCTACTTCGGGCGCCGGCGGCTCGACCAGATTCAGGCCGAGGACGTCGCGCTCTTCGTCGCCCAGATGCGACGGAAGCCGTACAAGGGGTGGATGATCACGAGCGCCCTGCGGCCGCTCTCGATCATCCTGGCGCAGGCGGCGCGGAAGGGACGGATTCCGGTCAACCCGATGAGTCAGCTCGAGCGCGGCGAACGGCCGCGACATGACGACCAGCGCCCGAAGCGAATTCTCAGCCTCGAGGAGATGCGCGCGCTCGTCGAGAGCGCGGACAGCGAGCAGGCACGCTGCCTGCTCGAGCTGCTGCTCACCACCGGCATGCGAATCGGGGAGGCGCTCGGCCTCGCCGTCGCCGATCTCGAGCCTGACAAGAGCTTGGTCCGGATCGAGCACCAGCTCGGCCGCGACGGAACTCGCACGCGACTAAAGACCGACGAGTCACGCCGAGTCGTCGACATCCCGGCTGACCTGATGCGCAGCATGCTCGCGCTCGTGAACGCGCGCGGCGCGCGCTTCAATCAGCACGCGCTCGTGTTTGCGAGCCGAAACGGCACCGGCCTCGAGCGGAAGGTCGCACGCCGCGCCCTCGACCGTGCGGTCAAGAAGGCACAGCTCGATCCGCCACGGCCGACACTGCACGACCTGCGGCACAGCCACGCGAGCATGTTGATCGCGCTCGATCACAGCCTGGTCGAGATCCAGCGTCGGCTCGGGCATCGAAAGCCGGATACGACCTTGCGCATCTACGCGCACGAGTGGAAATACCGCGACGCGCAGCGAAGCACGATTGGAGCCCAGCTCGGACGCCTATTCGAGAACCACGCGGCAAAAGCGCCGCCCTCGGCTCGCGTGCGGCAGCTCGTTGCTACGCCGAGCGCCGAGGAGCTCAGCCCGTGAAGGGGATCGGGGACCGGATCTAAGGGAACCTCGACGGCAAAGAGGCGGCGCGACGTGCTTTCGCACGCGCGCCCGTGAACCTACTAACGAAGGCCAGTTCCAGGAGGTCGCAGCTGTCCAAGCAGCGGCCCAACGCGCGTGTGGAGGGCCTATATTGACCGGGCCTGTCATCCGCGAGACCAGGACTATTTCGTTTGCTCAGCGGTGCCTGTCGCCGACGAGCGTCAGGTCGTCACTGATTGGATCAGGCG
>JBKPEC010000010.1:0-6035 GCA_046728195.1 Actinomycetota bacterium
GCTGAACATCGACGAGAATCCGCTCACCGCCGCGCGCTACGACGTCCTGTCCATTCCCACCACGATCGTCTTCGACGGCGGCGAGGCCAGGGTGACCCTCATCGGCGCCAGGCCGCGCGCGCACTACGAGCGCGCGCTAGCCGAAGTGCTCCCAGCCGCCTAGCTCGTACTGCTCGCCGCCGAGGGTGAAGGTGACCCCTTCTCCCTCCCCGCAACGACCGATCACCGCAAAGGTGCCCGACTCCTCGACCGCCGCCAGCAGCTCGTAGTCCTCCCCGAAGCCGAGATCGTCGACGGTCGCACCTTCTGCGAGTGGCACGCGCTCGAGCTCGATCGCGAGGCGGCAGCCGGAGCGCCGCGCGAGGTGTCCGGCATCGACGGCGAGGCCGTCCGAGACGTCCAGCAACGCGTGCGCGTGCGCGGCGAGCTGCCGGCCCTCCGCCAGCCGGAGCGGGGGCCGCACGAAGCCCTGCCTACGAAAGGCCGCGCCCGCGGCGCCCAGCGGACCGGTGACCACGAGGAGGTCGCCGGGACGGGCACCTGCGCGGCCCGGCACGCGCTGAGAACGGCCGACGGCGCCGACGCTCAGCACGAGCCGGTCTGACTCGGTCGTATCTCCGCCGAGCACGGGGACTCCGGTTTCTGCGATCCCCTGGTACAGCTCGATCACGTCTTCGAGTTCCGTGTCTCCAGGCGCGGCGAGCGTAACGATCAAGCCCAAGGGCTCGGCCCCGGACGCCGCCAGGTCGCTGAGGTTCACGGCCGCCGCGCGCCAGCCGAGATCCCGCCGCGTCAGCCAGTCCAGGCGGAAGTGCACGCCGTCGACGAGCGCATCCTGGGTGACGACGAGCCCGTCCCCGAGTTGCGCGGCATCGTCTCCGATCTCGCGGGCGAGCCCCCGGCGCTCGAGCTCGGCGAGGAGGCCGAGCTCCCCCAGCTCAGAGAGCCGCATCGATCGCCGCGCGCAAGCGAGCAGCATCCCGCGCAGCCCGGACGACCGCGATTCCGGCAGCGCCGGCGCGAATGCACTCGCCGGCGTTGCTCTCGTCGATGCCCCCGATCGCAACCACCGGGCTGGAGACCGCCGCGCAGATCTCGCGCAGGCCCTCAAGGCCGATCGACGGATCCGCATCGGCCTTCGTCGGCGTGACCCAGATGGGGCCGACTCCAACGTAGTCGGCTTCGCCGTCGACTCTGCGCGCCTCCTCCAGGGTCGAGGCCGAGCGTCCGAGGAGCAGGCCGTGCTCCTTCGCACGGGCCGAGCCCTCGTCCGAGCGCCCGAGATGGACACCGTCGGCGCCGAGCATGAGCGCAGCCTCGACGTCGTCGTTGACGACGAACGTGACGCCGTATCGAGCGCACAGGCTGCGTGTCGAACGTCCGCGCTCGACGACATCGAGCGTTGGAACCTCCTTCAACCGCCACTGCACGACAGTCGCACCGCCCTCGACTGCGGCCCGCGCGGTCTCGAGGTCCTCGACGATCCCGTGCAGCTTCACGAGATCTTCGAGCGCTCGTCGAGGGTGTCCGGCTCGAGCGCGGCGAGCGCGTCGTACAAGGCGACGTGAAAGGAGCCGGGACCTCTCGCTCCGACGGCCGCATCCTCGGCAGCCACTCCGAATGCGGCAAGGGCTTCCGCGGCTGCTTCGAGCGGCGCCTCGGGCTTCGCAGCAAGGAAACAGCCGGTAATGGCACTCGACATGCAGCCGGTGCCCGTGACGGTTGCGAGCAACTGGTGTCCGTTGGAAACCGAAAGCACCCGATCTCCGTCCGAGACGTGGTCGACCGGGCCGGTCACCGATGCGACGAGCGAAAGGTTCCGTCCCGCAGCCCGGGCGAGCTCGGCTGCCTCGCCGCCGACCTCGATCGACTCCACTCCGCGTACCTCAGCCTGGACCCCGACGAGCGTCGCGATCTCGCCCTGATTTCCCCGCAGCACCGCCACCTCCACCTCCTCGAGAATCCGCTTGACCGTGTCGGTGCGATAGCGCGTCGCCCCTGCGCCCACAGGATCGAGGACAACCGGGATGTCACGCTCGTTCGCGGCCTTGCCGGCCAGGAGCATGGCCTCGACCCAGGGCGGCGACAGCGTGCCGATGTTGAGTACGAGCGCACCGGCGAGAGCGACCATCTCCTCGACCTCCTCGCGCGCGTTCGCCATCACGGGCAGCGCACCGAGCGCGATGGTCGCGTTTGCGGTCTCGTTCATCACGACGTAGTTGGTGATCTGGTGGACGAGGGGCTTGCGTTCCCGCAGCCGACGCAGCGTCTCTCCAGGCGAGATGCTCATGTCATGCCGCTCCCTCGAGGTCGAACACGTCGACCGGACCGTCGCCACGGCCGAGACCGGTCAGACCATTGGCCACCGCGGCGGAGGCGACCCGAGCCGCCTCCCGGGCCGCCTCCTCAAGAGAGAGGCGACGTGCAAGGCCCGCGGCGAGCGTCGCGGAGTGCGTGCAGCCCGCGCCGTGCGTTGCCGCGACCTCGTGCCGCTCTACCGGGATGGCAACGTGCCGCTCGCCGTCGAACAGGTGGTCGATCGCCTCGTCGCCGTGGCCGGCGGTCACGATCACCGCCGGCGCACCCAGCTCGTGGATGCGCTGGGCAAGCTGGGCGCGCGAGCCCGTCCCTCCCGCCAGCACTCCCGCCTCCGCGAGGTTCGGCGTCACCACGGCAGCGAGCGGAAACAGGCGGGAGACCAGCGTGTCGACCGCATCCTCCTGGAGCAGCCTGGCGCCGGAGCTCGCCACCATCACCGGATCGACCACGAGCGGAACGGGATGTTCCTCGAGGAAGTCCGCCACCGTCTCGATCAACCGTCTCGAAAAGAGCATGCCCGTCTTCGCGGCGTCGACGCCGATGTCGTCGAAGACGGCCTCGAGCTGGGCGCGCACGAAATCGGGCGGTGCCTCGTGCACCGCGGTCACGCCGGTCGTGTTCTGCGCGGTCAGGGCCACGATCGCGCTCATGCCGTAGCAGCCGGCCGCAGCGAAGGCCTTCAGGTCGGCCTGGATCCCGGCGCCACCGCCCGAATCGGAGCCGGCAATGGTCAGACAACGTCGAATCGTGATGGTGACTCTCCTCTTCCTTCGCCGGTCAGCATGGGGGAACCCATGGTTCCCCCATGGGCCCCCTCCTTCTCGGTCGCGCTCCAAGAAGCGTTCGAAGCCTCCGGCGGGCAAAGCCCGCCTGCGGCGGCAACGCGGTGCTGGTGTCAGACGTCCTCTGCTCCCTTCGCCGGTACGAACCGGATCAGGTTCGACGGGTGTGATCTCAGCCCCGAAGGGCACCCCGGTGACCCCAGGCTACCATCGCAAAGTGGCTGTAGAGGCGGCGATCTGGGACGATCTGCTCGAGGGCGAAGAGATCGCGCACGTCACGACCCTCGCTGGCGCCGAAGCGCAAACGGTCCCTCTGCCCGACGAGCTCGAGCCCCGACTGCGTGAAGCCCTGCCCGTCTCGGAGCTGTATCTGCACCAGCGCGCCGCCTGGGATGCGGCCCGGAGCGGCGGGCACCTCATCCTCGCCACCGGCACTGCCTCCGGGAAATCTCTCGGGTTCAACCTGCCCGTCCTCGACGCGATCGCGCGCGAGCCCAAGGTACGCGCCCTTTACCTCTACCCGACGAAGGCACTCGCGCAGGACCAGGCGCGGGCGCTTGGCGACTTGCGCGCGCCCAACGTGCGCGCGGCAATCTACGACGGCGATACGCCGGCGGAACGTCGCTGGCAGATCCGCAAGTGGGCAAACGTCATCCTGACGAATCCGGACATGCTCCACGTGGGCGTCCTCCCGCACCACGACCGCTGGGCAGACGTTCTGCACAACCTGCGCTACGTGGTGGTCGACGAGGCGCACGTCTATCGCGGTGTTTTCGGGTCGCATGTAGGCAACGTCCTTCGCCGCCTGCGGCGACTCGCCCAGGTCTACGGCGCGGAGCCGCAGCTCTTGCTCGCCTCCGCGACGATCGCCAACCCGGGCGAGCTTGCCGAGTCGCTCGCCGGAGTTCAGGCAAAGGTGGTCGACAACGACACGGCCCCTCGGGCGGAGCGCACCGTCCTCCTCTGGAATCCCGAGCTGCTCGACGCGGAGCTCGGGCTGCGCGCCAGTGCGCTGGGCGACGCCTCCAGGTTGCTCGCTGCGCTCGTGTCGCGGGGCCTTCGCACGATCTGCTTCGCCAAGAGCCGCAAGGCTGCGGAGCTGATCCACCGCTTCACGGCCGAGCGGGTCGACGTGGAGACTGCGGCGCGCCTCGCGCCGTACCGGGCCGGGTACACGCCGGCGCAGCGACGCGAGATCGAGCGCCGGCTCGTCGAGGGCGACCTGCTCGGCGTCTCCGCCACGGATGCCCTCGAGCTGGGAATCGACATCGGCCTCCTCGACTGCGCGATCTCCGTCGGCTTCCCCGGGACGGTGGCCTCGCTGCGCCAGCAGTGGGGACGCGCCGGCCGGCGCAGCCATGGGCTCGCAGTCCTGATCGCAAGCGAGGACGCGCTCGACCAGTACTTCATGCGCGAGCCGGACACGCTGCTCGGAAGAAGAGTCGAGGCCGCAATCCTCGATCACGCAAACCCGCGCGTCCTCGACGGACATGTGCGCGCCGCCGCGTTCGAAGCGCCGCTGGACGACGACGACCGCACGGTCCTCGGCGACCAGGCGCTCGAACGCGCTGCGCTGCTGCCGGATCTGAAGCAAACGAAAGCGGGTTACGTCTGGGCCGGTCGCGAGTACCCCGCCGCGCAGTTCGGTCTGCGCTCGACCACACCCGACACCTTCGCAGTCCTCGAGGCGCAGAGCGGCACCGTGCTGGGCCTGGTGGAGCGCGAGCGCGCGTACTCGACGGTCCACGAAGGCGCCGTCTACCTGCACCTCGGCGAGAGCTACCTCGTGCGCGAGCTCGACCTCCGGGCACGGGCCGCGGTCGTCACGCCGTACCAGGGCGACTACTACACGCAGGCGAAGAAGGAGACGAACACGGCAATCGAGGAGACGCTCCGGAGCGGGCAACGCTGCGGGCTCGAGCTCTCCTTCGGCCGCATCTCCGTGACGGAACGTGTCGTCGCGTACCAGAAGAAGTCGATCCGCGACCAGTCGACGCTCGAGACGGTCGACCTCGACCTGCCGGAGACGAGCTTCGAGACCGAGGCGATCTGGTATCTCCCGGAGCCCGAGCAGCTCGCCGGGCTGGAGAAGATGCCAACACTCCTCGGCACGCTGCATGCGGCCGAGCACTCGATGATCGCGCTCCTGCCTCTGTGGGCGATGTGCGACCGGTGGGACATCGGCGGCCTCTCGACGAACATCCACTTCCAGACCGACGCACCGACGGTCTTCATCTACGACGGCCATCCGGGCGGCGTGGGGATCACCGAGCGTGGCTTCAACACCTTCGAAGCCTGGGTCGAGGACACGGCGCGCATGCTCGAGGGCTGCCCGTGCAGCGACGGCTGCCCGTCCTGCGTCCAGAGCCCGAAGTGCGGCAACCTGAACGAGATGCTCGACAAGGCTGGAGCACTGACCCTGCTGCGGAGGATGGTGGCCGCATCGACGTCCGGGAGCTGACCGCGGAGGAGCTGCCAGTCGTCGACGCGCGTCTGCCGTTGCATCGTCTCGACAGCGCGCAGACGTATCTCGTCGCGTGGGAGGGCGGCGAGCCCATCGGTCACGCGCACATCGCCTGGAAACGCACGACACTCGGAGTGCCCGAGATCCAGGATGTCTTCGTGCCTGAAGAGCTGCGCGGACAGGGAATCGGGACGGAACTGTCGCTCGCCGCGGAGCGACTGGCCGGCGAGCGCGGCTACAAACGCATCAGCATCAGCGCGAGCGTCGCCAACCACGGAGCGCTCCGGCTTTACCGGCGGCTCGGCTACGACGACGCGGACCTCGAGCCGCAACGCGTAGCCGGCACGATCGTCATCCGCGGCAAGCAGGTGGAGGTCGACGACACGCTGATCTATCTCGCGAAGGAGGTCGCTGTCGATTCCGGCCAGTCTCGTTCGTCTTATCGTGGACAGCGAGGAAAGGAGAAGGCG
>JBKPEC010000011.1:0-8245 GCA_046728195.1 Actinomycetota bacterium
ACCTGCACGCGCGCGGCCGCCGTGTCCACGCGCGTCACGGCCGTAGCGGTCAGCCCGATCGCGAGCGGGACCGCGAGTGCAACCAGCCACAGCAAGAGCCGGTCGTTGGCCCGCTCGAGCGGCGAGCGCGGGTGGCGAAACGCACGCGCCGTCTCGGTCACACGGGCCGCGCGGCTCTCGGGGCCCACCGCGGTCGCCTCGAAGAGGGCGGCGCCCTCGGTGACGAACGATCCCGACCACACCGGCTCGCCCACTCCGCGGACGACGGGCTCGGACTCGCCCGTCAGATTGGCCTCGTCCAGCGCCAGCCCATCGGCGTCCACCACCCTCCCGTCGGCAACTACCTGGTCACCGGCCGCAAGACGCACGAGATCTCCCACGACCACCTCGTCGACTGGCAGCCTGCGGTCGGCGCCGTCCCGCACGATCACCGCCTGCGGCGCGACGAGGGCTGCCAGCCGGTCAAGTGCCCGCTTGGAGCGGATCTCCTGAAACGATCCGATCGCGATATTCGAGATCAGAATCCCGAGGAAGAGCGCGTCCTTCCACGAACCGAATGTGATCGTCAGGACGCCGAAGAGAAGCAGGATTCCGTTCGGGATCGTCAGCGAATTGGCGCGGACGATGCTGGCGTAGGAGCGGCTCGAGCGCTGGGGGCGAAGCTTCCCTCGGGCCTCCAGGCGCCGCGCAGCCTCGTCCTCGGTCAGGCCGGTAGGGGCGGGCTCGGCAGCAGTAATGATCCGCCGACGCTAGCTGGGACTTAACAGAGCGTCGAGTTCGACCCCGGGGAACTTCGGATCACATCCCGGCTTGGGTAGCGCTCGCCGCGACAGGCACGCGACGTAGGCAGGAAGAGGCCGCCGTGCGCACCCGCCAAGCGGGTGCGCACGATAGGCCCGGATGGTTAGCCGCAGCGAGCGTGCACGTTGTCGACGAACAAGTCGATTCCGCTCGGTTTGACGAGTACGTGCACGTTCTCGTGAAAGAGCAGGTGCGAGCCGTCCGTCCCGCGCAAGGTGATCGTGTTCGCAAAGCCCGCGTTGGGGCTGTCCTCGAAGTTGGTGACGTGCGCCGTCGAGTGACCCGTGTAGGTCGGAAGCGTCGGATCGAGCGGGACGACGAGGAGCGATTCCTCCACCGTCTTCTCGACGTGCAGCGGCGGCACGAAGTTGTCCTGGTCGTCGATGCCGGCGGCGAGGACATGAGCCTCTCCGTTGAAGACCTCCGTGACGTCAGCGGTCGTTACGAAACACGGCGACGCATCGACCAGAAAGCCGGGATCGAACTCGACGCCCTTATGAGAGTGCAGTGTCATGTTGACCGTGTAGGGACTGTCGGCGAGCGACGTTGTCGCCGTTCCAGCGATCAGCGCCGCGACGAAGGCCGTGGCGACTAGGAATTTGAACGCGCGGATTCCCCACGTTGCGTTCCTCCGCATACTTTCCCCTTCCTCCCCCGCGGGCGCGGCCGCCTGCCTGCGCCCGTGTGATGACTATGCGGCCATTCTTGTATGGGCGGGCAAGGCTTGTCCAGCCGTCTCAACACCTGTGGAGGGCTTGTGGATAAGCCTCAAGCCCTGCCGCCACCCCGGCTGAACCGTAAGCGCGCCGCGAGGGAGCGATGCAGATCGGGTGCAGAGGGCTCGGGCTGCTCATCGGGGGCCTCGAGCGCAACCTTCGAGTTCCACAGGTCAACGTGAAGCGCTTCGATCTCGTCGATCAGCATGAGGATCGCCTTGCCCGTCGCACGGAGCTCGTCGCTCTCTGCCAACGCGAGGCCTGACCCCCAGCGACGGAGTTGGTCGATCTTGTCTTCGTTCAAGCGCTCGCTCAGGGTGTCTCCCATCCCTCGATCCCTGAGGATCACATGTCATCGACTCGCTGTCCATCCGTTCTGCGACATCAGCTCTTGCCCGGACGGCCCGCGAACGAGTCGACGGCAGTTGCTATCGCGTCGGGTGCAGCGAGCATCGACAGGTGCCCGGCGCCGGCCAGCACCCTGAACCGCGCGTGCAGCGCCCGCGCGGACGTGCGTCCAGCCGAGAGGGAATCGACCGTGTCACGCGCTCCCCACAGCACGAGCGAGGGAACGCGCACTTGTCGCAGTTCCGGGAGGCGGAAGCCTTGAATCCCGTACTTCGACATCGACCGAAACGCGTCGAGAGTTCCCTCGACCTTGAACGGCCGCTCCCACTCTTCAAGGAACCGATGCGTGAACGGAGGGTGGTTCGGATAGGCCCCGCTAAGGCCGCGCCGGAAGATCCAGTCAGAGCTCGTCACGATCCGGTAGGCGCTTGTGAACCACGGCCCGACCAAGACTCTGCTCACCCAGGACGGAGCGCCTGCCGCTGAGAGCGCGTCCCCGTCGAGCAGCACGATCCCTCGTGGGTCGCCCGGATACCGAAGGGCATCGGCGACGACAACCGCTGCGCCGAGCGAATGACCCACAAGGACCGGACGGCGTAGGCCGAAGTGTCGATCGAAAGCGCGCACAAGGTGGATCCAGCCCTGCAACGTGTAAGGGCCTTTGCGTTCCGTGTAACCAAATGGAGGCAGATCGATCGCGAAGACACGGTGCTGGCGTCCGAGTCGCCGTCCGACGCCGTCCCAGACGGAGCTCGGGACGATGAAGCCTCCGAGCAAGATGACCGGCGTCCCGTGCACTCCCCAACGCCGAAACGCGACGCGCTTGCCGTCCACGCTTACGAACGGTCCCCCATAGAACGCGCTCGCCTGTTTGATGCGGTCCGCCGTTGCCAGGTTGTATGCGACCGACGCCGCCGTCAGCACCGCCAACAACTCCAGCAGCACCAAACCGAGCTTCCTTCCCCAGCGACGGACTCGCCGCACAACTTTGCTCGAGCTAGCCGGACTCGAACCGGCGACCTCCGGGCGGCTGCTCAGCCCCCACCCTGGGTGTCGTCCCGTCCGACCTCGGGTACGGAACCCGCCGCGGAGCCGAGAGCCTCGGTGAACTCACCTCGATCGTAGGTCCGGTTCGCTTCGAAACCAGGCGGAGCCGGCGCAATCGGAACGAACACGCCGCCCTCGGCGCCTTCCTCCGAAGAGGGCTGCAACCAGACGCTCATGAGGTAGAGAGCCGGAACGGTGAGCAAGCGGAGCTCGAGTTGCCGCTCGTCGGCATTTGCCAGTCGCTCCGCAATGGCCAACGCCTCGACCGTGCCGCTCACGAACGGACCCACATTCACATGCGAGAACACCTGGCGTCCGGCCTCCGAGCGGGTCTCGGCGCTCGCGAGGACCTGCTCGTCGACGGCGAGGAGGTATCGCCAGCCGGTTGGACGCGAGGCCTCGATCTTGCCGTCGCGCGCACCGCTGAGCGTGAGGTTGAAGACCGGATGCGGAACAGTCGCGCTGATCTGTTCAGGTCGTGCCTCGCGCAGACCACGATCGCTGAACGACCCGCGGGTTGCAAGGGCATTCAGCGAGTCGCGAAGGGCGGCGAGGGACTCCTGCGGTGCGTCGGAGATGATCAGTCCCATGGTGCGCCTACGCCTGTGTGTAGTAGCTGTGCGTCCATGTACCTGAGCCCTGGTAGCTCGTCTCGAGCGTCGCGTACGTCAAATCCGACTTGCCGTAAATCGGATCGTCGACGGCGACGTAGTTCGTCGCTCCTTCGAGGTAGCCGATGACGGAGAGGAAATGGGCTCCGCCGCCCGACCACGCGACGCGGATCCCGAGCGGCCGTCCTCCATCGATTTCGTCGTCCACCGCCTGGAACGACGCGACGGTTGAGTCCATGTGATCGAGGTGGCCGACGCGCGTGAGCGCCGTGTTGAGGGTTCCGTAGACATTGCAAGACGTGCTCCCACCCGCCCCGCAGCAATCCGACCGGCCGAGTTCGCCGTTCGCCACCGTGCACTGCGTCCACGTGCTGGCGGGGTCGTAGTAGAGCGCAACGCTCGTCGACACCGCGGCCCAGCACCAGTTCGTTTGCTGTTGATGCTGCATCTGAAAGTTCAATCTGTCCCATAGCGGCAGAAGCCACCAAACGTATTTCCAGAGGCCCAATCGGCGCGTGAACGGGACTAGCACTTCACCGACGACGTCCGTGGCAGCGCGTTCGACGTCCGTGCCCGTCAACTCGGGGCGGTGGTGAAGTCCGAGCGGCACCCGGGTTCGGTTCAGTAGCGACGGAATCGCCATCCCGCTCGCGAGTGTACGCCAACCCGTTCCAGTGGGTCGGTCGCCCTACCTGCGACGATGGGCCGGTGCGCCCGCCGAACGAAGCGTCGGGATCGGCCGGGGCTCGCCAAGAGGGCGACCGGCACCGAGTGGTCGTGGTCGGCGGCGGCTTCGGCGGCCTTCAGGCCGTCCTGAGGCTCCGTCGTGCTCCCGTCGAGGTGACGCTCGTCGACCGGCGTAACTTCCACCTCTTCCAGCCGCTGACCTACCAGGTCGCGACCGGCGCGCTCTCCTCGGGGGAGATCGCCTATCCGCTCCGGGCGATCTTCAAGCGTCGCCGTGACGTTCGTGTCCTGCTCGCAGAGGTTGCCCGGATCGACCTCGAGACGCGGACGTTGCACTTCCGGTCGGTGGCGGGCATCCCGGCGCCGCCTCCACTCCCTTACGACGCGCTGATCGTGGCCGCGGGCTCACAGTATTCGTACTTCGGCCACGATGACTGGCGCGAGTACGCGGCCGAGGTCAAGTCCCTCGAAAGCGCGCTGACCGTTCGCAGTCGACTCCTCAGCGCGTTCGAGGCCGCCGAGGCGGAGACCGACCCGGAGCAACGCGCAACATGGCTGACCTTCGTCGTCGTCGGGGCCGGCCCGACCGGAGTCGAGATGGCGGGGCAAATCGCCGAGCTCGCCCGCGACACGCTTCGCCGCGACTTCCGCACGATTGACCCCCGCGCGGCCCGAATCCTGCTCGTCGAGGCCGCTGATCGCGTCCTTACCACGTTCCCTGCTTCACTTTCCGTGAAGGCCGCGCGATCGCTGGCAAAGCTGGGTGTGACCGTCCTCCTGAGCCGGATGGTGGTTGGGGTGGACGGAGAGAGCGTGACGATCGACGATCGCAGCGGACACTCCGAGCGAGTACCGAGCCGCACCGTCATCTGGGCCGCCGGAGTCACGGCCTCCAGCCTCGCGGGACTGCTGGGCGAACTGACCGGGGCTGAGCGCGACCACGCCGGACGTGTGACCGTCGAGCCGGACCTCACCCTCGCCGGGCACCCCGAGGTCTTCGCGCTTGGCGACATGGTGCGCGTTCGCGGATCGGACGGCGCATCAGTTGTGCTTCCCGGGGTCGCACCGGTCGCCATGCAGCAGGGCCGCTACGCAGCAAAGGTCGTACGAAACCGACTCCGATCCAAGCAAACGCCGCCGTTCCGCTACCGAGACAAAGGCAACCTCGCGACGATCGGCCGCGCCTCCGCGGTCGCCGACATCAAAGGGCTGAAACTCAGCGGCTTCATCGCATGGCTCACCTGGCTCGTTGTCCATCTCTGGTATCTCGTCGGCTTCCAGAACCGGATCCTCGTCTTCATCCGCTGGTCGGTCAGCTTTGCCACCCACGGCCGGGGCGCACGCTTGATCACGCGAGTCGAGACGGAACCAGACCGCGACCAAGAGTCGCGGTAGTCGGTCTCACGGGTCGGATCCGTGCTCGATCCTGTGCACGATGGGCTCGGCCCACTCACCGTACGAGCGCATCTGCGCCGCCGCGCGGGCGACGTCGTAGGCGGTTCGACGGAAGTGGATCTCGCCGTCATCCAGCAGCGCCCACGCCGCGCGCGGATCGCCGTCGAGCGGGGCCCCGACGCTTCCGGGGTTCACGAGCAGCGTGCCGTTTGGTCCGGGCCGCCGAAACTGCTGGTGACTGTGACCGAAGAGGATCGTCCGCCCGTTCTCGCGGCCGAGCATCCGCTCTTCTCCCTCTTGCGGTTCAGGCGCAAAGCTCTCGACGTCAGAGACCGGCGAGCCGTGCACGACCAGCATGTCCTCCACCTCGGCCCGCTCCGGAAGCTGGTACAGCCGCTCGACGAGAACCGGCCCAAGCGAATCGCGTGCCACCGTCATGGCCGAGCTCACCATTTCCCGGGCGCTTTGCGGGACCTCTGGCTCCTCGCGAAGCCAGCGCTCCACGTTGCCGCGGATCCGCGCGACCGCAGGCAAGGTCTGAAGGAGCTCGGCCGTCTCTAGCGGCCAGGGCCCGAACGCGGCATAGTCCCCGCCGAGCAAGTGGGACGACACTCCTAGATCCTCAGCCTCGGCGAGAACGGTTTCGAGCGCGGCGAGGTTGCCGTGGATGTCGTACAGCACTGCGATCGGTGATCCGCTCACGTGACACCTCTCTCGCGCCGCGTCGAGTCACAGCATCGTACGCAACGCCGCTCAGCTCATACTTCACTTGTCGAAGGGAGGAGAACCTATGGATAAGGACGTCACATTTGTACGGGACATCCGGCCGCTTTTTCGAGACGGAGACGTAAGGTCGATGTCCTCGCACTTCGATTTGTCGTCTTACGACGACGTACGCGCCAATGCGGAGATCATCTACACGCGGCTCACCGATGGCACCATGCCGTGCGACGGCGCGTGGCCGGCTGATGATGTCGAGCGCTTTCGCACGTGGATGGACAGCGGGTTCGCTCCCTAGCCGACTGGCCTCAAACAAGCCGCGTCACGACACGGAGATCGCGCAGGCAGCTTCCTCCGAACTAGAGTCATTCCATGGCAACGCCGCCCCCAAGCCCGGTCCTGTCTCCTTCGCAGCTCGCAACGCTCGCCGAGCTGGGTGAGGAGCGCAAAGCCAAGATCGGCGACGTGCTGTATCGGGTCGGCGACCAGCGCTACCCGTTCATTGCAATCCTCGAGGGCGAAGTGGCGATTCTCGACGGCGACGGCAACGAGATCGTCCGCCACGGTGCATCGAAGTTCCTGGGCGAGCTGAACCTCCTCTCCGGGCAAACGGTCTTCCTCACCGCGGTCGTCACGAAGCCGTTGCGGTACGTCGTCGTCGACCGCGACGTGCTTCGACCGCTCCTGTACGAGGACGGACCGCTGAGCGACCTTCTGCTCTCGACGTTCATTGCACGACGCGAGGCGCTTCAGCGGGTCCAGGGAATCGGTCCGGAAATCGTCGGCCCGCACACCTCCGCGGCGACCATGCGGATGGTTGAGTTCGCACGGAACAATCGCATGCCGTTTACCTGGCGCGACTCTGCACGGGCGGACGATCCCTCCGCGGCCGCGGTCGTCGCGGGGCTCGACGAGGCAAATCTGCCGCTGGTGCGCCTGCCCGACGGCACCGAGCTGCGCGGCCCCACGCCCGGCCAGGTGTACCGAGCGCTGGGAATCGGCACTGAACTGATGCGGCGGGAGGAGGTCGACTTGCTCGTCGTGGGAGGTGGTCCCGCCGGCCTTTCTGCCGCCGTGTACGGCGCATCCGAGGGCCTCGCGACGCTCGTTGTCGAGAGCACGGCGCTCGGCGGCCAGGCCGGTGCCTCGCGCAGGATCGAGAACTACCTCGGGTTCCCGGCAGGGATAAGCGGAACCGAGCTCGCCAGCCGCGCAATCACGCAGGCGCGAAAGTTTGACGCACGTCTCGCCACGGCCTACCGCGCAATCTCGTTCGAACCAGGCAATGGACGACACGTCGTACGACTCGAGGAGGATCACGAGGTGGCTGCGCGCGTCGTGCTGCTGGCGACCGGCGCGCAGTACCGGCGGCTGCCGGTCGACCAGCTGGCCGAGTACGAGGGGTTGAGCGTCTTCTACGCCGCGGGTCCACCTGAGGCACAGGCCTGCGGGGCCTCGCGCGTAGCCGTGGTCGGCGGAGGGAATTCGGCCGGACAAGCGGCCGTGTGGCTCTCACGCGGCGGTGCGCTGGTCACCTTGCTACATCGCCGGGCGGACCTGCGCGAAACGATGTCGGAGTATCTCGTGCGCGACCTCGAGCGCTACGGCGTGGCCGTGCGCGACCGGAGCGAGATCGTCGAGCTGCACGGGGAAGACGGGCAGCTCGAGGCAGTCACGCTGAGGAACGGCGAGCGCCTGTCGTTCGCGGCGTTGTTCCTTTTCCTCGGGGCGCAGCCATGCACCGGATGGCTGGACGACGCCGTTGCACGCGACGACGATGGCTTCATCCTCACCGGCGCTGCTGCAAATGCCGAGAATCTCCTCGAGACCGACGTTCCGGGTGTCTTTGCGGCCGGGGACGTCCGCTCAGGATCGAGCAAGCGATGCGCCACGGCCGTAGGCGAAGGAGCGATGGCCGTG
>JBKPEC010000012.1:0-16470 GCA_046728195.1 Actinomycetota bacterium
CGAATGACACCGCCGTCGGCGGTGGCGTCTGGCTTCGCTGGATGACGAGACCGATCCAGATTCCGCCAAGCGCAACCAGCGCCAAGGTCAATGCCCGCAGCCGCAACTCTCCACTTGATGGCATTACCAGGAGGATTTCGGTCTAGGAAGGCCCCGTCTTTAATTGGGCGCACAGCTGACACAAAACATCCCGACATAGGGGGATGCTTCAAAGACAGAAAACGCCTCACCCGAGTGAGTTGAGCCGTTCGATCAGCAATTCGAGAAATCTGTCCGAATCGATGTCCACTCCGACGTGCGCATTGGGCTCGCGCGTCGTGCGCCGCCAGAGATCGACGACCGTCCGTCCGCGACAGAGCTCCGACTCCGTCTCGATCTCGACGTTGCGCTCGAGCGTCCCCACGAGACCCGGGTCGACCACGTCCGCAACTGCGACGGCGTCGTGGATCGGCGAGCCGTCGAAGCCGTAGACCCTTTGGTGGAAATTGCCGTAGAAGCGCAGCAGCTGCGCCACCATGTCCCCCACTCGCCCCGTGAGCCGGCCGACGTGCGCGTCGGTGAAGAGCGCCTTGTGCGTGACATCGAGACCGACCATCGTGACGTCGAGCCCGCTCGCGAACACCCGCGCCGCGGCCTCCGGATCGCACCAGATGTTGAACTCAGCGGCCGGTGTGGTGTTGCCTTCGGCGATCGCGCCGCCCATCAGGACGATCCGCTCGGGATGCGCATCCGGATGGAGGGCGAGCAGCAGCGCAACGTTGGTCAACGGCCCGGTGGGGATCAAGGTCACCGGCCGCTCGGAGGCGCGAATGCGCTCCGCGAGGAAGTCGACCGCGTGTTGCGCGACGGGCTCGCCTTGTGGCGGCGGAATGTCCGGGCCGTCGAGCCCGGTCTCACCGTGCACGTCCGCCGCGACGTACTGCGGTCGAAGCAGCGGCCGGTCGGCGCCCGCGGCCACCTCGATGTCGGCGCGCCCGGCGAACTCGAGGACGCGGATCGCATTGGCGGTCGTCTTGTCGAGAGTCTGGTTGCCCGCGACGGTCGTCACGCCGAGCAGCTCGACCTCGGGCGAGGCGAGTGCGAGCAGGAGGGCGATCGCATCGTCGTGGCCGGGATCGCAATCGAGGAGGATCGGTGTCGCAGTCACGCTCGGAGTATCTCGTCTACCTCGTCGGCCGTCGGCAGCGAAGGTTGCGCGCCGAAGTGGGACACGGCGAGCGCGCCGGCCGCACAGGCGCGACGCAACGCCTCCTCGGGCTCGCGCCCCTCCAGCAGCGATACGACGAGGCAGGCGGTGAATGCGTCGCCCGCGGCCGTCCCGTCGACGGCGTTGACGCGTGGAGGCCTGGCCCGCGCAATCTCCCTGCCGTTCTCCACCAGCACCGCTCCCTCTTCGCCGAGTGTGATGGCGATCAGGCGCTGGTTGCCGACGACCTCGGCCTCGTAGTGGTTCGCAACCACGAGCTCCGCGTCAACGGCCAGCGGTCGGGCCGGCGCCGCGTTGACGCAGAGCCAGTCCGCCTGGGCGCGCGCTTCTCGCACGGCCTCGTCGGGGATCTCCAGCTGGCAGAGGACGTTCCCACCGACCGAAAAGCCGCCGACGCGTGCGTTGGCGCCGGGCACCACCACGATCACGTTGTCACCGTCCTCGGCCACGACGATGAGCGCGACGCCTGTCGGCCCGGCAACCTCCCGCACCGCGAGTGACACACCTTCCTCGTGTAGGCCGACGAGTGCTTCGGCCGCGAACGGATCGATGCCGACACACCCGACCATGCGAACGTCGGCGCCGAGCCTGGCCGCGCCCACCGCCTGGTTCGCACCCTTGCCGCCGGGGATCCGCTCGAGGGTCGCCCCGCTGATCGTCTCCCCCGGTCGCGGCAGCCGGTCGACCCGCGTCACCAGGTCGAGGTTGATCGAGCCGACGACGGTGAGCGACGTGGCCACGATGCGAGCGTAGGGATACTCCACACTTCGCGCATGAACTGGAGAGACTTCGAAAGCGCAGCGCCGTCGTTGGCACTGGCGGCGAAGGCTCGTCTCGAGGCGACGAGGGTCGCGCTTCTAGGAACGATTCGGACAGACGGCTCGCCCCGGATCAGTCCGATCGAACCGTACTTCACGCCGGATGACCTGCTGCTCGGCGCGATGGCGCGTTCACTGAAGGCCAGGGATCTCGCCCGAGATCCCCGTTGCGCTCTGCACACTGCGATTGCTGAGCCCGACGCCGGCGAACCGGAGTTCAAGCTCTACGGAACGGCAATCGAGGTCACCGATGCCGCCCGCCGCAATGTGCCTGTTGAGGCGTGGTGGCTCACGCAGCGGCCGGAGGCCGCGCGCGTTTTTGCACTGGACATCCAGGAGGCGGCGTCCGTTGCCTGGGCGCTCGAGCGCGGCGAGATGACGGTGGCGCGTTGGTCGCCCGCCCGCGGCGTCGAAGAAGAAACGCGTCGCTATCCCTAGACCGGCGCGCTCCGCTCAGGCGGCGAGCGCGCGCAGGTCGATCGCCGCGCGCTCGAGATTCTCGCGGAGATCGAACAGGCCGGCCCAGAGCGAGGAGCGATCCGGTGCCGCCTCGATCCGGGCCATGTCGGCGAGCCCCTGCAGCGCCCGGACCAGCACTGCCAACTCGAGGTACACCTGGGCCGTGCGGGTCGGACAGGCGCTGACTCCTGCGCGCTTCAGCACCGGTCCCCACTCGAGCAACTCCCCAGCTCCCGGGCCCCCGTACCAGGAGCGGCCTTCGGCCCGGTCGGCCTCGAGCTCCAGCAGGTAGCGGTCGAGCGGCCGCTCGAGCCCTGCGAGCGCGGTCTCGGCGCGGTCGGCAGCGTGCCGCAGCGCCGCCTCGCGCGCTCCCGAAGTCGATGGATACGCGTCGCCCCGCCGCCAGCGCTCGAGCAAGCGGCAGTAGGCAAGCGCGGCAGCCTCGCAGGCCCCGAGCTGCCCCACGAGCCTGCGGGCGGTAGCCCACTCTGCAGCGTGGTCCTCGAGAACGTCTGCCCAGCCGGGCTCTCTGGCACGAATGGTCGACATCAGGTCCGCATCACACTTCGACTACAACCGGAAGGATCATCGGCCGGCGGTGGGTTCGGTCATACACCAATTGTCCCAGCTCGTCGTGCAGATGTTCCTGTAACAGCTTGATCTCGGTGATGTCGTCGCGCAAGCACCCTTCGAGTACTTTGTTCGCCTCGTCGCGGAGCTCCTCCAGAAGCGGCCCGGAGCCGTCGCCGAAGCCCCGGGCGATCAGCTCCGTCGGTCCCGCTGGCCCGCCGTTCGACGCGGCGACCGTCGCGACCACGATCAACACCCCATCCTCGGACAGGCGACGGCGATCGCGCAGGGCGACGTCGTGAACGTCCCCGACACCAAGTCCGTCGACGAAGGCCATTCCGGTTTCCACCTCTCCGACGACGCGGACTCCCTCGCGCGAGAGCTCGACCACGGTGCCGTTCTCTGCGAGGACGATCGACCCCGCCGGGACGTCTGCTTCGCGGGCGAGTTGCGCATGTGCCGCCAGCATGCGGAACTCGCCGTGCACAGGCATCACGGCTCTGGGACGCAACAGCGACAGGATCGTGCGCAACTCCTCCGCGCAGGCGTGTCCCGATACGTGCACGGGCGCGATCTCCTGGTGCAATACCTCGGCACCGGTCTTCGCGAGCTGGTTGATCGTGTCGTGCACGCGCAACTCGTTTCCAGGCACCGGCTTGGCCGAGATGATCACCGTGTCGCCGCGCTCGACGTGAACCGCCGGATGGTCGTTGTAGGCGATCCGTGTCAGCGCCGAGAGTGGTTCGCCCTGGCTGCCGGTGCAAAGGATGAGCTGCTCGCCCGGCGGGAGCTCGTCGAGCTCCGGCGGACGGACGAGCACGCCCTCCGGAATTTCCATGTAGCCGAGGTTGCGGGCGATGTTGGCGTTCTTGCGCATGGAGCGGCCCACGATGCATACCTTGCGTCCGAGCTCGACCCCGACGTCCACCGCCTGCTGCATGCGGTGCACGTTCGACGCGAACGACGAGACGAGAATCCGTCCCTGCCGTAGCGGGAAGATCTGCCTGAAGGCTTCGCCGACGATGCGCTCCGACTGGGTGAAGCCCGGGCGTTCCGCATTCGTGGAATCGCCGAGGAGCAGGTCGACGCCGAGGTTGCCGAGCTCGGCGAGTCGCCCGACATCGGTCTTGAGCCCATCGACGGGCGTGTGGTCGAGCTTGTAGTCGCCGGTGTGCACGATGCGGCCCGCAGGTGTCTCGAGCACGATCGCGACCGAGTCGGGGATCGAGTGCGCCATCCGCACGAACGAGATCCGAAACGGTCCCAACTCCCGCGGCGGGTCGTCGGGATGCACCTCACGCAACTCAGCTGCGCGCAGCAGGCCGTGCTCGTCGAGCTTGGACTTGACCAGCCCGAGGGTCAGCCGCGTCGCCCAGACTTCGGGGATCGGTACGTCTCGCATCAGGTACGGCAGCGAGCCGACGTGGTCCTCGTGCCCGTGCGTGAGCACGACCGCCTTGACGGAGTCGGCGCGCTCGCGCAGGTAGCCGAAGTCCGGCAGGACGAGATCGACCCCGAGGTGCTCGTCCCTCGGAAACGCGAGGCCGGCGTCCACGACCACGATCGACCCACCGCACTCGTATGCGGTCATGTTCTTCCCGACCTCGCCGAGGCCGCCGAGCGCGACGATCCTGCACGTACGGTCCACGGGGTCCAGTCTAAGCGGGGAGGCTGACCCGGCCGATAACGCTCGCATGCGGCTCTCGCATACGGCCTTTGCCCTCTTCCTCGCGGCGGTACTCCTCGTGGAGCTCTTCGAGGAGCCCAACCGGGAGCGTTCGCGCGAGCCGATCCACCTGGAGCGCTTCCGCCTCGCCTCCGCCGTACAGATCGCAGCGGTGATCGTCCTCGGGCCCTGGGCCGGCGCTGCGATCGCCGCCGCGGGAGCCCTTGCCGGGGGCCTCTTTCGCGGCAGTCGGTTGCGCGGCGTCCTGCTCGACGCGGGGGCCGCGGCCGCAGCGACCTGCGCCGGAGGCCTCGCCTTCGAGCTCGCCGGCGGAACGTTCGGCCGCCTCCGCCTGCTCGACGACCTGATTGCGCTCGTGGCGCTGACGCTCACCTTCCTGACGGTCAGAACGCTGATCACGGACGTGGTGCGGGCGCGCGAGACCTTCGATCCGCGCCTGGTGGCGAGCGCGGGCGAAGCCGGGCTCGGAGCGACGCTCGCGCTCCTGGCCCTCGGCCATCCCTGGAACGTCGTCGTCCTCGCCCCGGTCGCCGTCGCCGTGCAGCAAGTGCAGCTCCGCTTGAAGCGCTTGCAGCGAGAGACACTCCGCGCCCTCGAGACGTTCGCCAACATCGTCGACGAGCGAGATCCATCCACCTTCCGCCATTCGCTGCGCGTCGCGGGTTACGTCGACAGTCTTGCCCGCGGCTTGCGGCTTCCCTTCTCCGAGATCGACCGGCTCCGCTGGGCCGGACGCCTGCACGATCTGGGCAAGGTTGCGGTCGACGCGTCGCTTCTGCGCAAACGTGGTCGGCTGGACGGCGCGGAATGGGCGGCCATGCGCCGCCACCCGCGGCTGTCCGCGCGACTACTGCAGCGCTTCGAGTTCGTCGCGGCGCAGGCACAGGCGGTCGAACTGCATCACGAGCGAATGGACGGGAGTGGCTACTACGGCGTAGGCGGCGACGATCTTCCGCTGGCGTCGCACTTCCTCATCGTCGCGGACAGCTTCGACGCGATGACGACCGATCGGCCGTACCGGCCCGCGTTGACGGAAGAGGCGGCTCTGGCGGAGATCGAGCGCAACGCAGGAACGCAGTTTCATCCAACGGTCGCGAAGGCGTTCGTCGCCGTGCGTCGCGGCCTCGATCCGTTGACAGTCCTGTCCGCCGGACAGGTCGAGGAGATCCGGGGCGCGTCTGTGCCCTACCGGCTCGGGATCGGGGGACCGGGCGAGCTCAAGGAGCGTCCCGAGCTGGTCGCGCTCGTCGGCGTGATCGTCGTCCTCGCCGGCCTGGGGTTCGCCGAGAGCTGGCTCGCGGTCTGCGGTGCCGTCCTCGCGGTCGCCGGCTTCACCCTGCGCGGTCTCGTCACCCTGCGCGCCGACCGCGTCGCGGCTGCGATCCACCGTGCACTGGGACACGACGGGGATCGCGACGCGATCTTCGCCCGGCTCGTCGAGACCGTGGCTCGGGTCTGGCCCCATGACTGGATCGGGCTGCTGTCCTGGGACGAGGACGGCCTCGGCGGCACGGTCGAGCACGAAGAGGGAACGAATGCGCCTCCGCCCGGCGCGCTGACCGGCTGGCTCGTGCGCCAGGCCGAGTCGGGCCGCGCCGCGATCGTGGCCCCCGGCATCGAGTTCGCCCAAGAGGGCATTGTTGCCGCACTCCCGCTTCGGCGGGACAACAGCGCGCTGGTCGGCTTTGTGGTCGTGGCTGCCTCGAAGCTGCCGCGGCGGCACGTCGAGCTCGCCCTCCTCGACTCGGTGGACGAGATCGGGCTCGCGCTCGCCGCGCGACCGACCCTAGACGGCGGCCGGGCTGAGCAGGCCGAGCCGCTCGAGGCAGTCACGAACGCGGGCAACCTCGCCCTCGTCCGCCTCGACGAGCGGTAGGCGTACGCCACCGACCTCCTGACCCAGGAGGTTGAGGGCGGCCTTGATCGCAATCGGGTTCGTCTGCACCTGGAGCACCTCGTAGGACGCTGCGAGCTCACCTTCGATCCGCTCTGCGGCGGCCGTGTCACCATCGCGATAGGCGCGGATCATCGCCTTGAACTGGGGCCCGACGATGTGGGCGAGCACGCTGATGACCCCTATGCCCCCGAGGCCGAGGAAACGGAACAGGAGGTTGTCATCACCGGCGTAGAGGTCGAGGTCGGTCTCCTCGACGATCCGCCTCGCCTGCCCCAGATCATCGTTCGCCTGCTTGACCGCCTGTACGGTCGGGATCTCTGCGAGCTGGATCATCGTCTCCGGCTCGATGTTGATCACGGCGCGCGCCGGGATGTTGTAGGCGACGATCGGCTTGTCGGTTGCCGCCGCGACCGCCCTGAAGTGCTCGACGATGCCGCGCTGTGGCGGCTTGTTGTAGTAGGGCGTGACGATGAGGAAGCCGTCGACGCCGATCGCGTCCGCCTGCTCGGTCAGGTGGACCGAGTGTACGGTCGAGTACGTGCCCGTGCCGGCGACGACCGACGCCCGTCCGCCGACCGCGTCGACAGCGACCCGGAAGAGCTCGAGCCGCTCGTCATCGGAAAGCGTGGGGCTCTCGCCCGTCGATCCCGCCACGACGAGACCGTCGGAGCCATGCTCGACGAGGTGCAGTGCCAGCTCGCGGAAGCGGTCGAAGTCAACCGCCTCGTCGTCCTTGAAAGGCGTGACGATCGCGGTCAGAACCTCGCCCAGCACGGGCCATACTCTACCCTCGTGGCGCTGACGGTCAGGGACGCGGGGGCGGCGGATGCGACGGCTCTCGCCCGGCTCCTGGGCCAACTCGGCTATCAAGCCGAGCCCGATGCCGTGGCCGCGAGGCTCGAGCGTCTCGGGATCGTCGGCGATCGGATCGTCGTGGCGGAGGTCGACGACCAGGTGGTCGGCCTGGCTCACATCCAGGTCACGCCTACGATCGAGTACGACCGGCCGGCGGCCAAGATCGGCGCACTGGTCGTGGACGAGTCCCACCGCGGCCAGGGCGTCGGCCGTACCCTCGTCGACGCGCTCGAGCAGGAGGCACGCGCACGCGGCTGCGTCTTGATGTTCTTGACGACGAGCGCGCGCCGGACCGACGCACACGAGTTCTACCGTCGAGTCGGCCTCGAGGAGACCGGAAAGCGCTTCACGAAGTCTCTGGCGTGACCGGCAGCGAGTAGTCGATCCACTCGGAGCGAGTCGCGCCGATCCGTTCGTACACACGCCGCGCTCGTTCGTTGTCCTTGGCCGTCTGCCAGTCGAGGTTGGCCGCGCCGTGCCGCCGGCACTCGTCCGCGCACGCTCCGATCAGGCGGTCGGCGACGCCGGCGCCACGAGCGGCCGGCGCGACGTAGAGGTCGTTCATGACTCCGATCCGTGTAGCGGAGAGCGTGGTCCAGCTCCAGAACACCGTCGCGAACCCGACGGCGTTCCGCTGAGCGTCGCGTGCAATCAGCTGAACGCCCTCGCGCTTCGGATCGGCGATCAGTGCGCGAGACAGCTCGAGCAGGTCCTCGTCCGACGGCGCGACCTCGTAGAAGTCGCAGTAGGCCCGCACCAGCGGCAGCAGCTCGGCGAGGTCGCCCTCGGTCACGCGCGTGATGGTCAGAGCAGCTGGTCCAGTCCGACGGTCAGGCCGGGCGGGAGCGTGGGTAGCCGTTCCAGCGTAAGGAGGACGCCGGGGACGAAGGCCTCGCGCGAGAACGTGTCGTGTCGGATCGTCAGGAGCTGCCCGTCGCCGCCGAAGAGAACCTCCTGGTGCGCGACGAGGCCGGGTAGACGGACTGAGTGGATCGCAGGATTACCGCCAAGCGCGTTCGCCGTAGCCTTGGCCGTACCCGAAGGTGCATCCTTCTTCGCCTCGTTATGCAGCTCGATGATCTCTGCGCGCGGCAGGTACGCGGCAGCCTCGCGCGCGAATTGGAGCATCAGCACAGCACCGAGCGCGAAGTTCGGAGCGTGAAAGCACGCCACGCCATGCTCACGCGCGAGCGCATCGACCCGTTCTTGGTCGAAGCCGGTCGTGCCGATGACGCACGGCAGCCCACGCTCCACTGCGGCGCGTACGTTTTCCTCTACGGCGTCGGGCGCAGTGAAGTCGACCATCGCCTCGGCCTGGTCGAGCCGGACGAGCTCATGACCGGCGTCCTGTAACGCCGGAGCGAGCACGCGCCCGACCTTGCCATGCTGGCCATGAAGGGTGATCTTCATCTACCGAGCGCAGCGATGGTACTTGCTTCCAACCCGCCGAAAGTGCGCAGCACTTTTTCGCGGACGTCACGCAGCGCGGGCGAGCGCCGTCGGATTGATCCGCCGCACAGCAGCGCGGAAGCCACGCTCGCTCGGGCCGATTCCCGAGATCGACAAGCGCTCGGGCGAGAACAGCAGCCCGGCCAGCTCGGCGACCTCGTCCGGTTGGACGGCCTCGATCTCGGCGATGATCCGTTCGAAGGAGAGAAGCTCGGTGTCGGTGATCAGCGACTTGCCGAGACGCGTCATGCGGTTCGACGTCGACTCCATCGAGAGCATGATCCGCCCCTTGAGATTTTCCTTCGCCCGGTCGATCTCGTCGGGCCGCAGGTTGCCGGCAGCGATGTCCGCAAGCTGCTCAGCGGCGATTTCGACGCTTGGGCCGAGGTTCTCCTCTCTGGTGCCGACGTAGATGCCGACGAGCCCGGTGTCGGTGTACTGGGAGGCGAAGGAGTAGACGGAATACGCCATCCCGCGCTTCTCGCGGATCTCCTGGAAGAGGCGCGACGAGGCCGAGCCGCCGAGCACGGAGTCGAGGATCGAGGCCGCGAAGCGACGTCGGTCGGAGCGGGCGATGCCCGGCGCGCCGAGGCAAACGTGGTACTGCTCCGTGCTCTTCTTCGCAAACCGGAAGTCCGGAGGCGGCGCCTTCACCAGCGGCCGTCTCACGCGGGGGCCCCCGGCAGGTGGGCGTTGCTGGCTTTGCGCCCGCTCGAGCATCCGTACGAGCTTGTTGTGCTCGATGTTCCCGGCCGCGGCGATGACGACGTTGCCGCCGGCGTACATCTGACGGTGATACGTCGAGAGGACGCGCTTCGTTACGGATGAGATGACGTCGGCGGTGCCGATCACCGGACGGCCCAGCGCGTGTTGTCCGAAGACCGCCTCGGAGAAGAGGTCGTGGACGAGCTCCTGAGGCGTGTCCTCGTACATGGCGATCTCTTCCAGGACGACCTCGCGCTCGGAGTCGAGATCCGAGAACGCCGGCGCGAAGACCATGTCGGTCAGCACGTCGAGCGCGGTCTGCACGTGTCCGTCGGGCACGCGGGCGTAGACCATGGTGTGCTCGCGCGACGTGGCCGCGTTGAGCTCGCCGCCGAGCCCGTCGAAGATCTCCGCGATCTGCTGCGCCGTGTAGCTCGCCGAGCCCTTGAAGAGCAGATGCTCGATGAAGTGCGAGACCCCGGCCTTGGCATCGGTCTCGTCCCGCGAGCCGGCGCCGATCCAGAAGCCGAGCGCGACGGAACGGACGCTCGGCACGCGCTCGGAGATGACGCGTTCGCCTGAGTCGAGCTCGGACAGGACGTACTTCTGCACTCCGGCATTATCCTGGCCGGGCTCGATGGACGGCGGGCCGAGGCAATCATGGGCGTGAGCTGGGCGCCAGGCCGCGTCAATCTGATCGGGGAGCACACCGACTACAGCGGTGGCCTGGTCCTCCCCGTTGCGATCCAGCTCGGGATCACGCTCACCTACGAGCCGGCAGGGGAGATGGCGCTCGTCGCGCCGGGCGGCGAGCGGTTCGCCGCGGCGGTCGAGCAAGAGCTGGGCGCGCTCGGGCGTCCGCCTGTGGGGATTGCGGGCGCGGTCGAATCGGACCTGCCTCAGGGAGCCGGGTTGGGGTCCTCCGGCGCGTTCGAGGTCGCCGTGGCGCTCGCGCTCTGCGACGTGGCCGGATTCGAGCTCGAGCCGCTCGAGCTGGCGCTCGCCTGCCAGCGCGCAGAGCGGCGAGCCGTTGGCGTTCGTTCCGGGATCCTCGACCAGGCGGCGTCGCTGCTCGGGCGGGTGGGGTCCGCCCTACTCCTCGACTGCGGCTCGCTCGAGTACCGCTGGGTCGAGCTGCCCGAACACCTCGGGTTGGTCGTCATCGACTCGGGCGAGCGGCACTCGCTCGAGGGATCCGGGTACGGGGACCGCCGGCGCGAGCTGGAGGCGGGCGACCCGAAGCGGCTCCGGCACGTGACGACGGAGAACGACCGCGTGCGGTCGGCGGCCGAGGCGTTGGAGCGCGGCGACCTCGAGGCGCTCGGTCCGCTCTTCGCCGCAAGCCACGCGAGCTTGCGCGAGGACTTCGAGGTCTCGACGCCCAGGCTCGATGCCGTGGTCGAAGCTGCGCTGGCGGCCGGGGCGATCGGGGCGCGGCTGACGGGGGGCGGCTTCGGCGGCTCGGTGGTGGCCGTCACGTACCGCGAGAGAGCGGACGACGTTTTGCGGGGCACACTGGAACGCGTGGGGACGGAGGGCTGGATCGTGCGAGCCGCCGGCGGCGCTGGTCGAGGCAGAACGGGTTCCACTCGGGATCACGCATGACGGTCCATGTTTCCCGACAGCTCCCCCCACGCTGCGCGACCTCGTCTCGACGAGCTTGGCGCCAAGCTCGAGCACGCGCTCGAGCTCTGCCTCGCGGTCGGGGACGTTGACCTCGAGGTGGATCGGAAGCGGCCACATCGTACGGCGACGCCGCATCTCAACCGCACCCCCACCCATCAACCGGGTGGGGTGAACCACCCACCGCCCTCGCGGTCGACGCTACCGCAAGCGCGCACACGTCTCCGCAACGAATCTGCGCCGGTTCGAGGCAAACAGGTCCGCAAACGGCGAGGGCGACCGGAGCCGCCCTCGCCGCGTCTGCTTGTCGAGGCGAGCCTACCTAGTTGCGCTCGCGGTCGCGACCGCCACGGCCGCCGCCCCGGCCCCCGCGACCGCCACGGCGCTCACCCTCGCGCGGGCGCTCCTCCGTCCGCTCGCGCGGCGGAGCGTCCTTCGCCCGCTGAATGAGCTCTTCGGGGCTCACGGTGTGACCGTTCTCGTGCTTCTGGATCAGCTTCAGGCCGATCCGCCCGCGTGCCTTGTCGACCTCCTGCACGAGCACGTCGAGGATGTCACCGCGCTGGATCACGTCCTCGATGTGACCGACCCGCCCGGGCCCCACATTCGAGACGTGGAGCAGTCCGTCGGTGCCCTTCTTCAGCTCGACGAAGGCGCCGAACTGGGTGGTCTTCACGACCTTGGCGTTCCGGAACTCGTCTCCGACCTCCGGCTCCTTCGTCAGCGACTCGATCGCCTGGATCGCATTGCGAGCCTTCGTCCCGTCGGTCGCGTAGATGAGGATCGTCCCGTCCTCTTCGATGTCGATCTGGACCTCGTACTCGGCCTCGAGCGCACGAATGGTCTCGCCGCCCTTGCCGATCACCATGCCGATCTTTTCGGGATCGATCTTGACGGTCGAGATGCGCGGCGCGTTCTCGTTGAGCTCGGTCCGTACCTCGGGAATCGCCTCGAGCATCTTCTCGAGGATGATCTCGCGCGCCTGCTTCGCCTGCTCGAGCGCGGCCTGCAGGATTTCCCGCGTGACCCCGGTGATCTTGATGTCCATCTGCAGGCCCGTGATCCCGTTCCGCGTGCCGGCGACCTTGAAGTCCATGTCGCCGAGGTGGTCCTCCGCTCCCTGGATGTCCGTGAGGATGACGTAGTCGTCGCCCTCCTTGACCAGGCCCATCGCGATCCCGGAGACCGGTGCCTTGATCGGCACGCCGGCGTCCATCAACGCCAGCGTCGAGCCGCAGACCGAGCCCATCGACGATGAGCCGTTCGACTCAAGCGTCTCAGAGACGATCCGAATGGTGTAGGGGAACTCGTCCGCGGGCGGGATGACCGCCTCGAGCGAGCGCTGTGCGAGCGCGCCGTGGCCGATGTCGCGCCGCTTCGGGCCTCGCATCATTCCCGTCTCGCCGACCGAGTAGGGCGGGAAGTTGTAGTGGTGCATGAAGCGGCGGTCGGTCTCGAGCGAGAGGTCGTCGATCCGCTGACCCTCCTTCGCCGTGCCCAGCGTGAGCAGCGACATGATCTGCGTCTGCCCGCGCGTGAAGAGGCCGGAGCCGTGGACGCGTGGAGAGACGCCGACCTCACATTCGACCGGGCGGATCTCCTCGGGTGTCCGGCCGTCCGGGCGGTGCTTCTCCACCGCGATCTTCCGCCGGACAAGCTCCTTGTAGATCGCCTCCGCCGCCCTCTTGACGTAGGTCTTCGTCAGCGAGTCCTTCGCGGTTGCCGGCTCGCCTTCGCCGACCGAAGGACCGACGGGGAACGGCAGGGTGACGGTGTCGACGATGTGATCGAAGAGGAGCTGCCGCTTGGCGGACTTCAGCTCCTTCGAGTCCTGCTCCGCGTCGGTGAGCGCGCGGAGGTCGGCCTCGAACTGCTCGCGCACCGGTTGCAGCACGAGCTCGAGGCGGATTCGCTCGAGCACCGTCGCGAGGCTCATCTTGCGCTGCAGCTGGTGCAGGACGTCGTCCTCCGTCGAATCCATGCTCAGCTCGCCAAGAGCCTCCTCGATCACCGCGTCCGCGGCGCGGAGGCCTTCGTCCTGGATTCGCTCGCGGATGCGGTCGCCGAAGTCGCGCTCGATCTCGTCCGTGACGTTCGAGTCGAGCCACTTCGCCTTCCCGGCCTCGCGCTGCAGCTCGAGCTGGGCGTCGCAGATCTTCCGGATCTCGCTGTGCGCGAGGTCGAGCGCCTCGAGGAGCTTGTCCTCGGACACCTCGTTCGCTCCGGCCTCGACCATCGTCAGCGCCTCCGACGTCCCGACCACGACGAGATCGAAGTCCTTGTGCTCCTCCACCTCGGGGAGCGTCGGGTTGACGACGAGCTCGCCGTCGATCATCCCGATCCGCACCGCGCCCACCGGGCCGAGGAAGGGCATCGGCGAGATCATCAGCGCTGCGGACGCGCCGTTGATGCAGAGAATGTCGTGCGCCGTGATCAGGTCGGCGCTCAGCACCGTGCAGATCACCTGGGTTTCGTTCTTGTAGCCCTTCGGCCAGAGCGGTCGGATCGGGCGGTCGATCATGCGCGCGGTCAGGATCGCCCGTTCGGTGGGACGCCCTTCGCGCTTGAAGAAACCGCCGGGGATCTTCCCGGCGGCGTACATCCGCTCCTCGACGTCGACGGTGAGCGGGAAGAAGTCGGCGCCCTCGCGCGGCTCCATCCTGCCCTGTGCGGTTGCCAGGACCAGCGTGTCGCCGGACCGGACGACGACGGCTCCATCCGCCTGCTTCGCCAGCTTGCCGGTCTCGAAAGTAATGTCGCGCCCGCCGATCGTCACGCTGACGTCGGCCCGGCGTTCGGTGGCAATTGCCATCAGTTGTCCTCCACTCTGCTTAGCGGGAGAGTGGGGACTCGAGTCAGCGTCGAAGCCGGCGCTCGCTCGAATCTCCACCCTCTCTGGTTAAGGGCTACCTGCGTAGCCCCAGTTCCTTGATCAGTGCCCGGTATCCCTCCAGGTCGTGTTTCTGGAGATACGTCAGAAAGCGGCGGCGGCGCCCTACGAGCTTCAGCAGTCCGCGTCGCGAATAGTGGTCCTTCGGATGCGAGCGCAGATGCTGCGTCAGGTCGTTGATTCGCTGCGTCAGCAGCGCGATCTGCACCTTGGTCGAGCCCGTATCGGTCTTGCTCGTCCCGTGCTTGGAGACGATCTCCTGTTTGACTTCCTTGGTAAGGCCCATCTCACCTCCGTATCGTCAGTCCCAGCAATCCGCCGGAAGCAGGCGGAAAGCCGCGGCTGCGTCGCAGGACAGGGTAGCAGCCGGTTACTTGAGGAGCGCCTGGCCGAGCCGGCGCTGCGCGACCACCACCCCGAGCAGCCCCAGCGCCAGCAGATATGTCAGGTCGAGCGCCTGCGTCCAGCCGACCGTGCCGAAGTTGAGCGCGCGCAGGAGCTGGGTCGCGTGGTAGAGCGGCGAGAGTCGCACGAGCCACTGCAGGCCCTGCGGATACGTCGAGATCGGGAAGAACGTCGCCGAGAACAGGAACATCGGGAGCTGGACGAGCGTGAGCAGCTCGAAGTCTTGCCACGTCCGCATGAACGTGCTCGCCGCCACGCCGAGCCCGGCGAAGGCGAACCCGATCACCACCGCAGCCGGCAGTGCCATCACCCCCAGGGGGACTCGACGAGCCCCAGTGATGCGGCGACGAGGATGAAGGACAGCGCGTAGAGGAAGCCGCGGAAGACCGCCCATGCGCTCTCCCCCACCGTCACGTCGGCCGGTCCGATCGGCGTCGAGAGCACGGCGTCGTAGACGCGGTTGTACTTCATCTTCCAGAAGACGTTCGTCGCGTCGTAGACCGCGCCGTTCATCGCCGCCGACGCGAGCAGCGCCGGCGCCACGAATGCGGAATAGTCCACGAGCTCTCCGCCGGGACCCGGGACGCGGCCGACGAAGTGTCCAAGCCCGATCCCCAGCGAGAGCAGATAGAAGAGCGGCTCGAAGACGCCCGAGAGAATGATGATCCACGTACGGCGGTAGACCATGAGGTTCCGCTCGAACAGCAGGAGGCCCCGGCTGCCGGCAAAGGCGTAACCGCTCAAGTCCTCAGCCTTCGCGCGTAGGTGCGCTCGCCGCACCAGATCCCCGCTGCAGCGAGGGCGGCCAGATACACGACATGACCGAGGGCGGGCAGCGGCTCGACCGTGCCGAGCGTCAGCTCACGACAGAGGTCTACGCCGTGCCAGAGGGGCGTCGCGTACGCGATCCACTCGAGCGGCGGCGGTAAGCGCGTCGCCGGGAAGAACGTCCCCGAGAAGAGGAACATCGGCAGGATCACGAAGCGGTAGATCGGAATGAAGGCGCCCTCGGAGTCCTTAGTGGCCGCGTAGGCAGCGAGCGGGGCCGAGAACGCCAGACCGACGAGAACGGCGGCGGGCAGCGCCAGCACGCCCCAGAGGGAATCGACGCCACCGAAGGCCGCGATCACGGCGAGGTAGACGGCGCTCGTCGACGCGACCCGCGTCGTCATCCAGAGCTGGTGCCCGCGCACGATGTCGGGCACGCCGAGCGGCGTCGATGCCATCGCGAAGTACTGGCGGGTCCAGCGGAACGAGCCCATCACCGGCCAGGTCGCCTCGCCCACCGCGATCTGCATCGCCGTTGCCGCGAGCAGGCCCGGCGCGACGAAGTCGATATAGGGCACGCCGAGGGGCCGACCGCCGCGGCCGTTGACGAGCGTGCCGAGGCCGACCCCGAGCGCCCCGAGGTAGAACACCGGATTGACGACGCTGCCGATCACGGTCGCGCGCCAGACGCGCCGGTACTGCAGCAGCCAGAACTCGTAGACCCGCAGCGGCAGCGCGAGCGCGGTCATTCGTCGACGAGCGTCCGGCCGGTCAGGTGGAGGAAGACATCCTCGAGCGTCGAGCGGCGGACGAGCACGCTTTCGGGCTCGAGCCCGAGTTGGTGGATGCGCGCTGCAGTCGCGTCGCCGTCGTCCGTGTACAGCAGCAGGCGGTCGGGCAGCGCCTCGAGCCTCCTCGCGAGGCCGTTTATCCGCTTCGCCATCTGTTCGGGTTCCGCCTCGAGCCGGAAGCGGAGCTCGACCACCTCTCGCGTCGAGTACCGTCGGATCAGCTCCTGCGGCGATCCCTCGGCGGCGATCTTGCCCTTGTCCATGACCACGAGCCGGTCGCAGAGCTGTTCTGCCTCGTCCATGTAGTGCGTGGTGAGGATGAGTGTCACGCCGCGCTGCTTGAGAC
>JBKPEC010000013.1:0-8190 GCA_046728195.1 Actinomycetota bacterium
GAGCTCGGCGTACAGGAGTCCTGGTTCAGACGCCAGATCCCGGTTCCAGGAGCCGGTAGATCACCCGGCTCGGGCGTCGAGTCCACGATGGACCAGGTGATCGGCGCCGTGAGCCGCTCGAGATCCGAATCGGCGATGAACGACTGCACGCTCGCCGGCCGGAACTGCTCGTGCGGATCGAAATGCATGACCGGCTCGTATGTCGCGAGCAACCTCGGCTCCGGCGTTGCGGCCTGCGAGGTGCCGGCGGCGGTCGCGAAGGCGAGGCCTGCGATCACAAGCGCGACCGCTGTGCGGAAGAGACGTTTCATGGGGGGTTGCCTCCTCTGACGGAATGCGTCGAAGGTACCTGCGGCCCCTAATCCGGCTCTAACCGCGGCCCGGCTAAGATCGCCCGAGTGGCCGCCCTGTACCGGAAGTACCGCCCCCAGGACTTCGAGGAGGTCGTAGGCCAAGAGGCGATCGTCCGGACGCTGAAGAACGCCATCTCGACGGACCAGGTCCGCCAGGCCTACCTCTTCGCCGGCCCGCGCGGCACCGGGAAGACCTCGCTGGCGCGCATCCTCGCGAAAGGGCTCAACTGCGTGCAAGGGCCCACCCCGACTCCGGACAAGGTGTGCAACCCCTGCGTGACGATCGCGAACGGCACCTCCCTCGACGTGGTCGAGATGGATGCTGCCTCGCAGCGCGGCATCGATGACATTCGCGAGATCCGCGAGCGCGTGGTGCTGCAGCCGGCCGAGGGCCGCTACAAGGTATACATCCTCGACGAGGCGCACCAGCTGACGGACGCTGCATGGAACGCGCTGCTGAAGCTGATCGAAGAGCCTCCGCCCCACCTCGTCTTCGTCTTCTGCACCACCGACCTCTCGAAGGTGCTTCCCACCGTCCGGTCGCGCTGTCAGACGTTCGTCTTCCAGCGCCCTCGTTTGCCTGAGCTCGTTCGGCTCCTGCGGCGCGTCGCCGACGGTGAAGGGATCAACGTGCCAGACCAGGCGCTCGCGTTGATCGCGCGCGGCGCGCGCGGCTCGTTCAGAGACGCGGTCTCGACGCTCGACCAGCTCGCCTCGGCGACGGAGAAGGAGATCACGGTGCAGTCCGTCCTGCAGCTGCTCGGCGCCGTGGAGGAGGAGGCGCTCTTCCGTCTGTGCGACCTCCTCGTCGATCGCGACACCGCTGGAGCGCTGACGTTCATCGAAGAATTGTCGGAACAGGGACAGGACCTCGGCCGCCTCGTGGTCGATCTGCTCGAGCATCTGCGCCACCTCATGCTGGTGCAGCACATGGGCGAGGTGCCCGACTCGCTGCCCGTGACGGAGGAGACGCGCGACCGCTTGCGCGCGCAGGCGAATCAACTCGGCGAAGCGGCCGTGATCCGCCTCGTCGACCTCCTCGCGGTCGCCGTGGAGGACATGCGCCAGGGCGGCGATCCACGCTTGCCGCTGGAGTTGGCGATCGTGAAGGTGACGCGTCCCGCGTCGGACCTCTCGCGCGAGTCGATCGCCTATCGGCTCGACCAGCTGGAGTCACGCGCGCATTTACCGGTGGCACACGACCCAGTGCCTGCCCCTGAGACGCGCACGGAACCGCCGCCTACGCCGGCGGCCCCACCTTCCCTCGAGCTCGAACAGCTTCAGGAGGCGTGGCAGCGGACGATCGTGCCCGCGGTGGAGGAACGGTCCATCCCCGCGGCGTCCGTGCTGAAGGAGGCGCACCCGTCGGAGCTCGCCGACGACACGTTGACGGTGGAGTTTCCTGCGAGCGCCGCATTCCACCGGCAGCTTGCGGAGGAGCCCAAGAACGCCACCCTCCTCGCGGAGGCGCTGTACGAGGTGACCGGCCGCCATCTTGGCCTGGCGTTTGCCGAGGGGGAAGCGGGTGCGGATGATTCCGACACCGACGACGAGCCGGCAGGTGAGGACAAGATCTTGGAGCTGGTCAAAGAGACTCTGGACGCGCGCGAACGAGAGGATTGAGCCAATGGGCATGGACATGGACAAGCTCATGCAGCAGATGGGGCAGATGCAAGAGCAGATGCAGAAGGCGCAGGACGAGCTGGCGAACGAGACGGTCGAGGCGACGGCCGGCGGCGGGATGATCACCGTCGTCGCAAACGGCGCCGGGGAGATCAAGCAGATCAAGATCGACCCGAAGGCGATCGATCCCGACGACCCCGAGATGCTGGAGGACATGATCGTGGCCGCCGTCAACGAGGCGATCCGGTCGGCCCATAGCCTGATGGAGTCCAAGCTCGGCGGGCTGGCGGGCGGCGCGCTGGGCGGTCTCGGCCTGCCCGGGCTGGGCGACTAGTGCGTGACCGGCTGCGGGCGGCGCCGCTTTTCGCCGACCTGGACGACGAGCACCTCGACAGGCTTGCCGCCGCGACCAGCGAGTTCCAGGCTCCCGCAGGACAGGCGCTGATCGAACGCGGCCGTCCGGGTTCCGGGTTGCTGGTGCTGGAGGAGGGCGAGGTCATCGTCGAAGCGCCGGAAGGGCGCCGCCAACTCGGTCCCGGCGACGTCTTCGGCGAGCGGGCGCTCCTCGACGAGGGCGTGCCGCGCACCGCACGCGTGCGCGCCCAGACCGACGTCCGCTGCCTGGCGATCGCGCGGCCCGAGCTGGAACGGCTCCTGTCGGAATATCCGCAGATCGCCGAGCGGCTGCGTCAGCTCTCGGCCTGAAGCTCCACGGCGCGTCCGTCCGGATCGCGCAGGTAGGCAGACCGGCCCCAGTAGAAGTCGCGCGGGCCCACGACGTCGGCCCCTGCCTCCCGGGCACGCCCGGCGGCAGCGTCCTGATCCAGTGCGAAGGCGACGTGATCCCGATTGGGAGCACCCTCCACGCCGTCCGGCCGGGCGACGTGGATGAAGAGCGTCGCCTCGCCGAGCCCGAAGCTCGCATGCGACTCAGAGGCCGAGTCGGGCGGACGACCAAGCAGCTTTTCATAGAAGGCAGTTAGTCGGGCCACGTCCTCGGTGAAGAGCGCCACCTCGGCAATCCGGGGCATGTCGGCACAATACGCGTGGTGCTCAGCCCCGCTGTGGAAAACCTCGTCGCGCAGCTCTCGCGCCTTCCGGGCGTGGGCTCCCGCACGGCTCACCGGCTCGCCTTCCACTTGTTGCAGCGGCCGAAGGACGAGGCGCTCGCGCTGTCCGCCGCGATCGCGGAGGTGAAGGAACGCGTTCGCTTCTGCAGCGAGTGCGGGAACCTGACCGAAGAGGAGGTCTGCGCCATCTGCCGTGACGCCCGTCGCGATCACAGCATGATCTGCGTCGTCGAGCAGCCGGTCGACCTGATCTCGGTCGAGCGGACGAGCGAGTTCAGGGGCCTCTACCACGTCCTCGGCGGCGCGCTCTCGCCGCTCGACGGGGTCGAGCCCGAGCACCTGCGGATCGACGAGCTGCTCGGGCGCGTCGAGCGAAACGGCGTGCAGGAGGTCGTCCTCGCGACCAACCCGAACATGACCGGCGAGGCGACGGCCGCCTATCTCGCGGATCGTCTGCGAGGCCGCGTGCGCGTGACACGTCTCGCCAGCGGTCTGCCGGTCGGCGGCGACCTGGAGTACGCAGACGAGGTCACGCTCGGGCGCGCGCTCGCGGGCCGCCGCGAGATGACCTAGGGAACCAGGACCGCGGTACCCCGAAGCTGCCCGTTGCGCAGCCGCTCGAGCGCGTCGTTCGCGTCCTCGAGCGCAAAGATCTCGACCTCCGCGCGCACCGGCACCTGCGGCGCGAGTGCGAGGAACTCCTCCCCGTCGCGGCGCGTGAGGTTCGCGACGGAGCGTACGACGCGCTCGCCCCAGAGCAGCTCGTATGGGAAGGACGGGATGTCGCTCATATGGATGCCGGCGCAGACGACCTCTCCCGCCTTGCGCACCGTACGCAGGGCGGCGGGCACGAGCGCTCCGACCGGCGCGAAGATGATCGCGGCATCGAGCTCCTCAGGGGGACTCTCGTCAGATCCTCCGGCCCACTCGGCGCCGAGAGAACGCGCAAAGGCCTGCCCCTCCTCGTCGCCAGGACGCGTGAAAGCGAAGACACGACGTCCCTCGTGCCGCGCGACTTGCGTGATGAGGTGGGCGGAGGAGCCGAACCCGTAGAAGCCGATCACTTCCGCGTCGCCCGCGAACCGAAGCGCCCGGTAGCCGATCAGCCCGGCGCACAGCAACGGCGCAGCTTCCCCCGCCGAGTAACCGTCGGGTAGCTCGAGGCAGAAGCGCTCGTCCGCGACGGCGAGCTCCGCGTACCCGCCGTCACGGTCGTAGCCCGTGAACTGCCCGTGCTCGCAGAGATTCTCGAGACCCATTGCGCAGTAGCGGCAGGTTCCGTCCGTCCAGGCGAGCCAGGGCACGCCGACGCGCCGGTCCTCGCCGACGACGTCGGCCACGATCATGTGGCCCGGGACCAGCAGCAGCTTCGGCCGGTCGAGCTCCCCGTCGACGATGTGGAGGTCAGTCCGGCAGACCGCACACGCTTGCACACGCAGCAGCAGCTCCCGGTCGCGTGGCTCCGGCTCAGGAAGGTCGGCCGGATGCAGCGGCTGGCGGGCTTCCTCGAGAACCATCGCGCGCATGGACCAAGTGTGCCGCTGCCTACACTGTCGACGTGGCGACCACCGACTACGAGGCCGTTCCGGCCGTCGAGCGGGACGACGCGACGCCACGCCTCGGCACCGTCGTCATGAAGTTCGGCGGTAGCTCGGTCGCAGACGCGGAGAAGCTCAAGAACGTCGCCCGGCGACTCGTCGCCGCGCGCGAGGGCGGGTCGCGAGTCGTCGCCGTCCTGTCGGCCATGGGCAGCACCACCGACGAGCTCCTCGACCTCGCGCGCCAGATCTCGGAGCGGCCCGTGCCGCGGGAGCTCGACATGCTGATATCGGTCGGCGAGCGCATCCCCTGCGCGCTGGCTGCGATGGCGATCCACGACCTGGGACACGAGGCCATCTCGCTCACGGGCTCCCAGGCCGGGATCGTCACGGACACCGTGCACGGCAAGGCGAAGATCGTCGACGTCCGCGCGAAGCGGATCCACGAGGCACTCGACCAGGACCGGATCGTCCTCGTCGCCGGCTTCCAGGGCATCTCGGCCGACTCCCTCGACGTCACCACGCTCGGCCGCGGCGGCTCCGACACGACCGCGGTCGCGCTCGCCGCCGCGCTCGGGGCAACCGTGTGCGAGATCTACACCGACGTCGACGGCGTCTATAGCGCCGACCCCCGGCTCGTTCCGAATGCGCGCAGGCTTGACATCCTCAGCTTCGAAGAGATGCTCGAGATGGCCTCGTCCGGCGCGCGCGTCATGGCAACCCGCTCGATCGAGGTCGCGCGTAGCCACAATGTGAGGCTCCACGTCCTCTCGACCTTCAACGATGCCGAGGGGACCTGGATCCGCGAGGAGGACGAAACGATGCTCGAGAAGGCGCTGATCTCCGGGGTGGTGCACCAGCGCGAGGAGACGGTGTACCGCGTCCAGGGCGCGAAGCCGGCGCGGCTGTTCGGCGCGCTGGCGGACGCGAGCATCAACGTCGACACGATCGTCCAGACGGGAGATGAGATCGTCTTCTCCGCGCCGGTCGAGGACCGGCCTGACGCCGAGCGGACGCTGGACTCGCTCGGTGTGACCTGGTCGGCGCGCTACGACCTCGGCAAGGTCTCGCTCGTCGGCGCGGGCATGAAGAGCCATCCGGGTGTAGCCGCGAAGACCTTCGCAACGCTCGAGGCAGCGGGCATCGAGGCGCCCGTCGTCTCGACGTCCCCGATCAAGATCGCCTGCCACGTGCCTAGCGCGGACGTCGAGCGCGCAGTGCAAGCCCTGCACGAGGCCTTCGAGCTTGGCTAGGTCGGCCCGGATCGGGGTGGTCGGCGCGACCGGGGCCGTCGGCACCGTGACGCTTGCGTTGCTGCGCGAGCGCGGCTACGACCACGTTCGCGCCTTTGCGTCCGCCCGATCGGCCGGGAAGCAGCTCGACGACGTCACGGTCGAGGAGGCGACACCGGAAGCGCTCTCGGGAGGTGATCTCGACGTGTGCCTGTTTTCGGTCGGGACGCCGGCTTCACGCGAGTTGGTTCCTCACGCAGTACGCGGCGGAGCGATCGCCGTCGACAAGTCGTCGGCGTACCGCCTGCAGGACGGCATCCCACTGGTCGTGCCGGAGGTGAACGGCGACCGGGCGCTCGAGCACGATGGCATCGTCGCCAATCCCAACTGCTGCACGATTCCCTTGACGATGGCGCTGAAGCCGCTGCACGACGCCGCCGGTCTCGCGCGCGTGCGCATGAGCACGTACCAGTCGATGTCCGGCGCCGGCGCTCACCGCATGGAGGAGCTGCGCGCGACGCCGTCTGCCGAAGCGCACCTCGACATGGACTGGGACTTCGACGGCGAGGACTTCGACGAGGAAGTGAAGCTCCGCGCCGAGACACGCAAGATCCTCGAGCTGCCGAACCTGCCGATCTCCGTCACGTGCGTGCGCGTGCCGGTGCTCGTCGGACATACGGAGGCGGTCTGGGTCGAGACAGAAGAGCACCTCTCGCCGGAGGATGCGCGCGAACTGCTGGCGGACGCGCCCGGAGTGCGCTTCGAGGACATACCGCGCCCACGCGACGCTGTCGGCAGCGACGACGTCCTGGTCGGACGAGTGCGCAAGGACGAGACGGTCGACAACGGACTCGTACTGTTCGTCGCCTGCGACAACCTGCGCAAAGGCGCAGCACTCAATGCAATTCAGATCGCGGAGCTCCTGCTGGAGCGCCGCGCCGTCGCAGCCTGACTGACTTAGTGGCTCAGAGCCACTAACTTTGCGCCGCACTCGCGGTGGGGAGATCGCCGCGTTCCTGCCGACTGCATTGGGCTCTTCAAGCGACTCTTGAAGCACCCGCGTCGCCCGAAATGCCGGCCCGGAGCGATCCCTTGCCGCCTTTGCGGAGGCTTTTCCACAGCCGTGCCGCCAGCCTAGGAGCTCCTTCCGCCCGGCCACAAGAGGCAAGCGTTCAGTTTTTGAACAGTCGGAGGGCCTTTTCAACAGTTCTTGACGAGGGCCCGCGAGAGCAGAAATCCGCAAATTGCGATCGTTCTCAGCCGCAGTCGCAAATTGCAGCGGGCTTGAGCGCCTCGCCTCGCACCATCCGAGAAAGCCGCTAAGGCGCTCCGCCGACCGCCCAGGTCAGAAGGGGAAACAGCCATGTCGAACTTCACCGTGAGTGTCTCCGCACCGAGCGGATTTTCGGTGTCGATGTCGCACGCGGCCGACTGGTCGAGCTATTTGAACGAGCGTGGCATTGCGAATGATCCGCGGCTCGACAAGTCGTTCAACTGGAGTCGAAACGAGATGATCGCGGACGATTACCGCAGCCTCTTCGGAACATCAGCGGCGGCTTCGGAGATGGCCTATGTCAATCCCGACGTTACCGATCCACGCAACGTCCCCGGGCTCAAGGACTGGTTCACCAACGTCTTGGCAGTGCCGTAGAACAAAATGAGAGAGGCCCCGCGTGGGGCCCCTCTCGGAGTTCAGCTCGGCTTCCTCCCTAGCAGAGCTTCTCGTTGTTGAACCTGTCGAGCGTCGACTGGACCGCGTCGAATTGGGACCGCAGCGGGTGGTTGCTCCCGACCACGCTCGTGTTCGCCAGACCAGTCCACTTGATTTGCTGCAGCAGCGACTGTGCCGTCCCGATGGCCGTGTTCGCCGCGGGACAAGCCTGGCCACCGGCTGCCGCCTTATTCAGAAGCGCCGCAAGCAGCTGCGCCGCCAGCGAGTGCTCGGCGTACTTGCTCGACGATGTCGAGAGGACCTCCACTCCCTTCCCACATGTGCCGACCGTGACGCCGGCATAGCCGGTGGCCGACGGTACGAGCACAACTGGGAGGAACTCGTCGAGCAGCCGGTTCCCGGTCTTGGCGGCGTTCGTCTGCTGGTTGCCCTTGCTGCTAGAGCAGGTGTTCCAGTTCTTCCAGTAGCCGATTGTTCGCTGTCCGCCAAGTGGATGCGAGTTGTCGACGTTGAACACCCGGTTCTCCCCCGGCGCGAGCGTGAAGTCGACGCAATACGTGTCGCCCAACGCCCCGACGATCCGCGGGTTCGAGATGTTCGCGGCCGAGAACAGATTCGGAGTGGTCCCAGCCCCGACCCCGGTTTCGCAGAGGGTGTAGGACCCTGGCTTGAGCAACGCCGGCGTGCAGAACAGGTTCCCCG
>JBKPEC010000014.1:0-10519 GCA_046728195.1 Actinomycetota bacterium
CACTCGAGGCAGCCGAACGGATCGACGCGGCCGCGCTCGCGGCCGAATGGGACAATGTGCGCAGGGAAAAGGCTGACCGACGCGCAGCACAGAGACCTTAAGCGGCGGCTGTTAAGCCTTGTCCGGTAGATCGAGCCCTAGTCCGCCACCGCAATGGTGAATGGGAACGGACCCGCGCTTTACAGTGTCGCGGGCGTCGAGAACGTCGCTGGTGTCGAGGACGCAGATGCGATCGATGACAAGCTGAGCAATGCAACGAAACCGAGCGCCATGGTGATTGCAGCCCGGCCGGATCCCCAGGATCGAAAGTCCATTTCTCCTCCCTCTGGCTGAGAAGCTTCGGTTGCGCGATCGTGGCCGTCATCGCTAATCGCGCTCTAATCGCCGCAGGAGCTTTGCGGATGGAGCTAGCCGGACTCGAACCGGCGACCTCCCGGTTGCTTCGTGTGCGCCTCAGGAACGGAGGCTATTACGGACAGCTTTTCGTCAAGCCCGCGATGTTCGTCGTCTGAAAGCAGACGTTCACGAAGGTGTTACCTGCACCCATCCCCGGGGTCTGCGGCAAGGTCACGATCTCGTCCGTGCAGGCGTTGACCCAGAAGCCTGAGCCGCCGCTACCGATTCCAAATCCAGCAGAGCCGCCCACAGTCAGGTCGTGAATGTGGTTGTCGTGAGCGCCGTTCGTGAGCATGATCCCGCCGTAGTCGTCGGTCACGTCGCCTGTCGGCTCGCCCATCTCGCAGATCGAGCCGATACCCCCCACGTTGATGAACCCGATGTCGGCGTTGTAGGTACCGACTCCATTGAGCAAGATGCCGCCCGTGTCGTCGGCGGCGATGTCGGTCGAGCGCACGGTGACGTCATGAGAGTTGTCCAGTCGGATCCCGCGGCCGTCGTCATACGTGAAGGCGTTGCAAGCGCGGTTGCCCTTGCAGCCGACGCCGATCCGGATGGCGGATGAGTCGACGGCGTGGAAGCCTTCGTGCTCTGCCTTGAGTTTGCTGTTGACGACGGTGATGTTGCTGGACAAGTTCGCAAGGACGCCGTCGCCTTTCATCTGGTTCACGTTGATCGCGTCGAGCGTAATGTTGGCCGAGCTATCGAGGCGAACGCCCGTGTAGTCGTTGTTCGCCGTGAGGCCGGTGACCGTCGTCGAGCGCGTCACGTTCACAAGCCAGATCAAGGGATGACCAGCGGTAGTGTCGTCGTAGCTCGTGACCACCCCTGCGATCCGGAAAAACCTCGTGACCAAGCCGCCCGTGTTGTCGACCTTGATCGCCCAACCGCCGCTACTTGGCGCTCTCACCTTCCAGGGCCCGATCACATACGGATCGCTCGCCGTCCCGGCGCCACCTGTAACGCATGCACAAGCCGTGAAGTCCGCGTCTGACGCGATCGTAATCGCGGAGTGCATCGGCAGACTGGCAGCCGATGCAGGGCCGCCAAGGACGAGAGCCAGGCCAGCCGCCGCCACGGCCAAGAGCAAACCTCGCACCCTGCCCTCCCTCCTCCGGAGGGCGCCCCTCGAAAGCTGTCTCATCGCACTCCCCTCCTCTTCGCACCGGAGCTCGGCTGCGCCACCGTCAAAGCACGACAAGACTACTCCCTTCCTCGTTCAGGTCGGTCTAGCCGTCGACGACGATGCCGTTGATCGGGCCGAGCATGCGCCGGGTTCGTCGCGAGACGTGCGGCAGACGGACGAGCCGATGCGTTAGGTGCCGACCACTGGTGCGCCGTTCCAGTTGCTCCCTGCTGATCGGCTTCCAGAGTTCGTCGATCGCGCGGATCGCGTCGGGCGGGATCTGCTCCACCGGCAGCTCGAGGTGCTCTGCCCAGAGACGCTTCCGGGTTCGCAGGGCGAGCTCCGGGTTTTGCGCGACGACGTTCATCTCGGTGTCGTTGAAGAGCGAGTGCTCGTTGAGATTCGCCGACCCGAGGGTGAGCCAGCGGTCGTCGATGATCGCGACCTTGGCGTGGACGTAGATCGGGTCGGCGCGGGGGCCTGAGCGGGCGTAGAGCGCGCAGGCGAGGATCCGTCCGTTGTCGCCGTCTGCGTCGATCAGTTCGGCGAGAACGCCGCGGGTATCGTCGTTCCCGCTCTTCGGGCTGGAAGGCAGCACCAGCAGGAGTCGGAAGTCCGGGGTCGGGGGGTTGACGAGCTTGTCCCGCAGCACGCGAGCGATCTCCGGCGACCACAGGAACTGGTTCTCGAGGTAGACGAACCGCTGCGCACTACGGATCGCCCCCATGTACGACTCCAGGATGCGGAAGTCGCCGCGCGGAACGGCGGCATAGATGCGCTCCGGCACTGTCCGCACGATCTGCAGCTCGACCTCTCCTGCCGGCTCCGGCGGCGAGACCGGCGCGAGCCGTTCGCCGTTCACCTCGTGCCAGCGCATGCGGAAGTGCTCGGCGACGTCGGTGACCGCAGGACCCTCGATCCGGGCAGTCGCGTCGTGCCAACCGATCTCGCTCCGAGCCGGGTGCTTAGCCGAGTCGAACCGATCGCCGGACTGCGAGGTGAGGTCGATGCCGCCGACGAACGCAACGCGGTCGTCGATCACGATCGTCTTCTCGTGGTGGCAGTGCATCGGCCGCTCTTTCGCGTCGAGCGCGCACTGGATGCGCGTCTCCCTCGTCAACCGCTCTCGCATGTCGCGCACCTCGCGACGAGACGGCCGAAAGAGTGGCAACGGCGCTCCCGCCCAGACGAGGATCCGCACATCGACCAACTCGGCCAGCTCGGCGAGGAGGTGACGCAAGACGACCGGTTGGTCGCCGCGCACGAGATCGAATTCCGGCGAGAGGAACCAGTTGGTCATGTGGATGTGCGAGCGAGCCGCAGTCAGCTCGCTTGCGATCAGCGGCAGCGCCTCGGCGCCGTCGATCAAGACGTCGATTGCATTTCCGGGACGCGGCGGAGGCTGGCCGGTGGCCCAGGCGCTTTCACCGGCGTCGAGTGCGTGCTCCCAGCCGATCCGTCGAAGCCGCCGACGGTGGTGCCGAGAGATCTGGTCGGAGATCGCCTCGCCGACCAGACACTCAGCCGACAGAAGCGCCTCCTGGAGACGCTGCACTTAGATCCTTCGATAGCGGGCGTCGCTCAGCGAGTAGACGGCGAACGCGACGAGTCCGACGGCGACGATCCCGAGCAGATACGAGCCGTAGGAGTGGTTCACCAGCTTCGCCAGCGCGCCGTCGAGCCCGACCGCCTTGTTCGGGTCGTAGTCGACCGCTGCCTTGATCACGAAGATGCCGACGAGACCGAAGACGACCATACGGGCGAGGAGGCCGAAGGTGCCGATCCAGGTGATCCACTTCCGCACGCCCGGGCTCATCTCCTCGGTCTTCGAGTCGTCCAGGAAGTCGTTGCTGATGCCGCGGTAGCCCTGGTAGGCGGCAACGCCGCAGAGCAACACTCCCGCGAGGCCGACGATCCACGTGCCGGCCGGCCAGCCGAGGACGCCCGCAGTCGGGTGCTTCGGGCTGCCCGAGCCGCTGCTTCCACCGGAGCCGAGCAGGATCTCGACCGCAATGGCGCAGATCAGCGCGTAGGCGACGCCGCTGCTCAAGGCCGCGAGGCGCTCGAAGCCGCTGTCGGTGTCCTCCGGTCCGTGACCGAGGAAAGCGCGAGTGAGCCGCCAGAACGAGTAACCCGCAAGACCGATCGCCACCAGGATCAACAGCACCTCCCCGAACGGCTGCTGGGCGATCGTCTTCAGCGCGCCGCTCTGGTTGGTCGTCTTGCCGCCTGCCCCGATTGCGAGCTTGACAGCGAGGATGCCGATCACGCCGTAGATGACGCCGCGCGCGACGAAACCCGCTCGCGCGAGCGCCTCGAACGCCGTAGTGTGTTCGACCTTCTCACCGGCTCGTTCGGCCTGCCTGACGGGTGACGGTTTGGAGGGCGTCTGAATGCTCACCCCATGACAACGGCGTCCGCGACCTGAGAGTTACGGCAAGGCACAACACCGCGAGTTAGCTCGAGCCGTCAGGCGCGCGTGCAGAGACGATCGGTCGGCGCCTCGCCTGCTCGGATCCTCGCGATGTGGTTCCCTCCGCGACCCGGGCAGCTGTCTCGGCTGTGGCGCCGAAACGAAGAATTCGCCCGCCGAAGGCGATTGCGCAGACCGCGAACCACGCCCAACCGAGCGAGAGCCCGGCAATCACGTCCGTTAGCCAGTGCACGTCCAGCAGGACGCGGGTGGCAGCAACCCCGACCGCGATCCCGGCGGCGAGCCCGGTGATCATTGCCCGCGCAAGGCGAGGGCGCCACCTGCCGATGAGAAGCGCTGCCATCGCGTAGAACGCGGCCGCGGTTGCCGAGTGGCCGCTCGGGAACGACGGCCCGAGCGTCGCCGCGGCGGGATTGAATGTCGGGCGCACGCGGTCCGCGAGTTGCTTGACGGACAACGTCAAGATCTCCTCACCGCCCATGACGGAGACGATGAACAGCGGAACCCAGACGGTCCGCTGCCTGAGCGTCTCTGCGACCGCGAGAACGACGCACAGCCCGAGGACCGCGTAAATGCCTCCAAGCTGCGTCAAGTCGTTGAGGACGTGCGTCGAGGTCGCCGTCGCGTGTCGATCGCCCCATTTCGCTACGCCGTTGTCGATTCCGAGCAGGTGGGCGTTCGTACGGATCAGGTACGCCAGGACGGCGAGCACGACGCCTCCGGCAATCGCCACGATCATCGCAACGGTCAGCGCAAGACCGGTTGCGGTCTCAGGATTGAGCCGCGCGGCCAGGAGGGCGCGAAGCCGCGGATGTCGCCTGACCGTCTTGCCGAGCTCGCGTGCTGTCTCGACGGTCGAGCTCGGGGTCGACCTCGCAACCCGCGGATAACGCCAGGTGACGAGTCCGACGACAACACCGACGGTCAGGACAAGGGCGAGGAGAAGGAGAAGTGGCATCGTCTTGTGCCTTCGGCGAGCTTCACGTCACCGACGGCCACGTATCTCTTTCCGGGTCGGAACCGTTCGACACTTCGAGAGAGTGGAAGGTTTCCCATGATCGAGCTGAAGACACATCGTCCTGCGACAGGCTCTTGGGCCGCGCGCGGTGGCGTTGCGGCGTCGGATGACCGGCTGCGCGCTCCCGTCCTGTCGGCACGCAGAAACGGCCCGGCGGAACGGCTTGGCGAGGCCCTCCGAAACGTTCACCCTGCCCTCGTCTTCGTCGTCCTGATGCTCGCCGGGCTGGCCGCGACGGCGGTGCTGTCGATCTGCGTGGGATTCCTCGTCACGCGGGTGCTGGAGCCCGCCTGGGGCATCGGCGCAGCCAATGAACGCGTGAACAGCTGGTTCGCGGCGCACCGGACTGCCTCCCGCACGGACGCATCGTTGGTCGGGTCGATCGTCGCCGGGGGAGTCGTGCTGCCGATCGTCGTCGGGTCAATCGCGGTCGTTTGCGCCGTGCTGCGTAGATGGACGATTGCCGCGTTCGTCGTGTTCGCGCTCGCGGTCGAGTCGGCGTCGTATCGCCTGACAACCCTGGTCGTCCACGCGCACCGACCCCGCGTCGCCCGTCTCGAGAACTTGCCGGTCAATGCCAGCTATCCGTCCGGTCACACAGCTGCGGCGATCGCGGTCTACGGTGGGCTCGCTCTCCTGATCACGTCGCGAGTGAGCCACGGCGCCGCGCGCGCCCTCGCTTGGACGTTCGCCGTGGCGATGGTGACGTTCGTCGCGCTCTCACGCACGTATCGCGGCATGCACCACCCGCTCGACATCGCGGGCGGGATCGTCCTCGGCGTCGTCGTGCTGACGGTCCTCGTCTTCGTCTGCCGGACAGCCGGCGCGACGGCGGACGCGCGAGACGTATAGAGGAGCACGGGGTGAAGGTCGCCGTCGTCGCGCATGCGGGCAAGAGGCTCGGGGGCGGGCTGCCCGAGCTTCGCCGCGTCCTCGAAGCCGCGGGAATCGACGACCCGCTCTGGTGCGAAGTGACCAAGAGCCGCAAGGCACCGGCGCAGGTGCGGAGGGCACTCGACGAAGGCGCGGAGCTGCTGATCGCCTGGGGTGGTGACGGGATGGTCCAGCGGTGCGTCGACGTGCTCGGCGGCTCCGATGTCGCCCTCGCGATCATTCCTGCGGGCACGGCGAACCTGTTCGCGACGAACCTGGGCATACCCTCGGACATCGAAGGCGCGGTGGCAGTGGGGCTTCACGGTGCGCGCCGCCGCCTCGACCTCGGGCGGTTCAACGGTGAGCGTTTCGCGGTCATGGCCGGTGCGGGCTTCGATGCGGCGATGATTCGCGACGCGGGAGACGGCAGCCTCAAGGAGCGGCTCGGCCGGGTCGCGTATGTGTGGACAGGCTCGGAGAACTTGCGCTCGAAGCCGTTTCGCGCCGACATCGAAGTGGACGGTGCGAACTGGTACAAGGGCAAGGCGAGCTGCATCCTGCTCGGCAACGTGGGCAAGCTCGTCGGCGGAGTCGAGGCGTTCGAAGATGCACGCCCAGACGACGGCAGACTCGAGCTCGGGGTCGTGACAGCCGAGGGTCTCCTGGAATGGGGACGGATGATCGCCCGCGCTGCTGTCGGGCCGGTGGACAGATCTCCCTTCGCGCGGACGACGAAGGCACGCTCGGTCAAGGTGAAGCTGAACCGGAAGGTCCTGTACGAGCTCGACGGCGGGGATCGAAAGAAAGTGAAGGTGTTCAAGGTGAAGGTCGAACCGGGGGCAGTCACTGTGTGCTTGCCGAACGGCAGCTCAGCGCTCGGAGTGAGCGAGATCGCCTCCGAGACATCTTCCGCAGATCGGCCTCTGGTCAGGAGTCGCCCTACCGGGCCCAGTTGAGCGTGCAGACCGCGTCGGTGACGCAGTCAGTGGATGTTGCCCTCAGGCGGGCTTGTCATTCCCGGGCCGAAGATCGATAGTGGCGCATCACCTGGCGCTGGAAGGTTGGCTCGAAGGTGCCTCCGGGCGTTGGCCGGTCGCGGTCCAGTGCGGGGCGAGCGGCAACCTCAGGCTTGCGATCATCCCGGAGTAGAAACGTGCGCCGCCGAGCTGTCCCCGGCATTTTTGATGTTCATTGGCGTCCTGTCGCGACGCAGACCGCCTTCGTCAGCTCCGAGCGCCCGGGACAGGACAGACGCGCGTAAAGGCAAGGTATCCGCACGGGTCGACTGAGACTTTCGCGGAGCTGCCGGCGTCGGGCTGCGCCGTCGTCGAGGTCCCGAGAATGTCGAACGCCACGGTCGCCGCGGGACGAATGACTGCGTCAGTAAGGTCGTAGCCGGCCGCGACGATTCGTCCCCGGCTGTCGAGAACGACACCGTAGATCGTTGCGCTTTCGGGAAGCGGCTTCTTGTACGGGTTGGTAAACGACCCAATGACGCCTCCGGAACTCGTCACCGATACGTGCTTCACTGGCGGCAGTCTTCGACGTCGGGGCGCCGTTTGTCCGACGTGTACCTCGGTCTCGATGCCTGCGATCTCAGACGAGCCTCTCCAGATCAGCGCGCCGCTGATGACGAAGTCTGCCCCGGCGGGTATCAGGGTGACGGCCGTATAACTGTCCGTGAGCGACCGGCCACCTTCGTCGACTGCCTCCACCTCGACAGTGACGTCGATCGCGTCCCTGGTCAACGACCGATTCCGCAGAACCAGCCCGTAATCCGCGTAGCCGTAGTCCCCGCTGCCGAGCCCCTCTCCTTCCGGCACAACCCCGCTCGTGATCACGACGACCTTCGCTGTCCGGTCGGTCGCTGCACCGCCGCCCCCGCCAGAGGAGACCAGCGCGAGCAGGGCGAGCGGGAACGCGATCGCGAGAACACGCCGTCGCGCCATCTGCATGAACCGATTGTCGGGCCGGCGGCCAAGGAACTCAAGGAGCCCCAAAAGGCGGATTAGCAGCGCATAAACGCTGTCCGCCAAAGACGAGCTCGCCAGGTCCCTTCGTGAAGTAGGCAGGGTCGTCGGAGTTGAATCGTGGCGGTCAGCCTTACCTCGCCCTCGCCTCGACTGCGGCGAGGGCTCGCCGCGCAACTGCTTCGCTGCGGTAGCCGATGCCCCACCGGGATTCGATGCGGCGGTCGACGTGGATGAGGAGCCGGAGCGCTTCAGCGCCGCGCCACCAGCCGAAGCTCGCGCCTGTGACGATCCAGGCGTGCTGGTAGAGCCAGTGGCGCTGGCTGGCTGCGGTCGGTCCGCGGTCGGCGGTCAGCCAGGCGTCGAGGCGTCGTGCACGGACCGGCAGGGCGATCTCGTCGAGCGGCTCCGAGGGAGCACCGGGCACGTTGAAGGCCGCAGGGCGAGGCGACCTGAGAGTTCGGACGCGGACGGCGTCCCGTGGACGGGAGCCTCCACTCGCACTTCGGCGGAAGCGCGCCGCCGCTCTGGCCTCGTGCTCACCAGCCGCAGACTGGAGCGCCCGCTCAGGCGGCGGCAGCGACGCGAGCTGCCCCGTTCCTCGAGAGTTAGAGGAGTCGCCGCCAGACCAAGCCCAGATAGCAGCCGCCCCACCGAGCGCGCCAACGAGCGCGAACACGGCCACGAGCGCGCTGACGCTGATACGGCCAGGCACTTCTCTGAGTCGCCGGCCCGAAGCGCCGCGCGGGCGCGTCGGCCGAGGAGGCAGCGGTGGCACCGGTCGCTGCGGCTGACCTACACGCGACGGCTGCCACACCGGCTCGCCAGGGTCGCCGAGCTGTGCACGCGCCCATTCGGCGAGTTCCGGATCGATCAGCGCTAGTTCCGGGCTGAGCGGCTCGACCAGGGGAGCCTACCCGTCCTGCCGGCTCGGCGACCGGCCGTCCCGAGTGGCCGTTCCGCGACAAGGCCTAGACGAACTGCTTTACGTGCTCCTGATTGACCGCTGATTCGCGGTCCTCAGGCCGAGGTCTTCCTCGCGGCCTCCACGATCCGCTCGATGTCTGCTGCCGATGCGTTGTCGACGGAGATCTTCGTGCCATCGGGAAGCTCGATCGTCGCACCAGTCACCCCGCGACCGCGGAGCGCTTCGATGATCTTCTGAACGACGGGCACTGCTGTCGCAACGTTTTGCAGCACCGGTCCGGCCACGTTGACGAGCAGCAGCGCGACGCCGACGACGCTCCGCTCCGTGGCGGCGTTCGTCTGGTCGACCTCGTCCAGTTGGTCGAGCTCGTCGGCTACGGATCGCACTGTGTCCGGAGGGGTCCCGCGCGGGAATTCGATGCTCAGGCCCGCCATCGCCTAGGTCTCCACTGCCGCGAGCGTCGGCTCCTGCGCCGCGCGCTCGACTGCGGCAGCCGAGACGACCGCAAACACGTCCGCAACGGGCTCGACCATTCCGCTGCCGAGGACGGTCAAGCGATACGCACCGCTCGGCAGCGGCGGGAGCTCGACGGCGTGCCAGCCGTCATCCGCCGGTCGAAGCGGTGCGCGCGTGAGCTCGACGGGATGCTGCGAGTCGGGCGGCTGCGACGCGTCCTCGACGACCGCAAGCAAGGCGTCGGTCGATTCGCGTTCCGGCCGCGCCTTGACCGTCACCGGCTCGCCTGCCTCGTAGACGTCGTCGACGTCGAGGCTGAGGCCGACGGTCGGGGGAGCGCGAAATGCGGCGAGGTCGAGGTGCAGGCCGCTGAGTATCCCCGCCAGCTGGGCGAGCACGGGATCGTCGTTCTGCAGTGATGCATGCCGCTGCGCGGCGAACATCGCGTTCTCTTCGTGCTCGACCTCGATCGGCGTCGCCGACACGCGCGGGACGGTCCCGTCGCCCCCGATGTCCTCGCCGTCGTACGAGTGGATCAGCTGCACTCCGTCACCCTGCGTCTTCGCCGACTGCGCCGTCGGCTGGAACGTTCCGATCACCGGCCGGATGCTGTAGCGCTCGCGCAGGTACTCCTCGTCCTGCTCGTGCTGCGCGACGGCGAGCCGGATCTCCTCGTGGAACGCGCGCGCTGACTCTGCACGATCACGGTCGATGTTCGGGATGTCCGTCTCCGCGACACGAACGAGGCCGCCGTCGGTCTCGACGCACGGGTAGACCGGCAGCAGCTGGTAGATCGCCGTGAACGAACGCGCCATCGCCGTGAGGTCGAGGCTGAGCGGGCCGATCTTCTTCTCCATCCCGTTCGACAGCGTGCCGATCGCCTTCAGCGAACCCCGGTACGGCGTCCCGAACGTGACGAGCGTACGCGTGTCGCGCCAGCCGTCGAGGCACTCGAGGTAGTACCGGGAGATGATGCCGCCCATCGAGTGGCCGACAAGGATGAGCTTCGCGTCCTTGTTGCCCGACGACTCGCGCCACGCCTTCAGCCAGCTGTTTGCCGAGTGCTGCAGCTTTCGCGCCGACACGCGGTTGTCGCGGCGCCAGTCGTACGCGAACTCCAACAGGTTCTCGCCGGGCTTCACGTCGAACGTCTTCATGACGTAGCTCTTCAGCTTGGAGTAGCCGTCGATCTTCCAGAGCCCCGGGATCAGGTGAATGTCCGGCATCACCCGCGTCGCGACAACACCGTCTCCGAGGTCATCCACATCCGGCGGATCGTCTTTCAGCGCCAGGCTCTTCACGTTCTTGCCGAGCGACA
>JBKPEC010000015.1:0-6691 GCA_046728195.1 Actinomycetota bacterium
GAGAGCTCGGCGACCGGGATTACGCCTTCGGACTTGTAGCCGATGTCGACGAGAACCTCGTCCTTGTCGACCCGGACGACCTGTCCGTGGACGACCTCACCCTCGTTGATGGTGGGAAAGGTGGACTCGTAGTCCGGGATCAGCTCGCCGTCCGGACCCGCGATCCACACGCCGTCGCCGGCGATTCTCTGCTCGGTTTGCTCGGTTGCCATGAGCGGTCGGTCAGTATAGCCACCGCCTTTTTCCGCCTGAAAGCTGCGCTTTCAGGCGGGTTGAGGTACGGCGCTTCGCGCGTAACGCGCACGGGCAAAGCCCGTGCGCTCTTCTGGGGTTTCCCGTTGGCGGCTGGAGTGGTCCACGGGCGGCGGCGCCGAGGCGTCGCCGCCCGTGTGAGTCCGGCCTGCGCTAACGGCGGCTGCGCCTGCCGTTAGCTCCGGCCCTCGGTGGTAGGGGTGAACGCGCGCTTCAACCACCACCATGAAAGCCGGACGCTAAGACCAGGCGAAGCCGGGCTTAGCGGGAGGCGACGTTTAGCGGGAGGCGACGTTATTCGGTAGGGAACAACCGCCCGAGCACCAACACCGAAAGAAGCGCACGGGCTTTGCCCGTGCGCGTTTCCCGCGAAAGCGGCGTACCCAAATCGCGGCGAAAGCGCAGCTTTCGCCGCGAGGCCGCTAGGCCTTCGCCTCGGACCAGTCGTCGCCGACGCCGATCTCGACCGCCAGAGGCGGGTCGAGAGGGTAGGCGTTGCACATCTCCTCGCGCACGAGTTCCCGGACCGGGCCGACCTCGGCTTCCGGAACCTCGAGGAGCAGCTCGTCGTGCACTTGCAGGACGAGCCGCGCGCCCCGGCCCTCCTCGCGCAGGCGCCGGTGGATGCCGATCATCGCCTTCTTGATGATGTCCGCGTTCGACCCCTGCATGACGAAGTTCACCGCGAGTCGCTCGCCGAGCGAACGCGTCTGACGGTTCGAGGCCCGGATCTCCGGCGTCGGCCGGCGGCGGCCCAGCAGGCTCGTCGCATAGCCGTCGCGCTTGGCCTGCTCGATGGTTCGCTGGATGAAGTCCTGGACGTACGGGAAGCGAGCGAGGTAGGCGTCGATGTACTCCTGCGCCTGTTCACGTGGGATCTCGAGGTTTTCCGAGAGCCCGAACGCCGAGATGCCGTAGACGATGCCGAAGTTGATCATCTTCGCGATCGACCGGTCGGCAGACGTCAGCTCTGCCGGCTCCTTCCCGAGTACCTCGACCGCGGTCGCTGTATGGATGTCGTCGCCCCGGGCGAACGCCTCTCGCAGCTTCGGCTCACCGGATACGTGCGCGAGGATGCGCAGCTCGATCTGGGAGTAGTCGGCCGACAGCAGGCGGCTCCCAGGCTCGGGCACGAACGCCGAGCGGATCTCTTGACCCAACTCCGTACGGATCGGGATCGCCTGGAGGTTCGGATTGGAGGTGGACAGCCGTCCCGTAGAGGCGACCGTCTGGTTGAAGTGCGTGTGCAGGCGGCCATCCTCTTCCGAGATCAGTGAGGGCAGCGGCTCGAGGTACGTGTTCAGGAGCTTCGAGTACTCGCGCCACTCCTCGATCACCCCGACGATCTCGTGCTCGTGACGGATCGTGCGTAGCACGCGCGTGTCGGTCGAGTAGCCCGTCTTCCCCTTCCGTCCAGGGGTGAGCTCGAGCTTGTCGAACAGGATTCGCGCGACCTGTTGGGTCGAGCCGAGCATGAACTCCTCGCCCGCAAGCTCGTACGCCCTGGCCTCGAGCTCCTCGAGACGATCCGCGAGACGAGCCGTGATCTCGCCCATGCGGTAGGTGTCGATCCGAACTCCGGCGTCCTCCATCGCGGCGAGCACGGCGGTGAGCGGGAGCTCGATCGTCCGGTAGAGGTCCTCCGCACCGCGCTCGCGCACGCGTTCGAGCATCGTCGGTGCGAGCCGGCGCGGGATCTCCGCGTGACGGACGAGGGCGGCCGTCTCGTCGTCGGTCGCAGGCTCAGGGATCGGCTCGACGCCGTACTCCTGCGCCAGGTCGTCCAGCTCGTAGCCGGCGCGTCCCGGCTCGATGAGGTACGCGAGGAGCATCGTGTCCTCGGCCGGCTCCATGGTCAGGCGGGGCAGGGCCTTGAAGTCGTGGGCGATCAGCTGCGCCCGGTTGAGCCGACGCTCCAGGCCCGGCTCCCAGTCGCCGACGATCACGTCGTCGTCCCGGGCAAGCGCGAAGCGGCCGCCGCGAATCGCCAGCGCTGCCGGTCCGTCGACCTCCGGCAGCTCGCCTTCCCGCCACACGACCCGCGTGCCTTCCACTCGCATCGGCTGCGCCGGCACGGCCTCGTCGAGGATGTCAACGCGGCCCAGAAGGTTGCGGAACTCGAACCGCCGAAACATCTCGCGCAGCTCCGAGCGATCCGGCGGCAGAAGCACGAGCTCGGCCGGGTCGCAGCCGAGCTCGAGGTCGCGGCGCATCGTCGCCAGCTCCTTTGACCGGCGTGCCTGTTCGGCGTGCTCCGTGATGTTCTTGCGGCGCGCGGGCGACAGATCGTCGGCGTGCGCAATCACCTCCTCGAGCGAGCCGTACTGCGCAACGAGCTGGCCGGCGGTCTTGTCGCCGATACCGGGAATGCCCGGGATGTTGTCCGACGTGTCCCCTTTGAGCCCGATGAAGTCCGGAATCTGGTCCGGGCGGATGCCGTAGCGCGCTTCCACGCGGTTGGGCGTATAGACGTTCACGTCGGCGACGCCGCGCGGCGTCATCATCAGGACGACGTTGTCGGAGACGAGCTGGAAGGCGTCGCGATCCGTCGAGACGACACAGGTGCGGATGCCGGCCTCGTCCGCCCGGGTCGCGAGCGTCGCGATCACGTCATCCGCTTCCCATCCCTCGAACTCGAGGTTCCGGTAGCCGAAGGCCTCGACGATCGGGCGGAAGTACGGGAACTGCTCGCCGAGCAGGTCGGGCATCGGCCGCCGCTCGGACTTGTAGTCCTCCGAGATCTCGTGGCGATGCACGGCGCGCGTGTCCCACGCCACGGCGACGCCCTTGGGCCTGTAGTCCGACAAGAGCTTGAAGAGCATGTTCGTGAAGCCGAGGAGAGCATTCGTCGGAAAGCCCTCGGTCGTCGCCAACTCCTCAGGCAGGGCGAAGAAGGCCCGGTAGGCCAGGTTGTTGCCGTCGACCAGGAAGAGCTCGGCGTCTCGCGCCGGCCCGTCGTCGAGCTGCAGCTCTGCGCCGGTGAGTGTCTTCGGCATTTCACTCCAACGCTATCGTCCGGCGCCTGATGCCGGACCTGGAGATTCGCCCATTTTCCGACGGGCACCTCGACGACGCCGCGCGGCTTCTCGCCGCTCGGCACGAGCGCCATCGCCAGGCAGAGCCGCTCCTGCCCGAGGTGACCGACTTTCGTGCCGAGATCGAACGGGAGTGGCGGGAGGACGGCGCTTCCGGTGTCGCCGCGCTGTCGGGAGATCAGCTGGTCGGCTACCTCGTCGCCTCCCCGCGTCGCTTCGGCAGCGCCACGGATACATGGATGGTCGTCGGGATCGCGGGGCACGCTGTCGCCCGCAACGCGGAGCTCGTGCGCGACCTCTACGCCGCCGCGGCTTCGGCGTGGGTCGACGCAGGCCACACGCGCCACGGCGCCTTCGTGCCTACCGCCGATGCGTCGCTACTCGATGCCTGGTTCCGGCTGTCGTTCGGCGCGAGCGGGGCGCTCGCCATGCGCGAGACCGCAGCGGCGCAGCCGTTCGACGCGGACGTACGGGTCAGACACGGCACGCCCGCCGACCTCGAGGATGCGGCCCGCCTCGATCGGCTGATGACGGAGTCGATGATCCCCTCGCCCAGCTTCTCCCCCTCGACCGTACCCTCACCGACGGAGGCGGAGGAGGAGTGGCGCGACACGTGGGACGACGAAAGGTTCGAGCACTTCGTGGCCGAGCGCGACGGGCAGATCGTGGGACACATCGTCCTCTACCGGCGACCGCCCGACCTGCGTGTTCCCGTCCACTCGATCGACCTCGCAGCGGCCTCCACCGAGCCCGAGGCGCGGGGCTCGGGCGTCGGCCGCGCTTTGACGGAGCACGTACTCGGTTGGGCGCATGACGCCGGCATCCCCGTAATGGTGGTCGACTGGCGCATGACGAACCTCTACGCGTCCCGCTTCTGGCCACGCCGCGGGTTTCGCCCGACGTTCTTGCGCCTCTACCGCCACCTGCCGTGACGCGGGTCCCGCTGCTCGCGGGGTCGCAGCTCGTGGTCGTCACCGCAGCTGACGATGCGCTCGTGCTGCGACCGCCTCCTCCCGCCGACGCGGTCGCGGACGTCGGTGCCGCCGTTCGCGACGCGCTGCGCTTCCCGCTCGCGGGCGAGCCGCTCGAGGCGCTTGTCTCGCGCGGCGGGCGCGTCACGATCGTCGTCGAGCCGCCGCACCTCCCGGTGCCGGGAACCGAGCGGGACCCGAGGCAGTCGGCGATCGCGGCAGCCGTGGCCGAACTCGAACGCCTCGGAATTCCGACCGGATACCAGACGCTGCTCGTGGCCGGAGGGATGTCTCGCCGGGCCGGCAACGAACAGCTCGAGACGCTCGTGTCGCCGGAGTTCGCCCGCCGCTTTCACGGCCACGTGGAGGTGCACGACGTCGAGCGCGAAGACCTCGTCGAGATCGGCACGTCGAATGGAATTCCTCTCCGGGTTCACCCCGCGCTCGTGCGGACGGATGTGGTCGTCGTTGTCTCCGCCGCGGAGACGGTGCTGCACGGAGGGCCCGCGGCGCTCGTCAACGCCTCGGGCCGGGAGGTGCTGCGCGCCGCGGGCGCGTACTCGCTCCTAGAGACCTCCGGCTCCCAGGGGTGGCGGCTCGGGCTCGAGCTCGAGCGCGCACTCGTACGCCGCGTGCCCGTGATCGGCGCGTCGCTCGTCCTCAACCATCCGCGGCTCAGCGGCACCCTGAGCGGCTACCCGTACGAGAAACAGGCGCTCGAACGCGTCGCTCGGTCGCCCTTCCGTTACCTCTTTCGGCTCCTGCCGGGCGGGCTGCGCGCGTACGTGCTGCGCTCGCTGCCGCTCGAGCGCACAGTTGCGGCCGCATTCGCCGGGCCGCCGTCGGTCGCCCACACCGAGGCCCTGCTTCGCGGCGTGGAGCTCCGCGGCATCACGCTCGATCGCCCGCTCGACGCCATCCTGGTCGGGGTCCCGCGCACAACGCCCTATCTCCCGCGCGAGCGACCCAACCCGCTACTCGGCGCCTATCTCGGGCTCGGCATCGCGCTGCGCCTCTGGCGCGATTCCTTTCCAGTCGCCGAGGGCGGGACCGCCATTCTCCTCCACCGCTTCCATCGTCACTTCTCGCATCCGACGCAGCAGCCGTACCGCGCCTTTTTCGCCGCCACTCGTCCGACCGGCCCTCACGATCGGGCGCTGGCCGAAGCGGAGCGTGCGGTGGCCGCGGACGCGCGCTCGATGGACGCATATCGCTCGGGCCGCTCCTGCCACCCGTTGCTTCCCTTCGTGGACTGGGAAGGCTGCCGGCCGGCGCTCGACCGGCTCGGGCACGTGATCATTGCCGGTTGCCGAGACCACGCCGCCGCGCGTCAGTTGGGATTCGTACCGACGCACGGTGTCGGCGCTGCGCTGACGATGGCCCAAGGGTGGGCGGAACGACCGCCGCGTGTCGGCTTCCTCCTCTCGCCGCCCTACTTTCCCTTGCGCGTCAGCGGCGGCTAGTCCGTCTCACCGAGGTACGTCTTTCGCACCTGCTCGTCCCGACGAAGGACGGCGGCGTCGTTCGCGAGCGCCACCTTGCCGGTCTCGAGGACATAGCCGCGGTCGGCGATCTCGAGTGCCATCAGCGCGTTCTGCTCGACGAGCAGGATCGGGGTTCCCTGCTCGTTGATCTCCTTCACGATCCCGAAGATCTTCTCCACGAGGATCGGCGCGAGACCCATCGAGGGCTCGTCGAGGAGAAGCAGCTTCGGCCGCGCCATCAACGCACGTCCGATCGCAAGCATCTGCTGCTCCCCGCCGGACAATGTCCCTGCCTTCTGGCTCTTCCGTTCCGCCAGTCGGGGGAACAGCGTGAAGACGCGCTCCATGTCGTCTTTCATCTCGGCCCGGTCGGTACGCTGGAACGCGCCCATTTCGAGGTTCTCGATCACGCTCATCCGCGGGAAGAGTTTCCTTCCCTCCGGTGATTGCGAGATGCCGCGCTTGACCACTTCGTGCGCCGGTGTCCTGGTCACGTCGTCCCCCTGGAACAGGATCCTGCCTCGGCGCGGATGGTTGAGCCCGTTGATCGAGCGGAGCGTCGTCGTCTTGCCCGCGCCGTTCGAGCCGATGAGCGTGACGATCTCCCGCTCGCCGACCTCGAGCGAGATGCCCTTCAGGGCCTCGATCGCGCCATAGTAGGTGTGGATCTCCTCGACGCGGAGAATGGGCTCGCTAGCCACTCGCGACGGCCCCGGTCCCGAGATAGGCCTCGATCACGCGGGAGTCTTTCTGGACCGCGGCCGGCGAGCCCTCGGCGATCTTCGCGCCGTAATCGAGCACGGTGACCCGATCCGAGACGCCCATGACGACGCGCATGTCGTGCTCGATCAGCAGCACGGTCAGGTCGAGCTCTTCGCGCATCTGGTGGACGAAGGCAACGAAGTCGAGCGTCTCCTGGGGATTCATGCCCGCTGTCGGCTCGTCGAGC
>JBKPEC010000016.1:0-9815 GCA_046728195.1 Actinomycetota bacterium
CGAGGTGTTCGACGAGGAACCGGAAGGCGTCTCCGGCTTCAGCGTCCGGTAGGTCCCGAGTCGCCTCTCGGGGGAACCTTCCGGTTCCCCGAACCCCCTCCACCGGTCCGCGCTTCGCGCGGACGAATTTCGCCGCTTCGCGGCTTATTCCCACTCGATCGTTGCGGGCGGCTTGGAACTCAGGTCGAGCGCAACCCGGTTGACGCCGGGGATCTCGTTGATGATCCGGCTCGAAATCGTCTCGAGCAGGTCGTAGGGCAGGCGCGCCCAGTCGGCCGTCATCGCATCTTCCGACGTCACCGCGCGGATAACGATGGGATACGCGTACGTCCGCTCGTCGCCCTGCACGCCGACCGATCGAATCGCGGGTAGCACGGCGAACGACTGCCAGAGGCCACGGTAGAGACCCGCGCGGCGGATCTCCTCCTGCAGGATGGCATCGGCCGAGCGCAGGATCGCGAGCCGCTCCGCGGTGACCTCACCGATGATCCGGATCGCGAGACCGGGGCCCGGGAACGGCTGGCGCCAGACCATCCGCTCCGGCAGCCCGAGTTCCTCACCGACCCGTCGCACCTCGTCCTTGAAAAGCAGGCGCAGCGGCTCGACGAGCTGCATGCGCATGTCGGCCGGCAGCCCGCCGACGTTGTGGTGAGACTTGATCTTGGCCGCGACCTCATCATCGCCGCCGGACTCGATCACGTCGGAGTACAGCGTTCCCTGCACGAGGAAGCGCACATCGCCTTGCTTGCGCGCCTCCTCCTCGAACACGCGGATGAACTCCTCACCGACGATCTTCCGTTTCTCTTCCGGATCGTCGACGCCGGCCAGCCGAGAGAGGAAACGGTCCTGCGCCTCGACGTGGACCAGCGGGACACGGAAGCTCCCGCCGAACGTCTCGACGACCTGCTCGGCCTCGTTCTCCCGCAGCAAGCCGTGGTCGACGAACACGCACGTGAGCTGGTCGCCGACCGCCTTGTGCACGAGCAGCGCTGCGACCGCCGAGTCGACGCCGCCCGAGAGCGCGCAGAGCACGCGCTCACGCCCCACCGCGGCGCGAATCCGCTCGACCTGCTCTTCGATGACGGCCGCCGGAGTCCACGCTGGAGGCGCTGCCGCCACGTTGTAGAGGAAGTTCTTCAGCAGGTCGTTACCGTGCGGCGTATGCACGACTTCCGGGTGGAACTGCACGCCGTACAGGTGTCGTTGCAGGTCCTCGAACGCAGCGACGGGGGTCGACGTCGACTGGGCAACGACGTGTGCGCCTGCGGGCGGCGCCGTGACAGTGTCGCGATGTGACATCCAAACTGTCTGCTTCGCGGGCAGCCCCGCGAACAGCTCCGACTCGACCGCCGTCATCGCCGTCTTACCGAACTCCGAGACGTTGCTGCGCTCGACGGTGCCGCCGAGGTCGAGCGCCATCAGCTGCGCCCCGTAACAGATCCCGAGCGTCGGGATACCGAGGTCGAAGAGCCGGGGATCGACGCGTGGTGCGCCGTCTGCGTAGACAGAGGCGGGGCCGCCGCTGAGGATCAAGGCCAGCGGATTCCGCGCCCGCACCTGCTCCGCTGTAACCGCATGACCGATGAGCTCCGAGTAGACGCGGCATTCGCGAACGCGACGGGCGATCAGCTGCGCGTATTGCCCTCCGAGATCCAGCACGAGCACCGGCCGCTCTTCGGGGGCGCGCTCCGGGAGCGGGAGAACGCTAGCGCCGATAGTTCGGCGCCTCCTTGGTGATCGTCACATCGTGCGGATGACTCTCGCGCAACCCCGCTGCGGTGATCCGAACGAACTGGGCGCGCTTCATCTCGTCGATCGTCGCAGCGCCGCAGTAGCCCATGGCCTGGCGCAGGCCTCCGACGAGCTGGTGAAGGATCCCGGCGAGTGGGCCCTTGTAGGGGACGCGCCCCTCGATCCCCTCGGGAACGAGCTTCTCCACGTCCTCGACATCGCCCTGGAAGTAGCGGTCGCGCGACGAGCCGCGCGCGCGCATCGCGCCGAGTGAGCCCATGCCGCGGTACTCCTTGAAGCGCTCACCCTGGTGAAAGATCACTTCGCCCGGCGCTTCGTCCGTGCCGGCGAGGATCGACCCGGTCATAACGGTGTCGGCGCCGGCGGCGATGGCTTTCGCGACATCGCCCGACGACGTCAAACCGCCGTCTCCGACGATAGGCACGTTGGACACACGGACGCAGTCGTAGATCGCCGTCACCTGCGGCACGCCGACGCCGGCGACGACGCGCGTTGTGCACGAGGCGCCCGGGCCCTGACCGCACTTCACGGCATCAGCTCCGGCATCGATCAGGGCCTCTGTTCCCTCGGCCGTCGAAACGTTGCCGGCGATGACCTGCACATCCCACTCGGACTTGATCCGGCGCACCATCTCCGGCACCGCTGCCGAATGGCCGTGCGCGGTGTCGACCACCACCACGTCGACGCCTGCGTCGACCAGCGCGCCGGCCCGCTCCCACGCGTCCGGCCCGACGCCGACAGCGGCGCCGACCCGGAGGCGTCCGCGCTCGTCTTTCGTCGCCTTCGGGAACTCAATCCGCTTCTGGATGTCCTTGACAGTGATCAGGCCGCGGATCCGTCCTTCCGCGTCGACGACCGGCAGCTTCTCGATCTTGTGCCGGTGCAGGATCGCCTCTGCCTGGGGGAGCGTTGTGCCGACCGGAGCGGTGACGAGATCGTGCGCGGTCATCAACTCAGAGACCGGCTGTGCCGTGTCCGGTGCGAAGCGCAGATCGCGGTTCGTCAGGATCCCGACCAGCGTGCCGTCGTCGTCGGTGATCGGCACCCCGGAGATGTGGTACGCGGCCATCAGCTGAAGCGCGTCGGACACGCGCGCGTCCGGCGGCACCGTGACCGGCTCGACGATCATCCCCGACTCCGAGCGCTTGACCTTGTCGACCTCGGCGACCTGCGCCTCGATCGCGAGGTTGCGGTGGAGGATGCCGATGCCGCCTTCACGCGCGAGCGCGATCGCCAACCGTGCTTCGGTGACTGTGTCCATCGCCGCCGACACGATCGGGATCTCGATCGTGATTTCGCGCGTCAGCCGTGTGGCGGTCGAGACATCGTTCGGAAGCACACTCGACTCGGCCGGAACGAGCAAGACGTCGTCGAACGTCAATCCTTCCTTGCCGAATTTGCGGTCGAGCTCGAGCAGCCGCTCGACCTGCTCCGGTGCTAGCTCGACTCCCATCCGTCAACGCTAGCAGCCGATTCCGACATCAGCCGGCCACCGGTTCGAGCTCCCGAACCTCGACCGATCTCTGGAGACGGGCGGCCTCGCGCGGCTCGAACCGGCCCGCGCCGACCTCGAGCGTGGACGCGGCACCCGCAGCAACTGCGCTCCGCAGAGATTCATCCAGCGGCCGCTCCGCCAGCAGCGCGACCAAGAACGCCGCGAGGAGGACATCGCCCGACCCGACAGCCGAGACCGGCTCGACCAGCGGAGCGTCCGCCCGGAACAGCGTCCGCCGCCGGTCCGCCCGGAAGAGGCCGAAGCTGCGCGACTCGGAGGTGATCAGAACGTTGCGCGCGCCCATGTCGGCGATCCGGTCGAGCGCCATCGTGTAGTCCTCGTCGTCGCCGAGCTCCTGGCCGACGATCCCCTCCGCCTCGCGCTGGTTCGGGCTGACGAGGAAGGGCTCGGCCTCGACCCCGAGGCGCAGCGGCGGTCCTTCGGAGTCGAGAACGGCGCGGACGTGATGCCGGTTGAGCTCCCTGATGGCCTCGGCGTAGAAGGAGTCCTGCACGCCGCGTGGGAGCGTTCCTGCGAACACGACGATGTCGGCGGCGCGGGCGAGGTAGTTGATCTTGCCGAGAAGCATCGTCAGCTCCTCCTCCTCGACGTGCGGCCCCCACTCGTTGATCTCCGTGTAGGTGCCCGCGGTCGGATCGACAACCGCCGTCGAGGTACGGGACTCGTCCCCGATGCGCACGAAGTCGTTGAGGATCGCCTCCGACGTGAGCTCCTCGACGATACGTGTGCCCGTCCGGCCCCCGGCCAGTCCCGTGGCGACCACGGGTACGTCCAACCCCTTCAGGGCTCGTGCGACGTTGATGCCCTTCCCGCCCGCAAGCGTGAGCCCCTGGCTCGCGCGATGCCGATGGCCGAGCTGGAAGTTCGGCACCGTCAGCGTTCGGTCGAGCGCGGCATTGAGCGTCACGGTCACGATCACGAGAACCAGCCTCCAATGTGCCGCAGCGTACGGCTCGCGTAGAAGCCGACCTTGCCCCCGAATCCAGGCTTCGAGACCGAGAGTCCGGCCACGAGTGGGCTCCGCGCGATCAAACGGCGTCCCGAATAGACCCGGAGCTCGCCGACGCGACTTCCGCGCTCGACCGGCAGCTCGAGGGCGGCCGGAGCGATCACGCGCTCGACGACCGGCTTGTCGACGCGCACCGCACGCGCCACGCTTTTCTGCGCGACGATCGGAACGGACGGTTTGCCGTAGCCAACGCTCGCGCGCAGGTACACGCGCCCTGGCTTGACAAGCCACACCGGCCGGTAGCGTGCGATACCCCAGCGAAGCAGCGCCGCCAGATCGATGTTCCGCTGTGAGCGATCGGGGCTGCCGAGCACAGTGGTGTACAGCGTGACGCCGTTGCGTCGCACCGCAGCGACCTCGCACCAGCCCGCCGCTGCCGTATGACCGGTCTTCACGCCGTACAGGCCGCGAAAGACACCGAGCAGGTCGTTCCAGGTGTGCAGGTGCCGGTGCCCCGCGATCGTGGCCGTTCTTTGCCGCACCACGGATCTGATGCGGGGATCGCGCATCGCCACCTGCGCGAGCATGGTCACGTCGTGCGCAGTCGAGTAATGCCCCGGCGCATCCAGTCCGTCCGGCCTGACGAAGTGCGTTCCGTTGAGTCTGAGTTGCCTTGCCTTGTCGTTCATCAGAGCAACGAAGGCCTTCTGGTCACCGTGGCTCACATAGTCCGCGAGGGCGTCGGCGGCGTCGTTCGCACTCTGGATCAGGGCAGCCTTGACGAGGTCGCCGATAGTGAGGCGCTCGCCTGCACGGAGGTTCACGGTGGATTCGCCGACCTGCGCAGCGTCGGACCGCACGCGGACGACGTCGTTCCAGCGAGCACGGTCGAGCGTGACGAGCACGGTCATCAGCTTCGTCAGGCTCGCGATCGGGGCACGTGCCCAGGCGCCGTGTTGCACGAGCACCTCTCCCGTCACCGGATTCTCGACCAGGTAGGCGCGCGCGGTCACGTGCGGCGCAGCCGCCTGCGCGGCCATGGACAAGACAAAGGCGAGCGCCGCGACGACCGCAGCGACCCAGATCCGCAGGGGGATCACGCTGCGAAGGCTATCGCTACTGAATCCGGATGCGCTGTCCGATGTGGAGCGCGGTCGGGTCGACGCCCGGATTGAGCGTCAGGAGTTGCTCGACGGTCGTGGAGTACTTCTGCGCCACCGAGCCAAGTGTGTCTCCGCTCTGAACGGTGTAGTACTTCGCGCCTGGCGTCGTCGTCTCCGTCGTCGTCGTGACGGCCGGTGTGGTCAGGACGAGCTTCGTCGTCGTCTGGGCCGTTGAAGTCCTCGTCGACGCCGTCGGCGGCAATGCGCCGACCGTGCTCGGCGACTCACCCGAGCTGCCGCTCAGTCCCGCCTTGATCAGGACGACTGCGATCGTCACTGCCGCGAGAAAGGCAGCAGGAGCGCCGTACCGCGTCAGCTCCTGACGCCTGCGCGGGTCCATAAGCCTCTCTTACCACCCGGAAACCGCCCACACCTCGCGGGCGTACTTGGCGGCCTCGGCGGCTGCAGCGCTTCGCCAGTCCATCCCCGACACGCGAAACGCGTAGATGACGTCTCGTGCCACGTTCACGAGCGCGCTTGCCGGACCGCTCGTGAAGGCCCTCGCCACATCGGCGGGCGTTGCGCCTTGCGCGCCGACGCCTGGAAGGAGCAGAACGGAACGCGGCAGGAGCCTCCGCGCCTCGCCGACCGCGCGGGGATGCGTGGCGCCGATCACGGCCCCGACCGAGGACAGGCCGTGCTCGCCGACGAGATCCGCCCCCCACTCCGACACGAGCTCGGCAACCTGCTGCCAGACTGGACGTCCGTCAGACAGGACTAGGTCCTGCACCTCCGACCCTCCCCGGTTCGACGTCTTGACGACGCAGAAGATGCCGGCACCGTCCCGGCGACACGCGGCGAGATAGGGGTCGAGGGAGTCCCGTCCGAGATACGGATTGACGGTCAAGGCGTCCGCCAGAGGCGCATTGCCGTCTACCGGCTCCAGGAAAGCGGCCGCATACGCGCGGGCAGTCGAGCCGATGTCTCCGCGTTTCCCGTCCGCGATGACCTGCAGGCCCGCCGCCCGCGAGTAGCCGCACACCTCCTCGAGGGCGCGCAGCCCATCCGAGCCGAGCGCTTCGAAGAAGGCAACCTGAGGCTTGACCGCGACCACGTACGGCGCCACCGCGTCCACGAGGCCCCGGCAGAACCGTGAGCAGGCCTCTGCCGCTCTTGCACGCCCGAGGTGTGCCTCGCCCCGCAACTCCACGGGGAGCAGGTCAGGCCGGGGATCGAGACCGACGACGAGCTGCGAGCGTTTGCGCTCGACCGCCTCGGCCAGGCGGTCGGCGAAGTTCGTCGTCGCTACTGCGGCCACGCCCTGAGCCTACTTTCCGCCACAGACGACGAAGGCCGCGGATCGCGGCCTTCGTGGCTCTTCGGAGGAGAGGCTCGGAGCTAGCCGCCCTTGACGGCCTGCTTGAGCTGGCTCCCCGCGGTGAACTTCGGCACCGTGGCTGCCGGGATCGTCACCTTCTCGGACGGATTGCGCGGATTCACGCCCTGGCGCTCGGCACGGCGCTGGGTCGTGAACTTTCCGAAGCCGGTGAAGGCCACTTCTCCTCCGCCCTTCAGTGTGTCGGTGATCGAGTCGAGGAAGGCGTCGACGGCTTTGGCGGCGTCCCGGCTCGAGAGGTCAGCCCGCTTCGCGACCTCGTTAACGAACTCCTGTTTCGTCAAGTTCCTCTCCTCCTGTCGAGGGTTCGGACCACGGGCGAGGACCCTAACAGTCGTCGAGGACTGGCTCAACCATGCGGTTTTGCGGCACTTTTTCCCGCATTTTGGATGTCGCTCGTACCGAAAATCGGGTGCAGCTGCACGTTCTCGCGGGCCAGAGCCTCCGTCCCGCCCTCCCCGCGGTCGACGACGCAGATCGCCGTTTCCACCGTCAGACCGGCCTCGCGGAGGGCGAACACGGCCTGGAGAAGGGCTCCGCCGGAGGTGACGACGTCCTCGACGAGGCAGATGCGCTCGCCGCTCTCGAAGGTTCCTTCGAGACGATTCGCGGTGCCGTACTCCTTCGGCTTCTTACGCACGATCACGAACGGCAGGCCGGAGGCGAGCGAGCCGGCGGCTGCAAGAGCGACCGCGCCGAGCTCCGGTCCGGCGAGCCGTGTCGCCTCGGGCTCGAGCTTCGCGACAGCGCGGGCGATCCGTTCCCCCAGCGCGGCCAGCAGGTCCGGCCTCGTCTCGAAGCGGTACTTGTCGAGGTAGTAGCGCGAACGCTTGCCCGATCGCAGGAGGAAGTCGCCCTCGAGATAGGCGTGCTCGCGCAGGGCGAGCTTGAGCTCGTCGTCCGTCAACTAGCGCGAGCTTTGCCGAGGATCTCGCGGGCGAGCGGCAGGAGCCGGTCGGCTCCGGGGGAGCCGTTCGTCAGCGAAAGCATCGATCCGTCCTCGAAGTAGAGGTCGGCGCGGTCACGTTGCGCGGCCTGCCGGCGCAGGAAGGCTGCGCCCACGAGCAGCCCTCCGAGGATCCCAAGGAGAACGGCGCTGCTACGACGCATCCGGCTTCTTCCTGGTCGGCGGCTTGCGGGTCGCGGTCTTCTTCTTGGGTGCTGCCGCCGTCTTCTTGCGCGCGGCCGGCTTCCTCGCCGGCGCCGCCTTGATGCTCCGCAGCGCGGACTTGAGGTCGTAGAAGACGAGCCCAACGGTCGGATTGGTCCCGGTCGTGGCAAGGATCGAGGTCTTTCCGTCCCGCACGACGAAAACGCTTCCGTCGGCCGTGGCCGCCTCGAGCTGCGTCAGGGTGCTGTTCCCGCTCCCGAGCCCCTCCGCCGCGGACATGAGCTCCAACCCCGCTTTGACCAGCTCCTCGGCCTGGGCCCGGTCAGCGAGAGTCGACCCTGTGACCGTGCCCTGCGCGTCGAAGATGACGGCGCTCTGAATCTGCGACGAGATCTCCGTCAGGTCGGCGAGTGCCTGCTGGGCATCCATGACGACGCAAAGCATAGGGATACTGCCCGCCCATGAGGGTGCGGAGGCGGGACCTGGCGCGCAAGTTCTTCGCAGATCGCGGCACCCATCTGGCGGCGATGATCGCGTACTTCGCACTGTTGTCCTTCGTGCCGTTGACCTTCCTGTCCCTGTCCTTGCTCGGGCTGACCGGCCGTGCGGACGAGTCGTCCTTTCTCGTCAAGGAGATCAAGAAGACCCTGCCTGGAGCGCCGATCGACCAGATTCTCAGCCTCGTCCACGCGGTACAGGACAACGCGACGGCGCTGGGTATCCTCGGCGCCGCCGCGCTCCTCTGGGCGTCGCTGTCGCTCTTCAGCGTGCTCGAGTCCGCGTTCAACATCGTCTACGGCCGTCCGAACCGCTCCTTCCTCCACGGCAAGGGGCTCGCAGTGCTGCTGATGGTCGGATCGCTCGTGACGTTGTTTGTCGCACTCCTCACGGGGTCGCTCGGCGTCGCGATCTTGCAGGAGTACGCACCCGGCTTCATCTCGAATGCCGTGACTGCGTACACGCTCTCCATCCTCGTGTCGCTCGTCGGCGTGTTCGTCTTCCTCGTCTCCTGTTACTACGTCTTGACGAACGAGGACCTGACGGTGCGCGAAGTCCTGCCCGGTTCGATCCTCGCTGCGATCGTGCTCGAAGCCACCTTTCAGGTCCTGCCGCTCTACCAGCGCTACGCCGACCTCAACCCCGGCCTGCGTGCCTTCGGAGCGCCGGCGATCCTGCTGGTCTGGCTCTACGTGATGGCGAACGTGATCGTTCTCGGCGCGGAGCTGAACTGGTGGCGCGCGCGCCGCGCGGACCAGCGCCTGCTCGAGGAGCTACCGGGTCTGGCCTGAGACAGCCGCGAGCAACGCGCGCGCCGCCAGGGCCCGGTGCGAATGCAACGCCTTCCACTCGTTCCCAAGCTCGGCCACGGTGCGGCTCTCGCCGTCCGGAACGAAGATCGGGTCATAGCCGAAACCTTCGCTCCCGCGCGCCTCGTCGGCAATGCGACCGGAGAGCGTGCCGGTGCCGCGCAGCTCGACGCCCGCGGGAGTGAGTGCGACGAGCTCCGAGACATACCGTGCCTGCCGAGCGTCGCCATCGACGCGGCGCAGCCGTTCGAGCAGCCAAGCAACGGGATCGTCACCGCCGGAACGGGCGGACTGCACTCCGGGGCCTCCGTCGAGCCCCGCGACCTCGATCCCCGAGTCCTCACCGAGCACCCAGGCCTCAGGCTCCGCGACCGTCCGACCGAACGACGCCTTCTGCCGTGCGTTCTCGTAGTACGTCGCACCCGACTCGGGCGCATAGTCGTCCGTCTCGAGGGGCTCGATCGTCCAACCCGGCAGGAGACGCTCGAGCTCCCGCGCCTTGTTCGGATTACGCGACGCGAGCCGGGCTGTCAGTCGGCCCACCGCACCCCGGCGACGTGCTCCAACTCGGCGATCGTCACCCCAACCTCATGCTCGAACTCCGACAGCGTCTGCCTGTGCGGCGGCAAGCTCTTCAATCCCTCCGGCCGCGAGCTCGAGCAGCTCGTCGAGACGCGCCCG
>JBKPEC010000017.1:0-7103 GCA_046728195.1 Actinomycetota bacterium
AGCGCGCAGAGCTCGTCCATCTCGGACGCACGCATCGCCGGTGGCTTCTCGACCAGGACGTGCTTGCCGGCCTCGAGCGCGCGTCGCGCGAGCTCGTAGTGCGTCGGCACCGGCGTCGCGATCACGACCGCCTCGACGGAGTCGTCGGCGAGCACCTCGTCGACGCTGCCGGTGACGCGCGCCCCCGAGTACTGCTCGGCCAGCTTCGCACGCTGCGCGTCGTCGATGTCGCAGACCCACGCCAGCTCGGCAAGGCCGGCGAAGTTCCGCGCCAGGTTCTTACCCCAATGGCCGACGCCGATCTGGGCTAAACGAGTCACAACTTCCACACTTTCCCGTTGTCCGAGCCGTTCCTGCCGGTCGCGTTTCGCAGATCGACGACGATCTTCGCGCGCTTGACAAGGTCGTCGTAGTCGATCGCGCCGTGCGCCGTGACGATCACGACGCAGTCGTAGTCCTCGGGCTGGTAGTCGGTCGAGCGCATGCCGTCGAACTCCTCGACATGCGGATCGTGATACGCGACGTCCGCGCCGGCCTTGTGCAGAAGTTGGATGATCTTCTCCGCCGGCGACTCGCGGGCGTCGTCGATGTCAGCCTTGTAGGCCACGCCGAGCACCAGGATGCGGGAGCCCTTCAGTGACTTCTGCGCGCCGTGGTTCAGCGCCTGCGAGATCAGCGACCGGCAGAAGTAGGGCATGTTCGCGTTGACCTTGCCGGCGAGGTCGATGAACTCGGTCGCGAAGTCGTACTCACGCGCCTTCCACGTCAGGTAGAAAGGGTCGATCGGGATGCAGTGTCCGCCGAGGCCGGGCCCCGGCTTGAAGCTCATGAAGCCGAAGGGCTTCGTCTCGGCAGCCTCGACCACTTCCCAGACGTCGAGATCCATGCGCTCGCAGAGCTGGGCCAGCTCGTTGACCAGCGCGATGTTGACCGCGCGGAAGATGTTCTCGAGCAGCTTCGACATCTCTGCCGTCTCCGGCGACGAGACGGGAACGATCGTGTCCACGGCGCTGCGGTAGAGCTCAGTTGCGCGCTCGGTGCAAACGGGAGTGAGACCGCCGAGGACCTTCGGGGTGTTGCTCGTCGTCCAGTCTCGGCGGCCTGGATCGACCCGCTCCGGCGAGAACGCGAGATGGAAATCCTCCCCCGCCTTGAGGCCGCTCCGCTCGAGAATCGGCTGCAGGCACTCCCGGGTCGTACCGGGGTACGTCGTGGATTCGAGCACGACCACATGGCCCACCCGCAAGCGCGGGGCGATGTCCTGAGCGGCATCCTTGACGATCGATAGGTCCGGCTCGCGCTGGCTCGAGAGCGGAGTAGGTAGCGCGATCAGAATCGCGTCGGCGTCCTTGAGGACGTCATAGTCGCTGGTCGCCGAGATGCGGCCGCTGTCAACGAGCGGCTTGAGCTCCGCGGAGGAGACGTCGCCGATGTGACTCTCGCCGCGGTTGACCCCCGCGACGATGTCCTCCGCGATGTCGACGAGAACCACCGTCTTGCCGGCCTGCGCGAAGGCGCGCGCGAGCGGCATCCCGACGTATCCCGCCCCGACGATGGCAACGTCCGGCTTCATCGCCGGCCAAGGCTATCGGCGCCGAGCGGGCGCTACACTACGCACCCGCCTGGGGCCGTTAGCTCAGCTGGTAGAGCAGGGGACTCTTAATCCCAAGGTCGTAGGTTCGATCCCTACACGGCCCACTGCCTAGCAGTCGTCCGTGCGGAAAGCGCGCGGACCGGTGGGGAGGGGGTCGGGGGGAACCGGGAGGTTCCAGCAGCTCATTCGCTGCGGCGAAGTCCGTGCGCCAAGCGCGCGAAACCCGCCTGCTTATGCGGGACATGTCCTTGGGTCAGACCCCAAGGTATGGGTGGCCGTGGCGGTCGCCCCTGAAGCTGGATGTCTGCATGTTGACTGTAGGGCTAACGCCACGACCTGACTGTGCCGATTCTGTGTCGGTGTAGCGGATTCCCCTTCGGCGGCGCGAGTAAGGAAGTCGCGACCGGGCGGAGTGACTGTCAACAGGCTGACCTAACCACCGGGAGCTCCATGGCGACTCAGGACGTCGAACGTCGACCGCCGGTCGATCCCGAGCGGCCCAATGCCGAGGACCTCGAGCGGCTCCGGGCCCTCCTCGAAGCGTCGTCGACGATCCTCGGGTCACTCGAGCCCGAGGAGATGCTGCCGGGAGTTCTCGAGCTTGCGCAGCGCACCCTGGCCGCAGACGCCCACGCGCTGTGGCAGTACGACCCGGCGAACAGGTCCTGGCGGGTGGCCGCGCACTCCGGCCTGTCCGACAAGTACGTCGCCAGCGCCGGCGAGGCGATCCGCGGCAGACCGGTGACCGTCCCCCTCGACGCGCCGATCATCGCGGAGGACGTCGCCACCGCCGAGTGGCTCTCACCGGACCACCGGAGGGCGCACGCAGAAGAAGGAACGCGATCGATGATGGCACTCCCGCTCCGCTACGGCGAGCAGGTTCTCGGGACGCTCGCGTTCTACTACCGCGAGCCCCACGTCTTGACCTTGAGGGAGAAGAGCTCGGCCCTCCTGCTCGCGAACGTTGCAGCAACCGCGATGGGCACCGCCGCGCTCTACCAGGAGCAGCGCCAGCTCGCAGTCGACCGGACCTTCGTCGCCGAGGCGAGCGAGCTGCTCGCCTCCTCGCTCGACTACGAGACGACGCTCAAGAACCTGGCAACGCTCGCCGTGCCCGGGTTTGCCGACTGGTGCGTGATCGACCTGGTGACGCGGGAGGGATCGATCGAACGCGTGGCCCTCGCTCACGTCGATCCGGCAAAGGTTCGCTGGGCGGAGGAGCTGGCGAACAGGTATCCGCCCGACCTGACCGCGCAGTACGGCGTCCCGAACGTCATCCGCACCCGGCAGCCGGAGCTCTTCAGCGAGATCTCTGACGAGCTGCTCCACGAAGCGACGGTCGACAAGCCCGAGCTCTACGAGATCCTGCAGGAGCTCGGCCTCCAGTCGTCGATCTGCGTACCGCTGGTCGCGCGAGACCGTGCCCTCGGCGCAATCAGCTTCGTCTTCGCGGAGAGCGGGCGCCACTACGGCGAGGCCCAGCTCGCCACCGCGCTGGATCTCGCCCGCCACGCCGCGATCGCGGTCGACAACGCGCTGCTCTTCCGCGGCGCCGACGAGGCTCGAGTGCAGGCACGTGAGTCGCTCGCCGTGCTCGACTCCGTGTTCGCGGCAGCTCCCGTCGGCATGGCTCTCATGGACAGGGAGTTCCGCTATGTCCGGGTGAACGAAGCCCTGGCCAGGATGAACGGCCTACCTGCCGAGGAGCACTTCGGCCGGACGCTGAGAGATGTCCTCGGCGACGAGCACGCGAGCGAGATCGAGCCACTGCACCGCCACGTCCTCGAAACCGGGGAGCCCATCCTCGACCAACACGTGCACCGCGAACTGCCGGGCAGGGCCGGCGAGACCCGCGACTCGCTCGTCAGCTACTACCCCGTGCGGACACTGTCGGACGAGACGATCGGCGTCGGAGTCGTGATCACCGACGTCACCGAACGCGAGCGTGCACGCGCGGCGGCGGAGGCCGTCGGCGCGCGGCTGTCGGTCCTCGCCGAGGCCAGCCAACGGCTCGCTTCGACGCTCGACTACGAGACCACCCTGGCGGAGCTCGCATCGCTCCTCGTTCCCGACTTCGCGGACTGGTATGCCGTCGACGTCCTGGACGACGACGGCCGCTTCCGACGGCTCGAGGTCGTGCACAGGGACCCCGCCAAGACCATCTGGGGAGAGAGATCGAAGCAGCTCTACGTGCCCGAGCCCGACGAGTCGGAAGGGACCGCCCGCGTCGTTCGCACGGGCAAGGGCGCGCTCTACCGGACGATCACGGACGAGCTGCTCGTCTCGTCGACGAAGGACGCGGAGCACTACCGCATCCTTCGCGAGCTCGGAATGGAGTCCGCGATGGTCGTCCCGCTGATCGCAGCCGGGCGAACGTTCGGCGCCCTCATGCTCGTCTCGGCGGATCCGAACCGCCTCTACGACGAGGACGACCTCGACTTCGCCCTGCACCTTGGGCGGCGGGCTGCGGTCGCCGTGGACAACGCGCGCTTGTACCGCGAGGCTGAGGAACGCGCCCGGGCCGCGCTCGTCGTCGAGCACGTCGCGGATGGCGTGGTGCTCGTCGAGCGTGACGGGATCATCCGTCTCTGGAATCCCGCCATGGAGCACATCGCCGGACTGTCGGCTGAGGAGACGCTCGGTCGTCGCGCCGACGAGGTCTTCGGCTCGTGGACGCAGATCTCCGACCTCGCGCAAACCGGTGCGCTACGCCCGCAGACACAGCCCGTCGAGATCAACGCCCGCGAGCTCTGGCTCTCGATCACGGCGGTCGGCTTCGAAGACGGCACCGTCTTCGCCTTCCGCGACCTCACGGCCGAGCGCGCCGTCGAAACCCTCAAATCGGACTTCGTCTCCACCGTCTCTCACGAGCTGCGCACGCCGCTCGCCGCGATCTACGGCGCGGCGCTCACGCTTCGTCGCGAAGACGTTCCGCTCGGCGAGCCCCAACGGAGCGGACTGCTCGAAGTGATCGCCAGCGAGTCCGACCGGCTCGCCCGCATCGTCAACGACATCCTCTGGGCAAGCAGGCTCGAGTCCGGAACGATGCACACGACCATCGAGCGATGCGACGGCGTCGAGTTGGCCCGGAGTGTCCTGGATGCGGCGCGCCAGTACGCGCCGCCGAGCATCGAGCTCGAGCTTCACGCCCCGACGAAAGCTCCGCTGATCGCGGCCGACCCCGACAAGGCCCGACAGGTCTTGACGAACCTCGTTGACAATGCGGTCAAATACTCACCGGACGGCGGCAAAGTGCGACTCGAGATCGTCACGGACGGGCCCGTGCTTCGGTTCGCCGTGAGCGACGAGGGCCTCGGAGTGCCGCCAACCGAGCACCGCCGGATCTTCGAGAAGTTCTATCGGCTCGATCCCGACCTCACGCGGGGGGTCGGCGGCACCGGCCTCGGCCTCTACATCAGCCGCGAGCTGCTGGAACGGATGGGAGGACGCATCTGGGTCGAGTCGAGCGGTGCGCGGGGATCGAAGTTCGTGGCCGAGCTGCCAGTCGCCGTCTGAGCCGCCGGTGCCAAGACGACGAGACGGCCTCGACCGCCCCAGATGTCGCGTGAACCGCGAACGCCAGGATCGCGCCCACAGCGACGAGGAAGATTCCGACTCCGAGTCCCATTTAGCCTCCTTGGTGATTCCAGGCACCAAGTGCCCACCCGCGCACGAGCGGAAACCGCTGCACCCACCCGCTCCGTCAAGTAGATTCGACGGCGTCCGTGCGGAGGGGCTCGATCGTCCAGCTGATCGTGATCGGCGTCTTGGCCGGCGCTATCGCGTCCGCCGTCGCGCTGATACCGAACTGGCTGCCCACCTCGGCCTCACGCGAGGCAGGCCGAATTGACTTCGTCTTCTGGTTCGTCACCGGCATCTGCATCTTCGTCTTCTCGATCGTCGCGGCGGTCAGCATCTACGCCGTCTGGAAGTTTCGGGCCAAGCCGGATGACGACTCGGACGGGCCGCCGATCCACGGGCACACGGGCCTGGAGATCTTCTGGACGGCCGTGCCGGCACTGCTCGTCACAGCGATTGCGATCGTCAGCGCGATCGTCCTGGCGAAGGACGACGCCGCGGGCGCGAATCCGCTCCGCGTCAATGTCTATGCGCAGCAGTTCTTCTGGAGCTTCGCGTACCCCGGCTACGGCAACAAGAAGTCCGACGTGCTCCGCTTGCCGGTCAATCGCTCGGTCGTGCTCGAGATGCACGCGAGGGACGTGATCCACTCCTTCTGGGTTCCTGAGTTCAGGCAGAAGCAGGACCTCGTGCCCGGCATCACGCCGACGTTGCACATCACCCCTGACCGCGTCGGCACGTACCCGCTGATCTGCACCGAGCTCTGCGGGCTCGGGCACGCGCTCATGCGCTCGCGCGTGATCGTGATGGAGGACGGCGCGTTCGACAGATGGGCGAGCCAGAAGGGCGCATGACGACGCTGGCCCACGAACACGAGGAGCAGCCTGTGCGGCACGGCCCGCCACCGCCGCCCCGCGGGTGGCGCAGGCTGCTCTACCCGGGCTTCTTGCGCGCGGCCTGGATGGCTCCGCTCTTCTTCGGGATCGGCGCCGGCATCGTCGTGCTCTGCCGCTGGTGGGGCGGCTGGCACCCGATCTGGTTCGGCGAGATCATCCTGCTGGTCGGCGGCCTCACCGCGGGCCCGATCGGCTTCCTCGCGGGGATCGGCGCCTTCGACTACTGGGTGCGCTACGCAATCGGCTCGCCGACCCAACCGGAAGACCACTCGGGGCACGGGGCATACAGCTGGCGGGACTACTTCCGCGTCAACACGGACCACAAGGTGATCGGGATTCAGTACCTGGCCACCACGATCTTTTTCTTCCTCGCCGGCGGCCTGCTCGCGATGCTGGTGCGCGCCGAGCTCGCGAAACCCGGCATGCAGTTCTTCGACAACCAGACCTACAACGGCCTGTTCTCGGTCCACGCCTCGCTCATGATCTTCTTGTTCGTGATTCCCGCGTTCGCCGGGCTCGCGAACTTCGTCGTGCCGCTCATGCTGGGCGCTCCCGACATGGCCTTCCCGCGGCTGAACGCGCTGTCGTACTGGCTGCTGCCGATCGCCGGGATCATGATGCTCGCGAGCTTCCTCGTGCCGGGCGGTGCGTTCGCCGCCGGCTGGACGGGCTACGCGCCGCTCTCGGTCCACCAGCCGATGGGGACCATCTTCTTCAACATGGGCGTCCAGTGGGCGGGGGCGAGCTCGATCATGACCGCCCTCAACTTCCTGGTCACGATCATCACCATGCGCGCGCCGGGGATGACCTTCTGGCGCATGCCGCTGCTCGTGTGGGCGAACTTCACGACCTCACTCCTGGTCGTGATCGCGACGCCGTTCATCGCCGGCTCGCAGTTCTTCGTCCTGTTCGACCGCGTCCTGCACACGAGCTTCTTCGACGTCGCGGGCGGCGGCTATCCGCTCGGGTACCAGCACATCTTCTGGTTCTACTCGCACCCGGCCGTCTACATCATGATGCTGCCCGGCTTCGGC
>JBKPEC010000018.1:0-21067 GCA_046728195.1 Actinomycetota bacterium
CGATGTGCGCACCGAAGTTCCTCGTCGAGGAATACGCTGCCGCGCAGGGCTACGAGCGGGAAGCGCCTGGTAATGTGAGGAGACCCGGAAAGCTTTGACAGGCAGCTTGGCGACCGGGTTACCAAACGCCTAAAGAGCCGCGCGCCGATCCAGGTGCCTGTCTCTCTAGGCAGAACGGAGCTGGTGATGCAGGACGCGCGCACACGACTCGAAGCCATCCTCCGCGAGCGCATCGCGGTGCTCGACGGCTCCTGGGGCGTCCTGATCCAGCGGCAGGTGAAGGGCGAGGAGGCCTATCGGGGCGAGCGGTTCAAGGATCACCCTCGCGACGTGGCCGGTGATCCCGACCTACTCAACCTGACTCGGCCGGAGATCGTTCTCGGCATCCATCGCGACTACTTTGCAGCGGGCGCCGACATCGCGACGACGAACACCTTCACGGCGACCTCGATCGGCCAGGCGGACTACGCGCTCGAGGAGCATGCGTACGAGATGAACGTCGCGGGCGCACGGCTCGCGCGAGAGGCCGCGGACGAGGTCGGCGGCTTCGTCGCCGGCTCGGTGGGCCCGCTCAACGTCACGCTCTCGCTGTCGCCGCACGTCGACGAGCCCGCTTTCCGTACGCACACGTTCGACCAGGTTCGGGACGCCTACGCGGAACAGATCCGCGGTCTCGCCGAGGGCGGAGTCGACCTCCTGCTGATCGAGACGATCTTCGACACGCTCAACGCAAAGGCCGCGATCAACGCGGCCCTCGACGAGGCGCCGGAGATTCCGCTCTGGATCTCCTTCACCGCGATCGACCGTAGCGGGCGCAACCTCTCGGGACAGACGGTCGACGCCTTCTGGCTGTCGGTCGAGCACGCGAAGCCGTTCATCGTCGGTGTCAACTGCTCGCTCGGTGCGACTCAGATGCGCCCGTTCGTCGAGGACCTTGCGCGCGTCGCGCCGACGTGGGTGGCGTGCCATCCGAACGCGGGCCTGCCGAACGAGATGGGCACCCACGACGAGCAGCCTGGCGACACGAGCAACGCGTTGCGCCAGTTCGCGCAGGAAGGGCTCGTCAACGTGGTGGGCGGCTGCTGCGGTACCACGCCCGAACACGTCAAGGCGATCACAGACGCGACCAGGGGTCAGACCCCCAGACGTGTCCCGCCGAAGGAGTCGGTCACGCGCCTCAGCGGGCTCGAGCCCTTCCGGATCTTCCCCGACGCCAACTTCGTGATGGTCGGCGAGCGCACGAACGTGACCGGCTCGGCTCGCTTCAGGCGACTGATCGAGGGTGATCAGTTCCAGGAGGCGGTCGAGGTCGCCCTCGAGCAGGTCCGCGGTGGCGCGAACATCCTCGACGTCAACATGGACGCAGACCTGCTCGATTCGGAACAGGCGATGACGACCTTCCTCAATCTGCTCGCGACCGAGCCGGACGTCGCCCGGATCCCGATCATGGTCGACAGCTCCCGCTGGTCGGCACTGGAGGCTGGGTTGAAATGCCTGCAGGGGAAGGGTGTCGTCAACTCGATCAGCCTGAAGGAGGGTGAGGAGCAGTTCCTGCACCAGGCGCGCCGCATCAGGCACTACGGCGCCGCGGCCGTCGTCATGGCCTTCGACGAGAAGGGGCAGGCAGACACGGTCGAGCGCAAGGTGCAGATCTGCGAGCGCGCGTACAAGCTGCTCACGGACGACGGCTGGAATCCCGAGGACATCATCTTCGACCCGAACGTGCTCGCCGTCGCGACTGGGATCGAGGAGCACGCGGAGTTCGCAAAGGCGTTCATCGAGGGCACCCGACAGATCAAGACCCGCTGTCCCGGGTCGCGCGTCTCCGGCGGTATCTCGAACCTGAGCTTCTCGTTCCGCGGCAATGACGCCGTCCGCGAGGCGATGCACGCCGCCTTCCTCTACCACGCCATCTCGGCCGGGCTCGACATGGGCATCGTCAACGCAGGCCAGCTCGCGGTGTACGAGGACATCGAGCCCGAGCTGCTCGAGCGCGTCGAGGACGTGATCTTCAACCGCCGCCCGGATGCGACCGAACGGCTCGTGGAATACGCCTCGCGTGTCTCCGGCGAAGCGACGCAACGTGAGCGCGACCTCGCCTGGCGTGACGCCCCGGTCGAGGAACGGCTCTCGCACGCGCTCGTGCACGGCATCGTCGACTTCATCGAAGGGGACACCGAGGAGGCGCGCCTGAAGCACGCGCGACCCCTCGACGTGATCGAGGGCCCCCTCATGAACGGGATGCAGATCGTGGGCGACCTCTTCGGGTCGGGGAAGATGTTCCTGCCGCAGGTGGTGAAGAGCGCGCGCGCGATGAAGCGCGCCGTCGCCTATCTGGAGCCGTACATGGAGGACGAGAAGGCGGCCGGACGCACGCAGGGCAAGGTCGTGCTCGCCACGGTCAAGGGCGACGTGCACGACATCGGGAAGAACATCGTCGGCGTCGTCCTCGGCTGCAACAACTACGAGGTGATCGACCTGGGGGTCATGGTCCCGGCCGAGCGGATCCTGGACACGGCGCTCGAGGAAGGGTGTGACATCGTCGGCCTCTCCGGGCTGATCACCCCGTCGCTCGACGAGATGGTCAACGTGGCCAAAGAGATGGAACGGCGCGAGCTCGAGCTGCCGCTCCTGATCGGCGGCGCCACGACCTCCAAGCAACACACTGCGGTCAGGATCGCGCCCGAGTACTCGCAGCCGACCCTGCACGTCCTGGATGCGTCGCGTGTCGTCCAGGTCGTGTCGGGCCTGCTCGATCCGGTGCGCCGAGAGGAGCTCGACGGCGAGAACCGGGAGCTGCAGGACCGTCTTCGGGAACAGTACGCCGAGAAGGAGCGCCGGCCGCTCCTGCCGCTCGCCGAGGCCCGCGCGAACAAGGAGCGTGTCCTGTTCGGCGACTTGCCGAAGCCGCCGTTCACAGGCAGGCGCACGCTCGAGGTCGAGCTCGCGACGCTGCGCGAGCTCTTCGACTGGCAGTTCTTCTTCCACGCGTGGGAGCTCAAGGGCAAGTTCCCTGCAATCCTCGACCAGCCCGCGGCGCGCGAGCTCTACGACGACGCGCAGACCTTCCTGGACGAGATCGTGCGCGAGGAGTCACTGCAGGCGCGCGGCGTCTACGGCTACTGGCCCGCGCGCTCCGACGTCGACGATGTTGTGCTCGATGAAGGAAGGCGCTTCAACTTCCTCCGGCAGCAATCGGCGTACGGCGATTCCCGGCCGAACCGTTCCCTGGCCGACTACGTCAGCTCCGAGGGTGACCACATCGGCGCGTTCGCCGTGGCGGTCCACGGCGCCGACGAGCTCGCATCACGTTACGAGGCCGAGCACGACGACTACCGGGCGATCATGGTCAAGGCGCTTGCCGACCGCTTTGCCGAAGCGTTCGCCGAGTACCTGCACCGACAGGCGCGCCAGGAGTGGTACGAGCCGGACGAGCGTCTGACCAAGGAGCAGCTGATCGCCGAGCGCTTCCGCGGCATCCGGCCTGCGTTCGGCTACCCGGCTTGTCCGGATCACACCGAAAAGCGGAAGCTCTTCGACCTCCTCGGCGCGGACGAGGTGGGGCTCGAGTTGACGGAGTCGTTCGCCATGACCCCGGCGGCCGCCGTGAGCGGCATCTACCTCGCACATCCGAGCGCCCGCTACTTCTCGGTCGGACGCCTCGGCCGAGACCAGGTCGAGGACTACGTCGCCCGGAAGGGCATCAGTCTCGAGGAAGGCGAGCGCTGGCTTTCGCCGAATCTCGGCTACGAAACCCGTTCGAGGGAGGAAGCGCTGAACCGCTGAGTGCAGCCAACCGATGGAGACACCGTGATCCGCACCCTTGCGATCCTCTTCCTGGCGTCCTTTCTCGTGGCCGGAACGGCCTCCGCGGCCCAACGGAAGCCGACCGATCCGCAGAAGCGGATCAACAAGGCCGACCAGGCGTGGGCGGCTGCCGTCCGCATTCACCGGAACGATCTCGGTCCCGGGGACTGGCGCGTCGAGGTCTCGCAGAACAACAGCGCGGCAGCGCCTCAAGGCTGCAAGGACCCCGACCTGTCCGACCTGGTCGAGACCGGCGAGGCCGAGAACCCGGATTGGTCGAGGAACGGAAGCTTCGTCGGGTCCGGCGCGGCGATCTTCCAGACGGCCCAGCAGGCGACGACGGCGTTCCAGCGTGTCGCACGCCAGTCCTTCAACCGCTGCATGGTCAGCGCCTTCAAACAGGGCTTGGGAAGCTCCGGCGCCCGGCTGCGCATCCTCTCGAGCGGCCCGATCGCACTGAGCAGTCCGGCGCCTCATTACGTCTCCGGTCGCGTTCGCTTCTCGGTGACCGGCCCCGCCGCAACGGTGACCGGCCGCATCAGCTACTACTTCTTCGCGCGAGGCAGGGCGATCGGGATGCTCCTGGTCGCGTCAATCGGCCGTCCTCTGCAGCCGATCTCCTCGCAGCTCGAGCGTCGTCTGGCCGTCCTGGTCGCCTCGCGTCTGAAGCGATAACCCTCGGCGCCCGCCGAGGGTCGGCCCGACTGGATAGCCGGGGGGTCGGCTATCCTCCGGGGCGGCTGGCGCCCTCGAACCGGGCGCCGTCCTGTTTTCGGGCCTGATGAAGACGACGCTGAAGAGAGGGATGGGGCGCGGCGCGAGCCTCAACGGGAACGGTCGCGCAGTCTTCCCGCCCGGTGTGCACACGCCGATGCGCCGCTACCGGCAGCCGGACCGGCCCCGACGGAGCCCCTGGGAGGTCGTTCGCACCGTCGTGCTCTGGGTGATCCTGTCGGCGCTCGTGGTGGCCGGGGGCGCAGCCGGGGCGGCATACCTCAAGACGCACGAGTTCATCGAGGCCATCAGCCCGAAGACCAGGGTCGACCGTGCGGCGGCGAAGCGGCTCGACGCCGCCATTCCGGGGCAGCCGACGATCGCGCTCGTGATCGGGACCGATCGGCGCAAAGGCTTTCAGTCCGATCTCACCGGGCGCTCCGACACGCTGATCCTCGTCCGCGCCGATCCCGGGACGAACTCGCTGTCGATGCTCTCTTTCCCGCGCGACCTGGTCGTGACGGTCAAATGTCCGGGCCACCCAGACCGTCAGGATCGCATCAACTCTGCCTTTGCGGAGTGCGGCTCACTCGGCAGTGTCGAGACAGTGCGGGCGCTCACCGGGTTGCCGATCAACTACTTCGTCACCGTCAACTTCCGCGGCTTCTCGCAACTCGTGAACAACCTCGGTGGCGTCTGGGTCGACGTCGACCATCGCTACCTGTGCGATCCCTCCAACTGTCCGGGCGTGTCCAAGATCAACCTGTTTCCGGGCTACCAGAGGCTGAACGCCTCGGATGCGCTCGCCTTCGTGCGGTACCGCCACTTCGACTCCGATCTCTTCCGCAACGCGCGCCAGCAGCTCTTCCTCAAGGCGCTGAAGCAACAGATCTCTTCCCAACTCGACCTGTCGACCGTGTTCTCGATCGTGGACGCCGTCGAGAAGAACGTCGTCGTCGGGCGCGGGGGGAACAAGCCGCTCGATCCGCGCACGCTCAAGGACTACGTCTTCTTTGCGCACAGCCTGCCGAGCGGCCACGTCTTCCAGACGAAGATCGAGAATCTGACCGGAGGGAACGAGCTCTACGCCACGCCGGCGAACATCGCCGCGGCCGTCCGCGACTTCGTTCAGCCGGACGTGAACGCACCCGAGAAGGCGCGCGACGTCGCGCTGGGGATCAAGCGGCGCTCGCGAGCACCGCGACCGCGGGACGTCACCACGAGCGTCCTGAACGGCAACGGCGTCGCCGGGTCCGCCGCCAACGCCGCCTACGAGCTCGGCCAGCGCGGCTACAAGATCGTCCTGCCGGCGACCGGGAAGCCGCAGAACGCTCCGAACTTCAACTACTTCCGGACGACCGTCTACTACGACGCCACCCAGCCGCGCGCGAAGGCCGCGGCGGGACGGCTCGCGAACCTCTTCGGAGACGCGGCGGTACAGCCGCTCCCGCCGACCTTCACGCGGCTTGCGAACGGGGCGATGGCTACCGTCGTCGTGGGCCAGAACTTCCACGGCTCGATCGCGCCTGCTCCGGTGGACCAGACACCGACGCGCGAGCCGCCTCAGGTGACGCCGAATGCAGCCCTGACTCGGTCGCTCCTGCTGCAGCTTCGTAGACGCGTCCGATTCCGGCTGCAGGTGCCGCGGCTCGTCGAAAGCTCTTCGCGATTGGAGTTCGACGCGCCGATCCGCGTCTACCCCATCAGCAAGGGTCACCGCGCCGTCCGCCTGACCTTCCGCATCGGCTCCAACGAGTACTGGGGCATCGAGGAGACGAACTGGAACGACGCGCCCGTCCTTGCCCAGCCGAGCTTTACTCAGAAGATCAAGGGGCGTCAGTACGACCTCTACTACTCCGGCCCGCACTTGCACATGGTCGTCCTGCGCAAAGACGGAGCCTCCTACTGGGTCGTGAACTCGATTCTCGACTCGCTCTCGAACGAGACGATGCTGGCTATAGCGAAGGGTCTCGCACCGCTGCCCAAGTAGGCTTCCCGGCGGGCATGGCGGAACCTCAGAGGATCGGGGTCTTCGGGGCGGGCTGGGTCGGGCTCGTCACCGGCGGCTGCCTGGCGGACCTGGGACACGAGGTCGTGGTGCGTGACGTGCTGCCGGAGCGGATCGACGCGCTGCAGGCCGGCCGGCTGCCCTTCCACGAGCCCGGCCTTCCCGAGGTACTCGAGCGAAATCGCGACCGTGTCCGCTACACGCTCGACGCGGTCGAGCTTGCGGATGCGGACGTGCTCTTCATCTGCGTCCAGACGCCGCCGACGTACTCGGGCGATGCCGACCTCTCCTACGTGTGGACGACGCTCGACGACTTGCCGCGGGTCGAACGACGGCGGCTGCTCGTCATGAAGTCGACGGTGCCGGTCGGCACCGGTGAAAAAGTGCGGGCGGCACTCGAGGCGCGAGGCCTCGAGAACGTCGGCTACGTCTCCAATCCGGAGTTCCTCTCCGAGGGCCGTGCGGTTCACGACTTTCTCCATCCCGATCGGATCGTGATCGGCGCGTTCGCCGAGGACGACGGCTCGGCGGTCGAGGGCTTGTACGACGGGATCGAAGCGCCCGTTGTCGTCACCGACGTCGCGTCGGCGGAGATGATCAAGCTCGCGGCGAACGCCTTCCTGATGACACGCATCTCGTTCATCAACGAGATCGCGAACGTGTGTGAAGCGGTCGGCGCGGACGTGGTCGAGGTGGCGAAGGGCGTCGGCCTCGATCATCGCCTCGGCGCACACTTCCTGCGCGCCGGGATCGGCTACGGGGGCTCCTGCTTCCCCAAGGATTCGCTGGCGCTGAAGCAGCTCGCGTCGAATTCTGGCTACCACTTCCAGCTGCTCGCCGCCGTCATCGAGGTCAACGAGCTGCAGAAGCGGCGCGTGATCCAGAAGCTGCAGAAGCATCTCGGCAAGCTGCGGGGGAAGAAGGTCGCGCTGCTCGGGCTCGCCTTCAAAGCAGGCACTGACGACATGCGGGAAGCGCCTTCGCTGGTGCTCGCGTCGCGGCTGCTTGCCGAAGGCGCCGAAGTGCGCGCCTGGGATCCGGTCGCGCGTCCCGGCGAGCTGATGAAGGGCGCCGTGCTCTACGACAACGTTCTGGACGCGGTCCGCGGGGCCGACGCGGCGGTGATCGTGACGGAGTGGGACGAGCTGCGCGACCTCGCCTCGGCCGAGACGCGAGGCGCGATGGCGCGGCCGCTGATCATCGACGGCCGCAACCTGCTCGATCCGGCCGAGACGCGGCGCCTCGGGTTCGCGTACGAAGGCGTCGGCCGGCCGAGCTCGCCGTTCGAAGGGTTGCCCGAAACGGCTGAGCTCGAGCCCCGCGTCTCTCAGTAATGGAAGCGATCATCCTGGCGGGCGGGCAGGCCACGCGGCTCGGCGACGCCGCGCGCGGCCAACCAAAGGCACTCGTTCCGATCGCCGGCCACCCGCTGGCCGAATACCAGGTCGCGCAGCTCGTGCGGGCGGGCGTCGACCGCGTGATCGTCAGCTGCGCTGTCGGCCAGGCCACGCTCTTCAAGGCGAAGCTTTCAGGCCTGGGAGCGGAGATCGTCGTCGTCGCCGAGCGCGAGCCGCTCGGGCGTGGGGGAGGCCTGCGTTTCGCAGCGCAACACCGGGAAGAGCGCGGCCCGCTCTTCGCGCTCAACGGCGATGAGCTGACCGACGTCGACCTACGGGCGTTGCTGGACGTGCACGAGGACCAAGACGCTGCGGCCGCCACGATCGTCGTCGCCCCGCTCATGTCACAGTTCGGCGTCGTGGAGCTCGAGGACAGCGACCGGATCAGCGGCTTCCGCGAAGCGCCGCGACTACCTCACTGGGTCAATGCAGGCGTCTACGTGCTCGACGAGGAGGCGCTCGCGCGCCTGCCCGAACGTGGCGACCATGAGCAGTCCACCTTCCCGGAGCTGGCCGGCGAGGGGAAGCTCTTCGCCTTCCGGCACGAGGGTCTCTGGATCACCGTGAACACGCCGAAGGACCTCGCGCGCGCGGAGACGCACTACGCGGCGCATCCGGAGTTGCGCCCGACGCTGGCGCGGAATCGCTAGGCGCAAAGGCTGGGTCTGACCCCAAGGGGTCAGCCCCGGAAGTTGTGGCGTAGAGTCGCCCGGTGAGCGTCGACTCACCCAACCTCGACGGCCTCGGCGGCTGGGAGTTCGAGCCGCGCAAGGTCGAGAAGCCCTGGGGCTCCGAGCTGATCTGGGCGGAGACCGAGCAGTACGTCGGCAAGGTCCTCTTCATCAAGGCGGGCGAATCGCTCAGCCTGCAGTTCCACCGGGTCAAGGATGAGGCCTGGCTCGTCCAGGGTGGACGGGCCATGCTGGAGGTGGGGTCGGCCGGCGACCCGGTCTTGGGCCACGAGGTCATCGCGGCCGGCGCTTGCTTCCACTTTCGTCCCGGGACCGTCCATCGGGTCACGGCCATCGAGGACACCACCATTGTCGAGGTCTCGACGCCGGAGCTGGACGACGTCGTCCGACTCGAGGACCGCTACGGCCGGGAGGGCACCTCCGAGCCTTGACCGTCAACCGCCAAGACCTTGACATGATTGTGTTAAGGTTGCGCGGTGACTCGGCGGACGGTCAGTGAGGCTGCCGCGGAAACCGGCTGGTCTCCGCGGATGCTCCGGTATCTCGAGGCTGCCGAGCTCGTCGTGCCGGAGCGTACGCCGGCGGGCTACCGCGTCTACGGCCTGCTCGAGCTGAACCAGCTCCGCTCGCTTCGTGAGCTGCGGACGAGGTTCGGTGTGGAGCTCAGCGACGTCGCGTTCGCGGCGAGGCTCGACCGTGAGCCGCCGCTGCGGGCCGCAGTCGAGAGCTGGCTCGTCGGAACCCGACTCTCCGCACTCGACTGGGAGCAGCGCAAGCACGAGCGCCTGCTCGCCGCCTGACCCTGTGTCCGAACCCGAACGAGAGGACTGAATGGCCACAACCAAACGTCATGACGTGAAGGACCTCACGCTTGCGCCGGAAGGCGTGCGCCGCATCGAGTGGGCAGACCGCCAGATGCCGGTACTCGCCGCGATCCGCGAGCGCTTCGACCGCGAGCAGCCGCTCGCCGGTTACCGCATCTCCGCCTGCCTGCACGTGACGACGGAGACGGCGAACCTCGCCCGCACCCTCAAGGCCGGCGGTGCGGATGTCGTCCTCTGCGCCTCGAACCCGCTGTCGACGCAGGACGACGTCGCGGCGGCGCTGGTCGACAAGTACGACATCTCCGTCTTTGCGATCAAGGGAGAGGACAACGACACCTACTACGCGCACATCGAAGCGGCCGTCGACCACAAGCCGCAGCTGACGATGGATGACGGCGCCGACGTGATCGGCGTTCTCCACTCCGCGCGGCGCGAGCAGCTCGGCGACATCATCGCCGGCACCGAGGAGACGACCACCGGCGTGATCCGGCTGAAGGCGCTCGAGCGAGACGGCGCGCTCGGCTTCCCGGTGATCGCGGTCAACGACGCGCAGACGAAGCATCTGTTCGACAATCGCTACGGCACCGGACAGTCGACGATCGACGGAATCATCCGCGCGACCAACGTCCTGCTCGCGGGCCAGCGCTTCGTCGTCTCCGGCTACGGCTGGGTCGGCCGTGGTGTCGCCTCGCGGGCTCGTGGGATGGGCGCGCACGTGATCATCACGGAGGTCGATCCGCTGCGGGCGCTCGAGGCGACCATGGACGGGTACGAGGTCCTGACCATGGAGCAGGCCGCGCCGATCGGCAACCTCTTCTGTACGGCGACAGGAGACAAGTCCGTCATTCGTAAGGAACACATGGAGCGGATGAAGGACGGCGCGATCCTCGCCAACACCGGTCACTTCAACGTCGAGATCGACATCCCAGCGCTCAAGGCGCTGGCGAGCGAGACGCGCGAGGCGCGCTCGTTCGTGGAGGAGTACACGCTCTCCGACGGCCGGCGGATCTATCTCGTCGCCGACGGTCGGCTCGTGAACCTGTCGGCCGCGGAAGGACATCCCGCCCTGGTGATGGACATGTCGTTCGCGAACCAGGCGCTGTCCGCCGAGTACGCGATCCGGCACGCCGCCGAGCTCGAGCGGCGTGTCTACCCGGTGCCCGAGGAGATCGACCGTGAGATCGCACGCCTGAAGCTCGAGACGATGGGCATCGCTATCGACAAGCTCACGGAGGAGCAGGAGAAGTACCTGGCCTCGTGGGACGAGGGCACTTAGGCGTCGCTTGCGATGCCGACCATAGAGGACGTGCTGGCTTCGCCAGCACGTCCGTTTTGTTCGTCTAGTCTCTAGCGCTCGTGCGGCGCACGCTAGAACCCGAGGAGATCGTTCGGTACGAGGAGGACGGCCCGAGGGTCGTCCTCCTCGACCAGCGCCGGCTCCCCGACGAGGTCGTCGAGCTCGAGTGCGGCACGGTAGACGAGCTCGTCATCGCCATCCGCGAGCTGGCGATCCGCGGCGCGCCGGCAATCGGCATCGCCGCGGCGTACGGCCTTGCCCTCGCCGCAGCGCGTGGGGAGGACCTGGAGCCCGCGTCGGCCGCGCTCGCGGCGGCGCGTCCGACGGCTGTCAATCTCGCCTGGGCTCTCGACCAGATGCGTGACGATCCCACTCCCGCACACGCTCGCGCGTTGCACGAAGAGGAGGTCGCGCGCTGCCGCGCGATGGCAGACCACGCCGCGGAATTGTTCGCGCCGGGAACGCGGGCGCTGACGCACTGCAACGCCGGCGGCCTCGCAACCGGCGGCTACGGCAGCGCGGTCGGCGCGTTACGCACAGCCTGGGAGCGGGGACTGCTGGAACGCGTCTGGGTCGACGAGACCAGGCCCCTCCTGCAAGGCTCGCGCCTCACCGCCTGGGAGCTCGAAAGGGCAGGCATCCCGCATGCGGTGATCGCCGACTCGGCGGCCGCATCGCTGATGGCCTCCGGCGAGGTCGACTGCGTGGTCACCGGTGCCGACCGCATCGCGGCGAACGGGGACACGGCCAACAAGATCGGGACCTATGCGCTCGCCGTCCTCGCGGCGCACCACGGGATTCCCTTCTACGTCGTTGCCCCGACGTCCACGTTCGATCCCACGACGCCGACGGGCGCCGATATCCCGATCGAGGAGCGCGCGCCTGACGAGCTGACGACCCGTTTCGCGGCACGCAACCCGGCCTTCGACGTCACACCGGCCCATCTGATCAGCGCGATCGTGACGGAGCACGGAGTGCGGGAACCGGTGGCTCTCTGAAGGCACTGATCCTCGCCGCCGGCTACGCGACGCGACTGCGCCCGCTGACCGACACGATCCCGAAACAACTCCTGACCGTGGGCGGACGGCCGATGGTCGACTGGATCCTCGATCGCATCGCCGAAACGAGTGCCGACGAAGTGCACCTGGTGACCAACGCTCGCTTCGCCCCGGACTTCGAGCGCTGGGCGGCGGACAAAGGGGTGCAGGTCCACGACGACGGAACGACGTCGAACGAGGACCGGCTCGGCGCGATCGGCGACATCCAGTTCGTCGGCCTCGACGATGACCTGCTCGCGATCGCCGGAGACAACCTGTTCGACTACTCGCTCGCTGACTACGAGGCGTACTGGCGGGCGAAGCGCGGGAGTTGCGTGGCCGTGTACGACGTGCGCGACCCCGAGCTGGCCAAGAAGTACGGGATTGTCGACGTCGACGACGACGATCGCATCACGAACTTCGTCGAGAAGCCAGATGATCCGCCGACGACCCTCTGCGCGACCGCGACCTATCTGTACACGCGAGAGCATGCGCGCCTGATCGACACCTACCTGGCCGAGGGGAACCCGCCGGATCAGCCCGGCAACTACATCGCCTGGTTGCACAGGCGTGAGCCGGTCTACGCGTACCGCTTCGTGGGCGAGTGGTACGACATCGGCGACCAAGCTCAACTGCTCGAGGCGGACAACCGCATGCGTCGCCGTCACGGCCTGCCCGAACGGGCCGAATATTCACTCACCTGAGACAAATGCGGCACGGAGCTCGGCCTAGCGTGTTCGCTCGTGCTCGAGCTGCTGCTACCGCAGCGCTGCCTGGTCTGTTCCCGCCCGGGCAGACAGGTCTGCGAGGACTGCACGTCTGGACTGCGCCGAATTGCGCAGCCCCTCTGTGAGCGCTGCGGCGCACCGACTGCGTGGCCGGTGCGTCGCTGTGCCGAGTGTGCCGGGCGGCGGCTTCCTTTCGGCCAGGCGCGTGCGGCCGTCGCGTACGTGGATCCGGTTCCCTCGATCATCCGAGCCTGGAAAGAGCGAGGATTGCGGCGTCTAGCCGCGTGGGCTGCCGACGTCGTCGTCGAAGCGCTGCCGAGGCCTGATGCTGCGGTCATGGCCTTCGTGCCGGGAGATCCGGACCGGCGCCTGAAGCGAGGTCATGCGGCCGAGCGGCTGGCCGCCGAGCTGGAGGTGCGCTGGTCCGTTCCGTGTGAGCCGCTGCTCCGGCGGACGCGCGGCTCGGCCCGGCAGCGGGGCCTCGGGCAGGCGGAGCGGCGGCGGAACGTCGCCGGTGCGTTTCTCGTCCGGGCCCGCGTTCCCCCGCACGTGGTGCTCGTCGACGACGTCTACACAACCGGCGCAACGGCGGCCGCGGCCGCCGCGGCGCTTCGAAAAGGGGGTGCGAGGCGGGTCGAGGTTGCGACGTTCGCCCGCACGATTCGCGTGCGCTAGGGTGAGATTCCCGGCCGAAGGAGGCGCATGCGACTTCAGGTGAAGGGCAAGAACATCGAGGTCAGCGACACGATTCGCCGGTATGCCGAGGAGAAGATGCGCAAGCTCAACCGCCAGCTACACGACCTGGCTGAGGTCGAGCTCGAGCTGCGCGTCGAGAAGAATCCGTCGATCGCCGACAACCAGGTTGCGGAGGTCACAGTCTGGACAAAGGGCCCGACACTTCGCGTCACGGAGGCCTCGGCGGACATGAAGGCGTCGATCGACCAGCTGACCGAGAAGCTACTGCGCCAGGTGGAGCACGTCCGCGGCAAGCGCAGGGGCAGGCAAGTGCGTGGCAACGGCATTCCGCCCGGAGGTCCGATGAGCATTCCCACCGACGATGAAGAGGCTGGCCCGCAGATCGTCAGGACGAAGCAATTTTCAGTGAAGCCAATGAGCGCCGAAGAGGCCGCGCTGCAGCTCGAGCTCATCGGGCACGACTTCTTCGTCTTCCGGAGCGACGAGTCCGGAGAGATCAACGTCCTTTACCGCCGCCGCGACGGCGGTTACGGGCTGATCGAGCCGCAGGGGTAGAAGTGGGTCTCTTCCGGCGCAAGCCGCTGCACGAGCGGCTCGCCGAGGAGGGCGGCCTCGTCGAGTCGTCGGCCGACCCTCCTTTCACTGGAGTCATTCACGAGACCGGGATCCACGGAATCCCGCGCGAGCGGCAGTACGACGCGGTCGTGACCGTCGAGGCGCCCGACGTCAGGGGCGAGAACGCGCTGTTCGTTGCGCTCGACGACGGCTCACTCCTCGTCGAGGAGGGCGAGGGCGACCTGACGCCGCTCGCGGACGCGATCGAGCAGGAGGTTGCGCGCCCGTACAGGGCAACTGCCATCCACCGCGGCGGTTCGCGCTGGGCGGTCGCCGCACATGGGCTCCGCGTGCTGGAGTTGCCGGAGGCCGACGGTGACGAGATCGAGCTGGCGGTGCGCAACGGCGAGAAGACGCTCGTCGTCGACGGCAACCGCTCGTTCGGCACGATCCCTGAGCTCGAGGCGATCACGAGCGGCGACGCGGTGATCCGCGCGTCGCGGCTCGACGGCGACCTCTGGGAAGTTCGCGTCGATCCGCTCTAGCGGAAGAGCCGATCGAACGGCACGAGGCGGATACGCGCACCGTCGTGGTAGACGAGCCCGTCGTCCATGAAGCGCGCCTCGACCGCGTAGCCCACGACCGAGTCCTTGCCGTCGGCCAGACGCAACACGTGCAGCTTGCCGTCGAGCGTATAGGCCGCAAAGCCCACCCGCTGCGTCTTGAAGGACGTAGTGGGGCGGCTCGGAGTACACGAACCCGATGCAATCCGGCCCGGCCCAGAACGGACAATCGCGGGCAGGGGTTCGCTCGAGACCGGCCAGGAATGGAGCCGCTGTCCGGTGATCGAGTCGAAGTCGACGAGCGAGTTGCCCACCGCCGCCACCAGATCCGGTCCTGCCAGCTGTGCCGCCGCGGCGTCGATCGGCAGGGACAGCAGCTCGGCGCCCGTGTGGTCGAGGATCGAGAGGGACGGTGTTCGCGATACCCAGGTGCCGTCCGGCCAGAAGGCATGTAGTACGACGATTCGTGAGTCGTCGACGTCGACGGGCTCGCCTTGCGCCGGGACCGACGCCAGAGCCGGACACGGGCAGCCCGTCAAGTCGACGCGATAGATCGACTGTGCCGTCACGATCACGCCGCCGCCCGAGCTCACGGTCTCGGGTCTCCCGTCCCAGGTGCTGTAGACGAGCAGGCCGCCCGCTCCGGCGAGGGTGCCGACGCCCCGCAAATGCGAGCCAACGGTGGTTCCGCTCCGCGCCAGAACGGCAGGAGCAGGGCTCGTCAGCGCGCTGGCCCACAACTCGAGTGGTGGTGTCAAGCCGCCACCCGATCGGACGTATGCGATCCGATCGCCGGCAAGGGCGACGTCGGTCACGGCAACGCGGTCGGTCGGCGGAAAGCAAAGCGAACCGCCATACGGATTCGGGCTGACCACCAGTAATGGACCCGCGGACGGCGTCCACGCCTTGACGCCGTCGCATGCCGCAAATGCGACGCGAGGCCCATCTGCCGCGAGACGCGTGACTTCTCCTCCCGCGTAGATTCCGTCGGCAGGCGTCGGTTTTCGGTAACGGACCTTGGCGGGTGTCCTCGTCCAGGCAACCGAGACGATCTCGCCGCCGTACGGAGAGTCCCGGGCGACGATCGTGCGCACCTTCCCTGCGAGCGTGAGCACCCGCAGATCGCCTGTCGACGCCGTTCCGAAATGCATGAAGCCGGAGATGTACGCGAGCGACTTGCTGTCGGGAGACCAGGCAAGGTTGAAGCCGACGTGATCCGTCTGCAGACGCGCACGGTTCGTGCGGCGATTCGCGATGCCGATGCGCCCGTCCTTGGTAAACGCGACCCAACGACCGTCGGGCGAGACGACTGACTCGTCGTAGCCCTGGTATTCGCGCCGGCTGCGCCGCCAGGAACCGGAGCAGCACCCCGCAGTCGACCCGTCGATCCGTAGAGCCTGATCGCCGTACCGAATTCTTCGCGAGTCGGCCGACCAGGAGACTGTCAGATGCCCGGGGCCGGGATCTGCGAATGGCAGGTTCGGGACGATGACATGCGGATCGGTCCCGTTCGCGTTGGCAACCCACAGTGCGCTCTGGTCGAGCCCGTTAATGCGGAAGACGATGTGCCGTCCGTCGGGAGCTGGAACCGGATCGATGAAGCCGCAGGTGATCGGATACAGGCCTGCCGAGCACGGCGGAAGGTGTCGGAAGGTGACCTCTCCGAGTGGCTTCTCGTGTGCAGGATCGACGGCGAAGATCTGTGTCGGGCCGAGCCAGTCGCTGGAGTAGAGCAGTCGGAATCGGGAGGTCGCGGCAGACGTAGCGCTGGGCCAGGCCGCGACCCCGATCAGCAGGAGAACCACCGCCCGGTGCAGACTCATTGAAACGCTGAGTACGGAACGAGATGCAGCCGAGCACCGTCGGCGTACACGAGTCCCTGGTCCACGAAGCGAGCGAGGGTGCCCCTGCCGACGACCTTGTCGAAACCGTCGGGAAGGCGCAGCACGTGCACGTCACCGTCGAACGTGTAGGAGACCAGCCCCCGCGCCGCATCTTGAACGGTCAGCGCGTACTGACCGCACGTGTACCAGCAATTGGTCATCGCGCCGCAGTGGAACGAGCAGCTCGGGCCCGTGAAGGCGTTGGGCAGCCTCCAGCTGTGGCGCAGCGAGCCGGTGTCGGCGTCGAGGTCGCGGAGCTCGCCCTGGAGGACGAGGATCAGGTCCGAGCCCGCGAGCTGCGCTGCCAGGGGAGAGATACCGACCGAGAGCAGCGTTTGCCCATTCGCATCGAGCACCAGCGTCTTGTTCGTGCCGTAGACGACCAGGCGCCCGTCATTGACGTCCGCAGGGAAGAGCGGTCCGGGACTCGACGCGAGCACAGGACACGGACAGCCGTTGGGCTCGACCCGGCTGACCGACTGAGCAATGGTTTCGAAGTCGAAGCCCGCGGGCGCATAGATGCCTTTCTCATCCCAGTTGCTGAACGCGAGGAAGCTGCCCGATCCGACCAGGCGGCCAACAGCCTGGAAAGGTCCCCCGCAGGCGCCATGGCCACTCGCGAGGTGAATCGGCTTTGCCGCGGGGTTGAGTGAACGGACACTGACGTCTTGCCCAATCGAGTTGCAACCGGTCATCTCGGCGTAGAGCAACTGATCGCCGGCGAGCGCAAGGTCGTAGATCGAATAGCGGTCGCGATCACGGCAACCCGCGAGAGCGCGGCTCGCGTTCATGGGGGCGCCTGGACTCCAGGTGAAGAGCTGGTCGCACGCGACAAAGGCGACACGCGAGCCATCCGCAGCGAGGAGTTCGATGGGCCCATCGGCGAGGAACGAGTCCTTGGTGGCGACCGCGTCTGGACGTGAATAGCGCATTCCGGCGGGAAACCTCGTCCAGGAGACTCCAACGATTCGCCCGCCGTACCGCGCAGTGCTCGACACGACGGTGCGCACCTTGCGCCGGAGCGTCACGACTCGCAGGTCGCCGCTGTAGACCGCAGCGTCGGCGAACGTCTGGGTCGAACCTCTGACGTAGGCGATCGAGCGGCTGTCCGGGGACCACGCGAGGCCCGTTCCGTCCTGGTCCTCCCAGCCCAGGCTCAACCTGTCACCGGTTAGGAGGCGTATCCGCTGCGTCTTCAGGGCGAACACGGCGATGCCCGCACTGCCCTGGAAAGCGAGCCGCCGTCCGTTAGGCGACCAGACGGGCTCCACACCTCGGCCGAGCACCAGCTCCGGCGATCCATGCCCTGTCAGGCGGAGCAGCCGGATCCGGCTGTCATAGCATGTGGTCAGGGCAACCCACCGGGCGTCCGGCGAGACTGCAAAGCGGCAACCAGCATTGGTGACGAGCTTTGTCGGAGTGCCGTCTCGCACGACGTAGAGGTTGCTGCTGGCAAGAACGAAGAGCGAGCGTCCATCGCGCGACCAGGCGACGTCGCCGGCAAGACCAAGAGCGAGAACTCGGTCGTTCCGTCCGTCGGCGTCCACGACGTGGACATCTCCGGACACTGCGTACGCGATCTTGCGCGAATCAGGGCGACCACGCCGGCTCCCCGGCCAGACCGGTGTACGCGCCGGAACCACTTGCTGCTGCGACGAGACGAGCCGGATTCGCTCCGTCGGCCCGTGCCACCCAGAGGGAAGAAATCCCCATGCGGAAGCTCCCCAGGCCCCAGTTCGAGCCACGAAAGAGGATCCGACGGCCGTTCGGAGACGGAATCGGATCGATGAAACCGCACGGGATGGCAGTGGGCGCGCAGGAAGGTTCAGTTCCGGTCGTGAGCTGTCCGACCGCGCCCCTCGTCGAAGGGTCGACGCCGTAGAGCTCCATCGAGCCCGACCAGCCACTCGAGTAGACGATGCGCGTCCGAACTGCGGCGTGGGCGGTCGGGACGAGCCACAGCGCCAGTGCGACCCCCAAGAACGCCTTCCGCATCGCCTGAAGGTACGACGGAGTTCTAATCCTCCGGTAATCGATTCGTGAAGAAGGACACAAACTCCGAGCCGCTACGCTTGACCTGGTGACCAGCCAGCTCGGATCCTTCGAGAAGATCCTCCGCGTCGGCGAGGGGCGCCGCCTGAAGCGGCTCGCCGAGCAGGCGGCCTACATCACCTCGATCGAGCCTGAGTTTCGCGCGCTCTCCGACGAGCAGCTGCGCGACAAGACGGTCGAGTTCCGCCAGCGTCTCGAGAATGGGGAGAGCCTCGAGGAGCTCCTCTTCGAGGCCTTCGCGGCCGTGCGGGAGGCCCGCCTCCGCGAATCCGACCAGCGGATGTTCGACGTGCAGCTGATGGGCGGGGTCGTCCTCCACGAGGGCGACGTGGCCGAGATGAAGACAGGCGAGGGCAAGACGTTCGTCGCGAGCCTCTCTCTCTACCTGAACGCGCTCGAGGGGCGCGGAGTCCACCTCGTGACGGTCAACGACTACCTGGCTCAGCGCGACGCCGAGTGGAACCGTGGCGTCTACGAACGACTCGGGATGACCGTCGGCTTCATCGAGAACATGATGCCGTTCGCCGAGCGCAAGACCGCCTACGACTGCGACATCACGCACGGAACGAACTCGGAGTTCGGCTTCGACTACCTGCGCGACAACATGGCCGTCAGCCTCGACGGGGTCGTGCAGCGCAGCCACGCGTACGCGATCGTGGACGAGGTCGACTCGATCCTGATCGACGAGGCGCGCACGCCGCTGATCATCTCGGGCGAGCCGGAGACCGCCGCGCAGATCTACTACGACTTTGCACGCATCGCGCGCGGGCTCACCGGCGTTCCGCACGACCCCCTGCTCAAGGGCGGCAACCCCGACGCGGACTACGAGTACGACGAGAAGCACAAGACGGTCGCGCCCGGTCAGGCGTCGATCGACGCCGTCGAGCGCGCGCTCCGGATCGACAGCCTCTACGACCCCCGCAACTCGCAGCTCGTCAACCACTTGAACCAGTCGCTGAAGGCCGAGTCGCTCTACAAGCGCGACGTTGACTACGTCATTCAGGACGGCGAGGTGAAGATCGTCGATGAGTTCACCGGCCGGATCATGGAGGGCCGGCGCTGGTCGGAAGGGCTGCACCAGGCGATCGAGGCGAAGGAAGGCGTGAAGATCCAGGAAGAGAACGTCACGCTCGCAACGATCACGCTCCAGAATTACTTCCGCCTCTACGAGAAGCTTGCGGGGATGACCGGTACCGCGAAGACCGAGGAGAAGGAGTTCGTCGAGATCTACAACCTCCACGTCGTCGAGATTCCGACGAACGTCTCGGTTGCGCGCGACGACAACAACGACCTCATCTTCAAGTCGGCGGAGGGGAAGTTCCAGGCGGTGATGCGCGACATCCAGGAGCGGCACGAGAAGGGGCAGCCGGTGCTCGTCGGAACGATCGCCGTCGAGACATCGGAGTATCTGTCGGAGCTCCTGAAGCGGCAGGGGATCCCGCACAACGTGCTGAACGCGAAGGAGCACGCGCGCGAGGCGGAGATCATCAAGGATGCCGGTCAGCCCGGCGCCGTCACGATCGCGACCAACATGGCCGGCCGCGGTGTCGACATCAAGCTGGGCGAAGGCGTCGTCGATCGCGGCGGCCTGTACGTGCTCGGCACGGAGCGGCACGAGGCGCGGCGCATCGACAACCAGCTGCGCGGGCGTTCAGGCCGTCAGGGCGATCCCGGCGAGTCGCGCTTCTATCTCTCCGGCGAAGACGATCTCGTGCGCTTGTTCGCCGGCGACCGCATCAAGCGGATCATGGAGCGCTTCAAGATTCCGGAGGACCAGCCGATGGAAGCGAAGATCCTCTCGAACCAGATCGAGGGCGCCCAGAAGAAGGTCGAGGAGCAGAACTTCGTCGCGCGCAAGAACGTCCTCAAGTACGACAACGTCATGAACACGCAGCGCGAGGTCATCTACCGCCAGCGGCGCGAGGTTCTCGAGGGCGAGGACATGTCCGAACAGGTGCTGCAATGGATCGACGAGGTGATCGAGGCGACCGTCGCCGGTTTCACGCAGGAGGAGTACTCGGAGGAGTGGGACCTCGAGGGGCTCGTCAAGCAAATGGCGGCGCTCTACGAGACGGAGATCACGGTCGACGAGCTCCGGGAGGAGCTGGCCGAGATCTCGCGCGAGTCGCTGATCGAGGAGTTCCAGCTCGACGCGCGCGACGAGTACAAGGCGAAGGAAGAAGAGATGGGGCCGGAGCTGATGCGCGAGCTCGAGCGCTTCGTGATCCTTCAGGTCGTCGACCAGCGCTGGCGCGAGCATCTCGATGCGATGGAGTACATGCGCGAGGGCGTCCACCTCCGCGCGATGGCGCAGAAGGATCCGCTCGTCGAGTACCAGCACGAGGGCCATCTGATGTTCCAGGCGCTCGGCCTCGCGATCCACGAAGAGGTCGTGCTGACGCTGTTCCATGCGCAGCTCGCGCCCGAGGAGGCGGACGAGCTGCAGCGCGCGCAGCAGGCGCAGGCCGTAAATGGCGGCGGGCTCCAGTACGCGCATGAGTCGCTCGCGGGTGCGGAGGCCATGGCGGCCGCTGGCGGCGGCGCCGGTGCTACCGCGACCCTCGCGATGACCGGCGGCGGCACCACGTCGACCGCAGGCGCCCCGCGTCCGATCGTCAAGTCCGAGCGGGAGAACATCGGGCGCAACGACCCGTGCTGGTGCGGCAGCGGCAAGAAGTTCAAGAAGTGCCACGGCGCTTAGCCGCGCACAGTCCGGCTCGCGCTACGCGACCCACGGGCGAGGCGCACGCTTGATCCCGAGTCGAGAACGGTAGAGACCAAGACGATCAGGGAGGGGAGCGCCGCGGCGCCCCC
>JBKPEC010000019.1:0-8504 GCA_046728195.1 Actinomycetota bacterium
TCATTCGACTCCTTTCCGGCCTCACTGGACCGGGTTAAAGGGGTACGGTCGCGCGGAGCTTACTCTGCCCATCGGACGAAAGCTGCGCTTTCGCCCGATTCCTAGGTTACGCCGCGTTCGCGGGAAACGTGCGCGGGCGGAGCCCGCGCACTCTCAGGTGTGTTGGTGCTGGGCGGTTGTTCCTACCGTGCGGGCACGGGCGCCGAAGGCGGCCGCGCCCGCATCAGTTCGGCGGACGCTAAGCCCGGCTGCGCCTGGTCTTAGCTTCCGCCCTTGAGCGGTTCTGCTTGAACCGCGGGTTAACCACCAGCACAGCGGGCCGGAGCTAACGGCAGGCGCAGCCGCCGTTAGAGGAGGCCGGACTCACACGGGCGGCGACGCCGAAGGCGCCGCCGCCCGTGGACCACTTCAACCGCTCACGAAAAACCCCAAAAGGAGCACGCGGGCTTCGCCCGCGTGCGTTAGGCGCGAAGCGCAGTACCCAAACCGTGCGAAAGCGGAGGCTTTCGCGCGGGTCTAATCGCCAACGATGTCGTCTGGCTCGGTCATCGCTTCGATCGCGTCTTGCGCCTCTTCGACCGACGACTCGGGCACCGAGACGGTGACCGAGTCGTCCTCACCGGCCCCGAGCTCCGAGTGAATCCCGGCAGAGCGGAGAATGCCCTGGATCTCCTCGGCCTCGTTGACGTCGCCTGCGACTGCGACTCGCACCATGCCCGTCATTCCGGGCCCGATGATACGGCCTCGGGCTCGCGACGGTGAAGCGCGCCCCCCTTGACGAGCTGCGGCGACCCGCGCTCGGCAAACGGCACGTCGACCACGTCGAAGTCGCGTGGCACGACCGTCTCGGGGAAGATCTCACGCGCCTCACGCGCGATCTCCGGACCGAAGTAGCGACTAGAGAGATGGGTGAGCGCCAGGAGGCTGACGTTCGACCGGTGCGCGATATCGGCGGCCTGGGCGGCAGTTTGGTGCATCGTTTCCTGGGCGCGCTCGCGTTCCTCGTGGGAGAAGGTCGCCTCGGTCACGAGCACGTCCGCGCCCCACGCCGCTTCGACGACGGAGTCCGCGGGAGCCGTATCGCCTGTGATCACCAGCTTGCGCCCCGGACGTGGGTGCCCGAGCACCTCGTCCGGGGTGACGGTAGTCCCGTCGGGAAGCGTGACGGACTCGCCGTGCTGGAGGATGCCCCGCGCGGGTCCATCAGGCACGCCGAGCGTCTCCGCCGCTTCGACGTCGAACCGGCCGGGCCGGGTCGCCTCGATCAGCGACCAGCCAAGCGCCGAGACGCCGTGCGCCACCGCGAAGGTCGCGAGCCGGTAGCCGTCCCGTTCGAGCACGTCACCGGCCTGGAGCTCGTGGAGACGCAGCTCGTACGTCAGCTTGCCGACCACTCGTTTGAGGGAGCCAAGAAGGTCGACGAGCCCGCGCGGGCCGTAGACATCGAGCGACAACTGCCGGCCGCGCAGTGCGAACGTCTTGAACATGCCCGGCAGCCCAAGGACGTGGTCGGCGTGGAAGTGCGTGACGAAGACCTCCCGGAGCTCGACCAGGCCGACCGAGGAGCGCAGGAGCTGGCGCTGTGTCCCCTCGGCGCAATCGAAGAGCAGGCGTTCCCCTCCCCTGCGCACGAGCAGGGCGGCTGGAGCCCGCTGAGCCGTGGGCATCGAGCCGGCGGTACCGAGGAAAACGAGGTCAAGATCCACGGCGCGATTCTAGGTTTGCGCCCTCAAGTCATCCGTGACACGAGCCGATACGCGCCCTGAGGAAGGCGAATGTCGTCTCATGCGGCTCCTGGGGTCTCCGGTGGCTGGGCGCTCCATCGCTCGGTCACGCTTCTGCGTGTCTTCTTGCTGGCGAGCGCAGGCATCCTGTTGATCGGCGCGATCGTGCTCGGTTGGGTGCTGACGGCGTCCATCCAGCGCCAATCACTCGACGACGCGCGCGCGAGCCTGACCCAGTACGTCGACGGGGTGCTGCGCCCGCAGCTCGTCAGCAATGACAGGCTGCACATCTCGCCGCATTTCCCGAGCCGGCTGAAGGCGCAACTCAGGCGGCAGCCCGATCTCGTGTCCGTGAAGGTGTGGCGCCCGGACGGGACGCTCGTGTGGACGAACCGTGCCTCGCAACGCATCGGCCACCGGTTCCCTTCCGCGCTTGCCGGCGACCTCGGCGAGACGATCGCGCTAAAGCGGGCGCACGCGTCCATCAACAAGCTGGGCGACGACGAGGATGCCGCGGAGCGAGCGCTCGGGCTCGACGACATCTTCGAGGTCTATGCGCCGATCCTGAGCTCGGACGGCACGCACGCGCTCGGCGCCTACGAGATCTACGCCAAGCCGGAACGGGCCCAGAGCTTCATCGCGTCGCGCAAGCGGGTGATCTGGATCACGGTAATCGCGGTCTTCGCCGTGCTGTACGCGGCGCTCGCGCTGCTCGTGCGCCGCGCGTCGTCGACCATGCAGCGGCAGGAGATCGCGCTTCGCGCCCGCTCGCGCGAGCTCATGGACTCCTACCGCCGCCTCGAGGAGAGCTCGCTCGAAGCGATCGAGAGCCTCAACGCCACCGTCGACGCGAAGGACCCCTACACCGCTGGTCACTCAGCGCGCGTGCAGCGCATCGCACTGGCGGTCGCTACCGAGCTGGGCGTCGCCTCCGCGCGACTCGACGCGGTTCGCTTCGGCGGACTCTTCCACGACATCGGCAAGATCGCGGTCCCCGACAGCATCCTGACGAAGCCCGGGCGGCTGGACGACGATGAGTTCGAGGTGATTCGCCGGCATCCCGCCGACGGCGCCGCCATCCTGGCGCACTTCAGTCGCCTTCGCGAGGCTGTTCCTTTGGTTCGCCACCACCACGAGCGCTGGGACGGCAATGGCTATCCCGATCGGCTTGCGGGCGACGCGATCCCGGTCGAGGCGTGCGTGGTGGGGCTGGCCGACGCATGGGATGCGATGACGACGGATCGTCCCTACCGCCCCGCGATGTCAGTCGAGGAAGCAACAGCAGAGCTTCGGCGCTGCAGCGGCACTCAGTTCGCGCCGGCGGTTGTCGACGCGTTCTTCGCCGCATTCCGCCGCCAGCCGTCGGTGTTCGAGCCCGACGCGCCCGCGCTCGACGTCGCTGCTTCTGCCTGAAGCCCCGCGCTAGGCTCGGCGCGTGCAGCGCGACGACGGGCTCAACGTCACGACCTGGGGCGACGGGTCGCCGGCCCTTTTCGTTCACGGCAGCTTCGGTCGCGGAGAGGAGACGTGGAGGGAGCAGCGGCCCCTTGCAGACTCGTACCGGCTCCTGTTGGTCGACCGGCGCGGCTTCGGTGGTAGTCCCTCCAACGGCCGGGTGGACTTCGACCGCGACGCCGACGATGTAGCCGGCCTGCTCGACGACGGGATCCATCTCGTGGGCCATTCCTACGGCGGTGTGGTGTCGCTGCTCGCTGCCGCGCGTCGCCCCGAGCAGCTGCGCTCGCTGACGGTCATCGAGCCGCCTGCCCTCGGTCTCGTGCGCGGCAATCGGATAGTGGACGAATTCATCTCCCGGGTTCAGAGCGCGATCGCCGAGGCGACGGATCCGGCTGACTACCGGCTTCGGTTTCGCAACGCGTTCGGCTTCGACGCGCAGCGCCAGGAGCTCAGAGGTCCCGACCTGGAGGCGGCCCGATCGTCGTGGAACGAGCGTCCGCCGTGGGAAGCAGACATCCCGTTCGACAAGTTGCGGGGCCTGCGCGTCCTCGTCGTTCGCGGCGACTGGGCCGAGGCTCCACCGGGAGCCCAGGAGTTCGGCAGGGCCGCGCTGCACGCAGTGTGCGACGTGCTCGAGCGCGAGCTCGATGCCGAGTCGGCCACGCTCGGGGACGCGCACAACCCGCAGCTGCTCGGCGCACCGTTCAACGAGCGGCTGCGCGCGTTCTGGGAGTCCTCATGACTGAGGACATCCGTGATCTGATCCGGCGCGAGGTCTCACCGGCGGAGCACGAGGAGATCCGCGAGCTCTGGAAGCGTCATTCGATCGCCGAGGACGAGCGCGACCTGCCGGGTCTGATCTCCACCCTTACGCCCGACTGTGTCTACGAGCTTGCGCAGACCGATCACCGCTGGGAAGGCCACGAGGGCGCCGCGCGCTTCTACGCGGAGCTTCTCCAGGCGTTCCCGGACATCCACTTCGACCTGACGGACATCGTCGTCGGCCCGCAGGGCGTCTGCGAGGAGGCCGAGGTCACCGGCACCCACCGCGGGGCGTGGCTCGGCGTGCCGGCGTCCGAGCAGAGGCTCACGTGGAAGGTCGTGATCTTCTTCCCCTGGGATCGCGAGCAGCGCCTCTTCCGAGGGGAGAAGGTCTATACGGCCGGCCTGCCTCTCCCCCGCTCAGTAACTCTTTATTAAGGCAAGACGAGCTCCTGCCCGGCCACGATCGTGGTGCCGTGCAGGTGGTTCCACCGTTGCAGCTCCCAGACCCCCTGCCGGGGATCTCCCGAGTAGTGGGCGCTGGCGATCGACCAGAGGGTGTCCGTCGGCTTGACCACGTACCGAACGGGCTTCCCCGCGCCGCCGGAGGGACGGGCGACGACGCCCACCACCAGGGAGACGGCCAGGAGCAGAATGAGTAGGCGGGGGAACATGTGTTCGTAGCATACCGAACACCTGTTCGCCCTGTCAAGCCACTCAGAGCGTCACGAGCTCCGGTGTGATCCGGCCGCTTCGGATCGTCAGCACGAGCATGGAGTGAGCCGGCGCGCTGCGGCGTTCCGTGGGCGAGCCGGGGTTCAGGACCCACAGGTGCTGGAACCGCTCGACCTGCGGCACGTGCGTGTGGCCGTAGACGACGGCCTCGCAGTCCGAGAACCGGGCGGCCAGGCGCGCCTCACGCCGGAGCCTCGGGCCGGCGTCATGGACCATTCCGATCTGGAGGTCGGCGACCTCGACCACGCGCTGTTTCGGCAGCATCGCCTTGAGTGCCTGCTCGTCCATGTTCCCGTGGACGCCCTGGACGGGCGGCCCGAGGCCACGCAGCTCCTCCAGGAACTCCACGGTCACGAAGTCGCCCCCGTGCAGGACAAGGTCCGAGACGGCGATGAGGCGGACGCACTCGTCGGGAAGGGCCCGTGTTCCCCGCGGCAGGTGGGTATCCGAGATGACTGCGACGCGCGTCAGGAAGCCGCGACAGGCTCGGGCGCAACGCGGCGCGGGGCGTTCAGGAATTGACCGGCCTTCCAGATGAGCTCACCGTCCGCGTACACCTCTCCCGCGGCACGAAGGTCGCAGATCATGTCCCAGTGCAGCCCGGACTCGTTTCGCCCGCCGAGCTTCTTGAAGCTGGAGCCGAGCGCGAAGTGCATCGTGCCGCCGATCTTCTCGTCGAACAGGATGTCGCGCGTGAAGTGGTCGATCTCGTAGTTCAAGCCGAACGCTGCCTCGCCGAGGATGCGTGAGCCGTCGTCCATGTCGAGAAGCGACTGCAAGTAGTCGTTCCCGGTCCGAGCCTCGGCCTTGACCACGCGTCCGCCTTGGAAGCGCAGGCGCACGTCCTCGACTTCGCGTCCCTGGAAGATCGCGGGGAACGAGAACCGGATCTCGCCCTGGGTCGCCGTCTCGACCGGGCTCGTGAAGATCTCGCCGTCGGGCATGTTCAGCCGCCCGTCCGCGGCCAGCCAGCCCCTTCCCTCGACGTTGAAGGTGAGATCGGTCTCCGGACCGATCACGCGGAGCTCGGTGAAGGTGTCCAGCTCTCGCGCTCGGCGATTCAATTCGCGTGAAACCTCTTGCCAGTGCGCCACGGGATCCTCGTCGACGAGCACGTGGCAGGCTCCGTAGACGAAGTCCTCGTACTCCTCGAGCGACATCTCCGCATCCTGGGCGTGAGCATCAGTCGGGAAGCGGACGCCGACCCAGCGCGCCTTACCCTCGTCGATCCGTTCCCAGAAGCGGTTCGTCAGCTTGCGCCTCGACGCGATGCGCCGGCTCATCCGCTGTGGGTCGGCCTGGCTGAGGGCGCGCGTGTTCGTATCTCCCCAGATCGTCAGGACCGCGTCCAGCTGCTCGACCTCGAGGCGATCCAGCTCGGAGACGAACGTCAGCTGCTGCTCCGACGACTCCTGCAGGGAGATGACATCCGTGCCATCCACCTCGATGCGTGTTCGCGGATGCGCGCCAGCCCTTAAGCTCGCTCGGTACGTCTCGCGAACGAGAGGCGCCGCCACCGCGCCCGCGTCGATCCTGACGATCTGCCCTGGCTTCAGCTCCAACGAGTAGTTGACCAGCAAGTGGGCGAGCTTCGCCACGCGCGGATCCGTCATGTCGATTCTTATACCTCATTCCGGCCGAGGCTTAGACCGGCCTGAAACGACATGTCCCAGCTAGCTCCGAAAGGTGCGACTGAACGTCGTCGTACGGTCCGCGTTCGTCTCGGCCCTGAGAGTTACCGTCACGCGATAGGAGCCGTGCCTGAGCTTGGGCAGCTTGAAGAGGAGGTCGTGCGCCGCCTCCCCTTGACCGGAGGCGCCGGTCAGGCGCCGCGCCTTAGAGGGACGGGTGATCTTGACCTCGTAGGAGAAACCCTCGTCCGCGCGCACGAGGAACGCTCGTGGCAGCGTCCTGAAGGTGGCGCTCGCGCCGACGACGTGCTCGCTGTGGTGCCACTCCGCGAGCTTCCCCGTGCACTGCTGGTTCGTGATGATCGCCTCCTTCACGGCCGCGTACGAGGCGCGATGCGTTCCGTCAGCCATCACCATGCCGCTCTGCCACGCCGGGAGGCTCGTCTCGTCGACGGCATGGAAGAAGTTCAGGAGCGCCACGTCCGGGTCGCAGGCCATCATCGCGATCAGCTGCGCGTAGTAGGACGCCTGGGTCGCTTCGTCGATCGTGGGCACGTTCTCCACACCGCTGTACAGACCGGCTTTGTCCGGTGCGATGCGCGTCTGGTAGCCGACCTCGTCGACGTAGATCCGCACGAACGGTCCGGGTCCGGACTGCCCTGCCTCGCGGAACAGCGGCTGCCCGGTCCCGTGGAACGCGTCCCACCAGGCCTGCTTGAAGCGATCGAGGTTGACGCAGCCGACCTTCGGCCACTGGTAGCCCACGGACGGCGCGTCGGTGTTCACGTTCGGATAGCAGTGGATCGACACGTCGTCGGCGATCGGCTTCGTCCGGCCGCTCGTCCGATAGGCGTCGCCGACCTCCTCGAGGAAGCGAATCGGTGAGTGCGACACGTTGCTCACCGCGTCGAAGTCGTCGTTCCCGCGTGGTGACAGACCGAAGGCGATCACGTCGATCCCGGGGTCCACCGCTTTCAACGCGTCGTAGCAGGCCGCCATCGCCTGCTCCTGGACGTAGCCGGAGATACCGTTTCCGGCGTCGTCGAACTGCGGCTGATGGAAGCGCGGCTGGTTGCCCTCGTTGAGGCAGATGATCTTCCGCACGTAGGGGTAGCGCTGGGCCACACGGGCGGCGTACTGCGCGAACAACTGGACGCCGTTGGGGGTGTCGACGAGTGCCCGCGCCTTCAGCGGATAGATGGCGAACATCACCTCGACGCCTCGGCGCATCGCCTGCGGGATCGCCCGATCCAGGAACGCCTGGTCGACGATGGTGGTCGGGTTGGCGGGATCCCAGAAGACTGCGATCCGGTTCTCGGTCATGCCGAGATCGGTGAGCATGTTGAAGAAGCTCGCTCCTCCGTCATCGGCGTACTTGCCGGCGTCGTCGGCGACGCCGAACGTCGTGCTCGACGCCGAGCCGGCGAGGACGAGCGCCGAACAGGCGCACGCCAGAAGCGCAGTGAGCCGCAGCATGCCCCACTTGTCGGCAGATCAGTGTCGTGCGTTGAGCACTGCATCGAGGAGTTTTCCGGCGCCGAAGCGGACGGGATCGTCTGCGGGCAAGCCGGTCTCCTCCTCCGCGGCTGCGATCGCGTTCCGCGCTTCCTGCTCGGAGACCTTCGAGCTGTTGAGCGCGATGCACGCCACCCTGGCCGGCCTGAGCTTCAGCGACATCCGCTCGTGGAGGTCGATCAGCTCCGTCAGGTTCGGGATCGGCGACCTGGTCGGATCGCTTTCCACGACGGTGCGTCCAACCTCGTGGCAGAGGACGTACAGGTGTGGCGCGCTGCCGTGCATCAGGCCCACGGTGACCCCGGAGTAGACGGGATGCAGGATCGCACCCTGGCCCTCGACCCAGAGCAGGTCGCCGCGCTTGCCCCCTTCGACCACCAGCCGCTCCGCCGCGCCGGCCAGGAAGTCCGAGACCACTGCATCGACCGCGATCCCCCAGCCGGCGATCGCGATTCCCGTCTGCCCGGTGGGGACGAACACGGACCGCAGGTCGCGCCTGCGCGCCTCGAGGTCGAGCTCACAGGTCGCTGTCATCTTCCCGATGGCGCAGTCGGAGCCGACGCTGAGGACGATCGTCGCGTCGACGTCGAGGTTGTCCCCCGTTGCGGTACTGAGGTCGGACGGCGGTTCGCGCAGGTCGATGAGCTCCACCCCATGTTGGACCGCCAGCTCGGGCAGT
>JBKPEC010000020.1:0-40366 GCA_046728195.1 Actinomycetota bacterium
ACTCTCAGCGTCTCGGACGCGCGACTTAAGCGGCTTCGGGCTCGGCGAGCGCCTCGGGGTCACGGGCGTCGAGGAACTCCTCGAACCGCCGGCGCAACGCTTCCCCTTCGAGGATCACCCCCGGCTGCGGGCGCGGCTCCAACCGCACGACCACGACGCCGCCTTCCCAGCCGCCGTAGCACCGGGCGTAGCACTCAGCCTCGCTGAGCGACCGCAGTCGTCGCATGTCCGAACAGTACGACCCTCTCCGGACGGTTCCTGCACACGCTCGGGCTCCACACGACTTCGTGGCTCTGAGCCACTAACTAGGTCCGCTCGAGGGGCGACATCGTCAGCCCGTGATCGACGAGCTGCTGCCAGTAGTGCTCCGCGGCTTCCTTGTGGCCGGACCAGACGATCGCTCGGCCGGTGTTGTGGATGCGGTCGGCGATGCGCAGGCCCTGGTCGTAGGTGACATCCGGCAAGGTCGATGCCAGCGCAGCGGCCACGCCCTGAAAGGTGTTGTGGTTGTCGTTCAACACGATGACGTTCCATGGAGCGCCGAGACCCGTACCGGTCCCGCGATCGACCCGCTCCTTCGTCGCCGGTGACATGGACCAATCGTAGTAACGTCCCCGAAGGTGTCGACCGTCACGTTCGACGTCGAGGCGGTTCGGGCGCGCTTCTCGGCGTTGCGCCAACCTCTCGCCTTCTTCGACGGCCCCGGTGGCACGCAAGTGCCGGACGAGGTCATCGACGCGGTCTCGCGGTACTACCGAGAGTCGAACGCGAACGTCAGCGGCCCCTACGAGACCAGCCGCCGGACGGAGGCGCTCGTTACCCAGGCTCGGCTGACCGCCGCCCAGTTCCTCGGGTGCGATCCGGAGGAGACGATCTTCGGCGCCAATATGACGACGCTTGCCTTCGCGCTCACGCGAACCGCCGGCCGCCTGTGGAAGGAGGGCGACGAGATCATCGTCACGAAGCTGGACCACGACGCAAACGTGTCCCCCTGGCTCGAGCTCGCGCACGACAGAGAGCTGGAGGTCCGCTTCGTCGAGATCGGCGAGGACACCGCGCTCGACCTGGGGGATCTCGAGCGCCTCCTCGGCGACCGGACCCGGGTCGTCGCGTTCCCCGTGGCGTCGAACGCCGTCGGAACGCTGACGGACGTGCACCGGATCGTCCAGCTCGCGCACGAGGCGGGCGCGCTCGCCTGGGCCGATGCGGTTCACTACGGACCGCACGGCCCGATCGACGTAGTCGACTGGGGCGTCGACGTCCTCATCTGCTCTCCGTACAAGTTCTTCGGCCCGCACCTCGGGATCGCATTCGGACGAGCCGCACTGCTGGAGAGCTGGCGGCCCTACAAGGTACGCCCCGCGGCGAACGTGCCTCTCGGCCACCGCTTCGAGACCGGCACCCTCGCCCACGAGCTGCTGGCCGGCTTCGTGGCCGCCGTCGACTACATCGACTCGATCGGCTGGGACGCCATTCGGTCACACGAGCACGCGCTGGGCGAGAGATTCCTGGCCGGACTGCCCGACAAGGTCACCCTGTACGGCCTGCCGACGATGGAGGGACGCGTCGCCACGTTCGCCTTCAACGTCGAAGGTGTCCCCACGCACGACGCGGCGACCCGTCTCGGTGATGCGGGGTACGCGGTGTGGGAGGGAAACTACTACGCGGTCGAGGTGATGAAGCGTCTCGGTCTCGAGGAGAGCGGCGCGGTTCGCGCCGGGATCGTGCACTACAACACCGTCGACGAGGTCGACGGCCTGCTTCAGGCGATCGCCGTCCTTTAGCGGGCGCCGGCCCAGCGCGTGGCGGCACTGGCTCGAGCGAAGCTCCGGGTCGCGCCCTCGTCCACGGTCAAGACGACCGGGCCGTGCACGATCAGGTGCTTGTCGGCCCGCTCCTTGAGCAGGTCGGTGTAGAAGCCGTTGACCAGCCACTCGCGGCCTGGGGCCACGGCCGCGCGGATGCGCAAGCGAATCAGACCCGGGGCGAGCTCATCGGCCTGGACGAGGTGCGGCCGCTGCACGAACGTCGTCGGGCTCTCCGGCAGCAGCGCGGTAACGTCGGCGACGAGGGCCTCCGCGAGCTCCCTGCTGCTCGCCACGAGCTCGACGTCGAACTCCTTGATCCCGCCGGGGAGGACACGAACGGCGGCGATCTGGGAGTTGTGGATGTTGATGACCTCGCCGTCGAGGGAGCGGAGCTTCGTGCGGCGGAGGGAGAGGTCCTCGACCACGCCCTGCACCTCCATCATCGGGATGGCGATCGTGTCGCCGACGGAGTACCAGCGTTCGACGAACATGTTGAAGCCGGCGATCAGGTCCATGAGCATCCGCTGCGCCGAGAAGCCCACCAGGATCAACACGAAGGAGGCGCCCGCGAACGCGGTCAGCTTGCTGAATCCACCCGTGAGCTGAGCCGCGGTCAGGACGAGCGCCGCGGTGAAAGCGATGTAGGCGATGCCGGTCCGGATCACCGCCACGGTCGTCTCACGCCGTTTCAGCTCGACGATCTTCGCCCTCAGGTCGCCGGAAGGGGCGTGGTTCCGCCGGTCCAGCCAGCCGAGGGCCCGGCGGGCCACGAGCGCGCTCAGCCGCGAGACCGCCCAGGCGGAGGCGAACAGGAGGATGATGACGGCGAGCTCGGGCATCTGTTACAAGGTTTCCCTCCGACCAAGGTACCTAGAGGGTTGAGACTGTCACAAGCCGTCCACCACATTCTTACGGCGCCCTAACGGGTCGACGGAGCGCAAGGGGTCGAGGAGCCCGGCCTCGCGCGGGTAGCATCGGCGCGATGAGCGCCTTCCAACTCGAGCGCCTTGACAACGGCCTGCGGATCCTGACCGCGCCGATCGACTCGGCCCAGTCGGTGACCTGCGCGATCATGCTCGCGGCCGGCTCCCGCTACGAGACGCCCGAGACGAATGGGATCGCCCACTTCGCGGAGCACATGTTCTTCAAGGGCACGGAGCGGCGGCCGACCGCGCGCGACATCTCGATGGAGATCGACGCCATCGGCGGCGAGTTCAACGCCTTCACCGGCAAGGAGTACACCGGCTACTACGTCAAGTGCGCGGCCGAATCGCGCGACATCGCGCTCGACGTCCTCGTCGACATGCTCCGCAACTCCAAGTTCGATCCGGAAGAGATCGAACGCGAGAAGGGCGTGATCATCGAGGAGATGAACATGTACTACGACACGCCCAGGGACTTCATCGGCGGCGTGTACGAGGAGCTCCTCTACGACGATCAGCCTCTGGGCTGGGACATCATCGGGCGGAAGGAGACCATCCGCGACGCGAAGCGCGAGACCTTCAGCGGGTACGTCGACCGCTGGTACAAGCCGTCACGCATGGTCGTCGGCGTCGGAGGGAAGATCGGCGACGGCCTGCACGAGCGCGTCCATGAGCTGCTCGGCGACCTCGCAGAGGCTGAGACCGGTCGCCCCGACCCCGTCAAGGTGGACCGGCGCAACGGGGCGCAGGTCAAGGTGCACACGAAGGCCTCCGACCAGGCCCACATCTGCATCGGCGTTCACAGCTACCCCCTGGAGCATCCCGACCGCTACGTGCTCCAGGTCCTCTCGACCGTCCTCGGCGGAGGCATGTCGTCACGTCTCTTCACCGAGGTCCGCGAGCGCCGAGGCCTGGCGTACTACGTCTACGGGCTCAATCACAGCTACACCGACGCAGGCTCGCTCTACGCCCAGGCGGGCGTGGACATCAATCGCATCGACGATGCGGTCTCCACCATCGCTACCGAGCTCCGCAAGATCGCGGCGGAGGCGGTACCCACCGAGGAGCTGGAGAAGGCGAAGAGCTTCTCGAAGGGCCGCTTCGTCCTTCAGCTCGAGACCTCGCAGGGCCTGATCATGTTCGGCCTGCGCAGGGAGACGCTCGAGAGCAGGACGCCCGATCCCGAGGAGATCCTCGAGGAGATCGGCAAGGTGACCGCGGACGACGTCAGTCGCGTCGCGCAGGATCTGATCGACCGGCAGGGCATCAACCTCGCGGTCATCGGACCGTTCGAGGATCCGGAACGCTTCGAGCAGCTGCTCGCGTAGTTTCGAAAGCGGGGAGGGCGAGCAAGAACTCGGCCGTGCTGAAGGCCATCCAGGCGGCGCTGTTGGCCGTGGTGCTCACGGCCACGGGTTGCGGCGGAGGGAAGTCCCCGGCGACGACGGGAACTACCGTGGCGACCGTCACCACCCACGGCCGCTTCCACTATCCGACGTCGTTGATCGAGAACTTCATGCGGAGCTGTACGAGAGGCGAGAGCGCGAAACGGGCTTACTGCGCCTGCACGCTCGACAAGCTGTCGAACAACGTCTCGACCGACGACTTCATGCGGATCGGCCGCTCGGGCGGAAAGGTGCCGCCGCGCATCCGCCGCTTCATCCGACAGGCCACCGTTGCCTGCCTGCACAAGCCCTAAGCCTGTAGCGCTACCGGTACTTAGTCCTCCCGGCTGTCCGCGACGGCGCGCGCCTTGATCTCTTCGACCACGGCCGGATCGGCGAGCGTGGTCGTGTCGCCGAGCGCCCGTTCCTCGGCGACGTCCCGGAGCAGCCGGCGCATGATCTTCCCGCTGCGCGTCTTGGGGAGCTCCGGGGTGAAGACGATGTTCGCAGGCTTCGCGATCGGCCCGATCTTCTTGCCGACATGGTTGCGGAGCTCTTCGAGCATCTCGACCGAGCCCTCCTCGCCGCCCTTCAGGGTCACGTAGGCGACGATCGCCTGGCCGGTGCGCTCGTCCGCCCGGCCGCAAACCGCTGCTTCCGCGACCTTCTGGTGGTCCACAAGCGCGCTCTCGACCTCGATCGTGGAGATACGGTGGCCCGAGATGTTCATCACATCGTCGACGCGGCCGAGCAACCAGAAGTCTCCGTCCTCGTCGATGCGTGCACCGTCGCCGGCGAAGTAGACGTCCTGGTATTTCGACCAGTACGTCTCACGGAAACGCGCGTCGTCCTTGTGGATCCCGCGCAGCATCGCCGGCCACGGGCGCCTGAGCACCAGGTAGCCGCCTCCGCCCGGGCCGACCTCCTCGCCGCCCTCGTTGAAGACGGCCGCATCGACTCCCGGAAACGGCTTCGTCGCCGAGCCGGGCTTCGTGGTGGTGATGCCGGGAAGCGGGGTGATCATGATCATCCCCGTCTCTGTCTGCCACCACGTGTCGACGATGGGCGTGCGGTCGCCGCCGATGTGCTCGCGGTACCACACCCAGGCCTCGGGGTTGATCGGCTCGCCGACCGTTCCGAGTAGGCGTAGCGAGGAGAGGTCGTACCGTTGGGCGTACTCCGGTCCCCACTTCATGTGCGAGCGGATGGCCGTTGGAGCCGTGTACAGGATGTCGACCTTGTACCGCTCAACGATCTGCCACCACCGTTCCGGGTTCGGATAGTTCGGAACTCCCTCGTAGATCACGCCGGTCGTCCCGTTCGTCAGCGGCCCATAGACGATGTAGCTGTGCCCCGTCACCCAGCCGACGTCGGCCGCGCACCAGTAGATCGAGTCCGGCTTGACGTCGAAGATGTAATGGTGCGTCGTTGCGACGCCGACGAGATAGCCGCCCGTGGTGTGCACGATCCCCTTCGGCTTGGCCGTCGTCCCGGACGTGTAGAGGAGGTACAGCAGGTCCTCGGAGTCCATCGGCGCGCATGGACACGACTGCGGGTCGTCGTCCGCCTTCGCCGCGAGCTCGTGCCACCAGCGGTCGCGTCCATCCACGAAAGGAATCTCGTCACCCGTTCGTCGGAGCACGACCACGTTCTGCACGGTCCGCGAGCGCTCCAGCGCCTCGTCAGCGTTGCGCTTCAGCGGCACCTTCTTCCCGGCGCGCCAGCCCTCGTCCTGCGTGATCAGCACTTCGCATTCCATGTCGTTGAGTCGGTCGGACAGCGACTCCGCCGAGAAGCCCCCGAACACGACGGTATGCGGGGCGCCGAGTCGCGCGCACGCGAGCATCGCGATCGGCAGCTCGGGAACCATCCCCATGTAGATCCCGACCGGTGTTCCCTTGCGGACCCCGATCGACCTCAGCGCGTTCGCGAAGCGGACGACCTCACGCTGAAGATCGCCGAAGGTGATCGTCCGGCGCTCCCCTTCGGGCTCGCCTTCCCAGAAATACGCGTACTTGTCGCCGTTCCCGGCCTCGACGTGGCGATCGACGCAGTTGAAACAGACGTTGAGCTTCCCGCCGAGGTACCACTTCGCGTACGGAGGGCTCCACTCGTACAGCGAGCCGAACGGCTCGAACCACGTGACCCGGTTTCGTCCCTCCCGCTCCCAGAACTGCTCCCAGTCCTGCTCGTAGATCTCGGGCTGGGCATTTGCCTGGCGGGCGAAGTCGGGATCGGGCTCGTAACGACGCTCCTCCAGGAGCATCGTGTCGATGGTGTTGGTGCCGACTGTGGTGCCGTCGTTCATGCGTTTGGCGTGTCCGACCCCTTCCCTGGTCCGCTTCGCGGACGGTAGCTCCGGTCGCTCACGCTCCCTCCACTACGGCTTGAGGTCGTAGGGGTAGTTCGTAATGACCTCGTGGCCGTCTTCCGTGACGAGCACGATGTCCTCGAGGCGAACGCCGCCGAAGCCCGTTCGGTACAGGCCCGGCTCAACGGTGACGACGTCCCCTGGCGCCAGATCGTGCCCGACGCGTCCCATCGACGGGAGTTCGTGCACCTCCAGCCCGATGCCGTGGCCAAGGCTATGGAAGAAGCCGTCCTCGAGCACCTCGCCGGGCTGCTTGTTGAGTTGCGTCTTGTAGCCGGCGCTCTGGAAGATGTCGCACACCTTCTCGTAGAGACGGCGGCCGTTGACGCCCGGCTTCACGTCAGCAGTCGAGGTGTCGAGTGCCTCTTTCACGAGGCGATGCCACTCCCGGAGCTCCTCCGGCGGCTCGCCGACGACGTATGTGCGGGTCATGTCGGCGTAACACCCAGTCGTCTTGTCACGGGGGAACAGGTCGAAGACGATCGGCTCGCTGGGGGCGATCTGCCCGGAGCCGGCGTTGTGTCCAACTGCGGTCTGCGCGCCGTGGGAGACGATCATGTCGCTGCCCTCGACGTCGTGATCGGCGAAGACCTCCTCGATCAGCCGCTTCAACCGCTCGCAGGTCAGCGGGGAGCCGTCGACCTCGAGGCCCGCCCCGTTCGGCTGCGCTCGCCGGAGAAGGTCCCGGGACGCGTCGAGCGCGGCCTCGCAAGCTTTTTGGGCCTTGCGAATTCCCTGGAGCTCGGTCGCGTTCTTCGTACGGCGGCGGTTGTCAAACAGGTCCCTCTCGACCGTGAGCTCGATCCCGTTCGCCCTCAGATGGTCGGCGTGGCCCACGGGGAAGGACTCGGGGACGGATGCGCTCACGATGCCGAGCTCATGGCAGGCGCGGACGGCGAGCTCGAGGAAGATCTCCCAGCTCCTCAGCCCCTGCGAGTACAGCTCGTCTGAGCCGAGCTGCTCGGGAGCGATGATCTCCAGCTCCGGCTGCGCCGCGCGGACGCGCGGAATCTCCAGCGCGTGCAGGATGACGACCCTGCGGTCGCCCGTCTCGGCGTACAGGAAAGGATCCGGGACCGGGACGTGCACCTCGTGTCGCAGCTCCGGCGAGCGCAGTGTGTCTCCGTAGATGAGGACGTCGGTCACGGGCCGGATCCTAACCATGCGCGTGCCACAAGCATCGCTACGTGGCCCGTACATAGACTCCAAACCGTGGAGGAAGCGCTGCAGCGTGCCCAGGTGCTGATGGCGCAGTGGGACGAGGGGCTCCGACGAGAGCTCCCGCAAGGCGCCGACATCTTCGACGCCCACACGCACCTCGGCACCGACATCGACGGCATGGTCGGCGTCTACGAGGACCTCGAGCACGGGATGGCCAAGTACGGGATCTCCCGCTGTTTCATGTTCTGCCTGGACGAACCGGACCGACATCCAGCCTTCCGTGCCGGCAACGACCGCACGCTCGACTTCGCGAAGCGCTCGGGCGGCAGGATGATCCCGTTCGTCCGTCTCGATCTCGCCGAGGACCCGATCGGGGAGGCAACCCGCGTCCTCGACCTCGGGGCCCGCGGCATCAAGCTTCATCCACGCGCCCAGAAGTTCCTCCTGAACGACGAGCGGCTCTCGCCGATCTTCGAGCTCGCGGCCGAGCGCAGCGTTCCGATCCTGATCCACGGAGGACGCGGCCTGCCTCCGATTGCAGACGACCTCGCCCGCATGGTGGACCGCTATCCGGAGGCCCGGCTCATCGTCGCGCACGCCGGCATTGCCGACCTTGCCGCCCTCGCCGATCGCCTCGGCGGGAAGGCGGGCGTCTTCTTCGACACCTCCGTCTGGAGCCCGCTCGACCTGCTCGGCCTCTATCGCCTGGTCGGCCCCGAGCAGGTCGTCTACGCCTCCGACTATCCATACGGACAGCAGCCGGCCTCTCTCCTGATCGCGCTGCGCACTGCACGACTTGCGCAGCTCGACGACCAGCAGGTCCGCGGCGTCCTGGCGGGCAACGCCAACCGGATCGCCGACGGAGAGCCGCCGATCACGCCTTCCGCCCCCAAGGGCATCGACACGTTCCAGCAGCCGATGTCCCTCGCACGCATCCACCAGTACCTCTCGATGGCGACGCCGCTTCTCTGGACGCGCCAGCCCGACCGGATCGGCGTGCTCGGGCTGGCCCTGAACGCCACCCACGACCGCACCAACGGCCACCGCGAGGAGCTCGACCACATCCGCGAGCTGCTGACTGCGGCACAGGCGATGTGGCGGACCTTCCCCGATGACGCCGGCGAGCAAGAACGCATCGCGCACATGCGCGCGACCTTCCGCCTCATCCATCTGGCAGACATCGTGGCGGTGACGACACCTGCCTGAGCTGCACGTCAACGGGGAGACGTATGCGTGCGATGCGCCGGTCGGACGGTCGCTCGCGCAGGTGTTGCGCGACGACCTCGGCCTGACGGGCACGAAGGTCGCCTGCGGCGAGGGACACTGCGGCGCCTGCACGGTTCAGCTCGACGGGATCCCGACCCTGTCCTGCATCACACTCGTCCACACGGTCCGTGATCGCGAGGTGACGACGATCGAGGGTCTGCGCGAACACCCGCTCGTACACGCCTTCGCGAGAGCGGACGCTGTGCAGTGCGGCTTCTGCACACCTGGACAGGTGGTCTCCGCCGCCGCGCTCGTGGCGGCGAACCCGACCCCGTCCAAGGACGAGATTCGGCACGCGATGTCGGGGAACCTGTGCCGCTGCGGCACCTATCCCAAGATCGAGGAGGCAATCAGCACGTGGCGCGACTGATTCGCACGGAGAAGGAGGTGGAAGGCCAGTACACCGAGCAGTGGGTGGTGGTCGACGAGGACGCGCTCGACCCGTGGCCGGAGGGGCCGCTGACGACGGTCGGCCAGAAAGTCCCGCGCATCGACGCCCTGGAGCGGATCAGAGGTCAGGCCCGTTACACCGCGGACATCCAGCTGCCCGGAATGTTGCACACGGCCGTGCTCCGCTCGCCGTATGCGCGGGCGCGGGTGACGCGGATCGACCTCGAGCCGGCGCGGAGATCGGAAGGCGTGCGCGCCGTCGTCGGACCGGACGACCTGGAGCTGCTGACCGCCGAGCCCGGCTATGTGGGCCAGGCGGTCGCCGCGGTCGCCGCGGACACGATGAGCCGGGCGCAGGCCGGGGTTGCTGCAATCAAGGTCGAGTGGGAAGCCCTCGCGCCGCTGCTCGATCCCGACGAGGCCGTGCGCCAGGAGTCGTTCACGAACGATGGACGGGAGTCCTACGAGCGCGGCGACTACGAACGAGGACTTGCCGAGGCGGACGTCGTGGTCGAAGCGGAGTACCGGACGCAGGTCGTCCTGCACAACTCACTGGAGACCCATCAGGCGATCTGCCACTGGGAAGAGGACGGGATCACCGTTTACATCTCGACGCAGTACATCTGGGGCGTCCGCCGAGACATGGCGGAGCACCTGGGCCTGCCGCCCGACAAGGTGCGAGTGGTCTGCAATGCCATGGGAGGCGGGTTCGGGGCCAAGAACGGCCCCGGCGACTACACGAAGATCGCCGCTGAGCTCGCTCGACGTACGAACAAGCCCGTCCGCTGCGCGCTTACGCGGCGCGAGGAGAGCCTCGCCGCCGGTAACCGGAACGCGACGATTCAGCGCCTGGCCATCGGCGTGAGGTCGGACGGCAGGCTCACCGCGTTGGGGGGCGAGTTCGTGAACGCCGTCGGCTTCTCCGGCTGGTCGATGACCACCGAAGGCCCGATGCAGATGCTCTACGCATGCGACAACGTGCGCACCGCCAACTACGGCGCCAAGCTGAACACGCCGCCGAACGCCGCCTTCCGCGCGCCGGGCTTCGTCGAAGGGACGTTCGGGCTCGAGTGCCTGCTCGACGAAGCGGCGGCGAAGCTGGACCTCGATCCGCTCGAGCTCCGCAAGCGGAACTACGCCGGCTCCGACCTGCTCGACGACCGTCCGTTCTCGTCAAAGAACCTGGCCGAGTGCTACCGGCGGGCCGAGCCGCACTGGGCGAGGCGCAACGAGGTGCGGGCCCGTAGCCACGGCTCGTGGAAGCACGGAATCGGATTGGCATCTCAGATCTGGTACGGAGGAGGCGGGCCACCGTCCTACGCATGGATCCGCCTCGGCGCAGACGGTCGAGCGCAGGTCGTGACGGCGATGCAGGACATCGGCACCGGCACCCGCACCGCGATGGCCCAGATCGCAGCCGAGGAGCTCGGGATCCCCGTCGATCGCGTACAGGTCTCGCTCGGGGACTCTGCGCGCGGGCCGTTTGCCTCGGTCTCCGCCGGCTCGTCGACCGTCCCGTCGATGGGTCCAGCGGTGAGAGCTGCCGCGGCCGACGTGAAGCGGCAGCTGCTCGAGATAGCGGCGCAGCGCCACCACCTCGAGGAACGCGTGCTCGACCTCAAGGACAGTCGGATTGTCTCTGCCGACGGCGGCTCCTGGCCGCTCGAGGAGATCACGGGTCTGCTCGATGACGCGCAGATTCTCGGCCAGGGCGCACGTGGGCCGAACCCGACCGGCATGCGGGTGCTGACCTTCGGCGTGCAGGTCGCGGAGGTCGCGGTCGACGTCGAGACGGGCGAGGTGAGGGTGGACAAGATCGTCGCGATCCACGACGTCGGTCGCGTCATCAACCGTCTCGGGGCCGAGAGCCAGGTCGAGGGCGGGATCATCCAGGGAATCGGCCACACCCTCTCCGAGGAACGGATCGTCGACCCGGCAACGGGCTCCATCCTCACGCGCACGCTCGACGCCTACCGGATGCCGACGATCGCGGACGTGCCGGAGATCGTTACCGAGCTCATCGACGTGCCCGATCCGCATCTGACCAACCTCGGCTCGAAGGGCCTCGGCGAGCCGCCGATCATTCCGACGGCCGCCGCGATCGCGAACGCGATCCGCGATGCGACGGGCGCAAACGTCAGGTCGCTGCCCATCACCCGCGAGGAGATGCTGCGTGCACTGCGCGAGGCTGCCGAGAAGAAGGGAGAGGCCGTACCAGCATGAAGTCGCAGCAGCTTCTCGCGGGGGGAAGGGTCTCGGGAAACCGGGAGGTTTCCCGACACCTAATCCTCGCTGCGCGCGGCGATCTCAGCGGCGCACGCAACGAGGCGACCCCGCAAGAAGGGGGCTCGTGGGGGAAACATGGTTTCCCCCACGGGAGCGGCGCGACGCGCGAGGAGATGTTGGGCGCACTGCGCGAGGCAGGCGAGAAGGAGCGGCGTGGAGCTCCTGCAACCGTCTAGCGCCGAGGAAGCGGCCGCCGCGCTCGGAAACGGTTCCCGCGCACTCGCTGGGGGAACCGAGCTCGTGCCCCTGCTCCGCGACGGCCTCGTCCACGCCGAGACGCTCGTCCACGTCGGCGGGGTCGTGCCGCGTGGGATCGAGGGCAACCGCATCGGCGCCGGAACAACGCTGGCCGAGCTCGAGCGTGACCCGCACGTTCCGAAGGCACTGCGCGAGGCGAGTACGCAGGCCGCCTCGCCACAGCTCCGCTCGATGGGCACGATCGGCGGCAACCTGCTGCAGGCGACCCGCTGCTGGTACTGGCGCCTCGGCTTCGAGTGCTGGCTGCACGGCGGCGAGCGGTGCTTCGCGAAGGACGGCGCCCACCGAGAGCACGCGATCTTCGGAAACGAGGACTGCGCTTCAGCGCACCCGTCGGACCTCGGTGCCGCCCTCGTGGCGCTGAACGCAACGCTGCGGACGACCAGGCGGGAGCTTGCAGTCGCCGATCTCTACCGCTTGCCGACCGTGGACAACCGGGAGGTCACCACACTCGCGCCCGACGAGCTGATTCTCGACCTCGAGCTGGCGACGCCCGAGTCATCGACGTACCTGAAGGCGATGGATCGGCGAAAGTGGGCATTCCCGATCGTCGGCGTGGCCGCAGCGCGCTTCGACGACGAAACGCGCGTCGCGCTGGCGGGCGTCGCGCCGATCCCGTGGAGGCTCGAGTCAGCCACAGATCTGGACGAGGCCACGCCGCTCCCCGGCACGGCCTACAAGGTCGACCTTGCGCGCACCCTCGTGCGGCGGGCGCTCGCAGAGCTCAACCAGTCCACCCGTTAGCAGCTCGACCGTGCGGATCGCACCTTTCGCGCTCCTTCTCGTTGTGCTCGCACTCGCGGCGTGCGGAGGCAGCAACAAGCAAGCCCAGCAAACGTGCCCGACGCAGGGGAGATCGGTCAGCATTCCGTCCCTCGATCCGGCAAAGACGTACACGGTCAACGTCCGCACGAACCTCGGCGCGTTCGCGCTCGCACTCGACGTCAAGGACTCGCCCTGCACGAGCTCGTCCTTCGCCTCGCTCGTGCGAAAGGGATTCTTCGACGGCACGCTCTTCCATCGCATCGTGCCGGGCTTCGTGATCCAGGGCGGCGATCCGACCGGCACCGGACGCGGCGGACCCGGCTATACCGTGGTCGACGTGCCGCCGCGCGACGCCCGTTATACGCGTGGCGTCGTAGCAATGGCCAAGGCCTCGAGCGAACCGCCCGGTACGTCGGGAAGTCAGTTCTTCGTAGTGACCGCCGCTGACTCCGGCCTCGCGCCCGATTACGCGCTCCTCGGCAAGGTGACGAACGGACTTGACATCGTCGAGCGGATCGGTCGGCTCGACAACGCGCTGGGGCGGCCGACCCGGAAGGTCACCGTGCTGCAGATGACCGTCTCGCCGTAGCCTGACCTCATGATCGCGGCTGTCGTGCTCGCAGCTGGCGCCTCGACGCGCTTCGGGTCGCCGAAGCAAGCCGTGTTGCTCGAGCCGGTCCTGGAGCGCGTCCGGGAGAGCGAGGCCCTCGACGACATCGTGGTCGTGCTCGGAGCGCACCAGGTCGAAGCTGACGTGCGCACGGTGCATTGCCCGGAGTGGGAGCTGGGTCCAGGGGCGTCGTTGCGCTGCGGGCTCGCCGACCTCGGTCCCGCCGTCGAGGCGGCTGTGGTCGTCCTGGGCGACGGACCCTGGCTCGATCCAAGGGCGATCGACCGAGTGATCGCGGCCTGGCGTTCGAGCGGACGTGCACGGATCGCCGCGACATACGGGGGCGTACGGCTGCACCCGCTTCTGCTTGCCCGGCCCGTCTGGCAGGACGTGCCCGACGCGGGGCTCCGCGACCTCCCGGCCGAGCTCGTCCCGTGCGACGACCTCAGCCCTCCAGGCGACGTTGATTTTGCCGATGAAACGGGCAAGGAAGGATGGCCGCACCCGAAAGCAGAATGAGGCCGAGCATGGAGCTCGTCCATCCACTCGAGCCGACCGGTGAGGAATCGCCGCTGGCACGCGCCCGGCTGCACAGGCAGCTGACGGTCGAGGAGACCGCCCGCCGCGCCGGGATAACCCCAGAGGAGGTGCGGTGGCTCGAGGAGGGACGCGTCTATCGCTTTCCGCGGCCGGACGACGCGCTTGCTGCCGCAGTGCTCTACGCCAGCGCCCTCGAAATCGACAACCGTGAGGCGCGCGACCTCGCAGGGCTTCCGGTGCCCCCCGCGCCGATCGAGCGGAATTCGCTGCCGCGTCTGCTCGCCGTCGGCGCGATCCTGGTTTCCGTCGTTGCCTGCGGAACGCTCATGCTCGTCTCTCGTACCGGCGGCAAGAGCGGCGAAAGCAACGCCGAGGCGATCTTGCCGCCGCCGTGGCGGATCCCCGTGACCGTCCTGAACGGCAGCGGTGACATCAATTACACGCGGCGGATCGCGAGCCACATCGGCGCGTTCGGCTACAGCATCAAGAAGGTCGCGCGCGCGGACAGCTTCACGTACCCGCAGACGGCTGTGTATTTTCCGCCGAAGTGCGAAGGCGTCGCCCTTCGCCTCGCGCAGCAGCTCGGAGTGACGACGAAACCGCTCCCCGGCGGCAGCGGCGCCTGTCAGCTGTACGTCATCGTCGGGCCCGCGCGCGGACCCGGCGAGTGACGTCGCAAGATCCGGCTCGCGCTTCGCGCGAGCCATGATGATCTTGCGCCGGGTATCTCCGAGGACGTCGTCGGCCGCGACGGGCAAGCCCGCCGCCGCGGCGGCTACTCCAGAGGCGTTCGGAGCCCGGCGAGCTTGGCCTTCAACTCGACAGGCATCGGCTCCTGCTGCACCGCCTGGCGGACGAACTGCCGCAGTTTCGCCTCGAAGCGATATCGCTTTCGGCAGTACGCGCACTCGTCGAGATGCGTCTCAGCTTCCGACCGCTCGGCGTCGGTCAGCACCCGGTCCAGGTACGGCTGCATCATCTCCTCGCAGTGGGTGCACGGGTCGTACGCCGTCATGACTCGTCGCCTCCAACCGCCGACTCGGCCATGGCCTGTTTCAGAATCCGCCGCCCTCGGTGCAAACGCGACATCACCGTCCCGATCGGGATATCCAGGATCTGCGCTGCATCAGCATAGGTGAAGTCCCCGATGTCGACGAGTACGACGACGTCGCGGAAGTCATGTGGTACCTCGGAGAGCGCGCTGACGACGTCGTTCTGCGACAACCGCTCGACGACCCGCTCCTCGTCGTTTCCATCACCGGACGCCTCGAGCTTGTTGTAGAGGAAGTAGTCGCCCTCCTCCAGCGGCTGCGTATCCGGGGTGCGCTGCTGACGTCGACCGCGATCGATGTTGAGGTTCGTCAGGATGCGCAACAGCCAGGCGCGGAGATTGGTGCCCGGCTGGAACGAACGCCAGCTACGGAACGCGCGAGCGTAGGTCTCCTGCATCAGGTCCTCGGCCTCCTCGCGCGACCCGACGAGATGACGAGCGACCCGATAGACCTGATCCGACAGTGCAAGCGCATCCTCCTCGAAACGCACGCGGTCGCGTGCTTCAGTTGCAAGGCGCCGAGCATCGGGTTCCCGGGTTGTCTCGCTCATCCCCCGAGCCACCCTACCAAGGCGTTCACTGCTTTAACGAGCGTTTGTCGACACTCATTCCAGGCATTCGGAAATGGGTGGAGACGGGCCGGTAAACCCTACGCGGACACGAGCTCGCGGAAGCCTCCGCGGGCCATCGCCTCGAGCAGCGCTTCGCGCGAGGTTCGTGCGTCGTCCCAGGTGACGGTGACCTGACCAAGGAGGTTCGCGTTCGCCGCCTCGAGACCGTCGTGATCTTCGAGCAGCTTGGCGAGACGCATGACGCAGCGCTCACAGCGGACACCGCTGAGCTGGATCGTTTCGGTCTGAACGGCCACAGCGTTACGGTACCGAGCGCTCGACCAGGTCCGCGCAGACAGCGTGCAGCCCATTGGCGCGACCCACTTCCAGCTGCAGGTCCGCTTCGCAGCGGTCCGGCTCGAGGCCGTCCGGAGACACCGGTAACTCGCTGCAGAGCTCGGGAACCGTCAATGCAACGTCGCGGTCGGGATGGACCAGCTGTCCGTGCGGGCCGAAGCGCGAGGCAGCCCAGCGGTTCTGCTGGTAGATCCCGCGCTCGGCCGGATCGAACGCCCGCGGCGGGCCGTCCAGTGCCCACTGACAGAGTCCGCGCAGTAGCCGAACGAGCGCGGCCGTCCGCTCGAGCGAGGTGGCCTGGTCAGGCGCGCGGATCTCGAGCGTTCCGAAGCGCGGATGGAGCCGCACGTCCCACCAGAAGCTTGTGTAGTCCTTCGCAAGTCCGGTCGCGGTCATCCGGTCGATGAACCTCTCCCAGTCCGCGTAGTCGCGGAACGCAGGCGGGGCCCCATGGCGTGGGAGGAACCCCAGCACCTCGGCGCGTATGGACAGCATCCCCGTGTCGCGACCCTCGAAGTAGGGCGAGTTCGCCGAGAGCGCCAGAACGAGCGGAAGCCAGGGCAGAACACTCTCCATGACCCGGAAGCACGAGTCCGCGTCCGGCATGCCGATGTGCACGTGCAGACCGCTGACGCCCTGCCGTCGGGCGGACGGGCCCGCGTACTCGACGAAGTCGCGGTAGCGATCGACCGGCGCAATCTCCTGCTGGGTCGGGATGCTCGTCGGATACGAACCGGAGGCAGCCACCAGCAGATCGCTCTCTGCAGCGATCTCGCGCGCAGCACGACGAAGCTCGATCAGGCGCTCGACAGCCTCGTCCGCGTCCTCGCTGATCCCCGTGGTGAGCTCGACCACCGACGCGTGCAACTCCGTCTTGAGCTCGCCCGGCAGTCGGCGTCGAGCGGCGCCGTCGACCAGCCTCTCCACGGCGGGCGCAAGCTCGAGCGTCGCCGCGTCGAGGATCCAGAGCTCCTCCTCGACGCCCACCGTCAAGGAGCGCCCGAAGTGTTGTTCGATCAACTCGCGCGGACGCCGTGGACCGGGCCGCCTGCCGCTTCCCACGCGTAGTACGACGCACTAGGACCGAACGACAGGTCGTACTCCTCGATCCGTGGATTGCGGCCGACCTCCTTGGCCCGCTGCGCGTGATGGAGCAGGTTGGGGTCGTCCCGTCGTTCCCAGACGAGGATCAGGTGCGCAGCGGTCATGAAACCCGCGACGAACGTGCAGCCGGCCGCCGGGCACGGGAAGGGATTCGTCCGCACGCAGAACCAGCCGCTGTGATCAGCGCTGTCCTCGCCTCCCCAGAGCTGCTCTTCCCACGCGAGCTCCTCCTGGGCCAGCGCCGCTCGGCCCGATTCGATCCGGCCTTCCTCCACCGCGAAAAGGTACCCGTCACGCCGGGTCGTCTTCGGGCACTCTAGGACCGGGCCCGGGCAGTCTGGTCCGCAGCCGCAGTCGGGCCGGGCGAGGAGCGCGCCTCGTCCGCGCGCCCACCCGGGCCCCCTCGAGCTCGGACTGCGGTGCGGGCACTGTAGGTTCGGGTAAGTCCAACGCGTTACAAACCTTCCGAGGTGCGCCCTCGACGTGGACGCACGAAGACAGGAGGCCCATGAGCGCTGACCATTACGACCTCGTCGTCCTCGGCTCCGGCTCGGCAGCCCGCCACGGCGCCGAAAGGGCGGCCCGCGACTTCGGAGCGCGGGTCGCGCTCGTCGAACACCGGCTGTGGGGCGGCTCCTGTCCGAACGTTGCGTGCCGTCCGACGAAGGCGTACGTCGTTGCCGCGGAGCTGATGCACGACGTCGAGCACCATGCCGCCGAGCGAGGGCTTCAGGTATCGAAACCGACAATCGACCTCGCACGCACGCGGGCCTGGAAGGACTCGATTCGCCGCGACCAGGACAGCTGGCTGCAGGTGCTGACGGATGCGGGCTACGGCATCTTCCCGGGAACCGCAAGGTTCGTCGACCGGCAGACGATTCGCGTCGGCGACCGCCGGCTATCAGGCGAGCGGGTCCTCGTGGCCACGGGCAGCAGAACGGCCGTCCCCCCGATCCGCGGTATCGAGGACATCGACTGGATCGACCATGTCAGCGCGCTGGAGCTCGATGATGTGCCCGAGTCGCTGCTCGTCGTCGGCGGAGGGCCGGTGGGGCTCGAGTTCGCGCAGATCTTCGCCCGCTTCGGCTCGCGCGTGACGATCGTGAACAGCGGCCCGCAGATCGCGGCACGTTCCGATGCCGAGGCGGCTGCCGAGCTTGAGGCCGTCTTCGAAGACGAAGGCATCGACGTCGTGCTGAACGCCGGCGTGGACTCGTTCTCACGAACCGGGTTGCGAATCGACGCCGAGGTCGCCGGTAGCGTCATCACCGTCTCCCACGTCCTGCTCGCCTCCGGACGCAAGCCGAACGTCGAAGAGCTCGAGCTCGACAGGATCGGTCTCGAGCTCGCGCAGGGCCGCATCGCGGTGGACGACCGCCTGCGGACAAACGTGGAAGGCGTCTGGGCGGCAGGAGATGTCGTGGCCGGCCCCATGCTCACCCCGATCGCCCAGTATCAGGCCCGCATCGCGATCGAGGACATGTTCGGCGACGGCTCGCGCCGCGCGGACTACTCGATCCTGCCGACCGCGATCTTCACCGATCCGGAGCTGGGCGACATCGGGCTCACCGAGACCGAGGCGTCGGACCAGGGTTTCGAGGTCGACGTTGTGAAGCACCCGCTCCGGGCGGTGACCCGGGCGCAGTACATCGGCGCCAGGCACGGGCTCTACAAGATCGTGTTCGATCGCTCCACCCGACGCGTCCTGGGCGTCCACGTCGTTTCGCGCGGCGCCAGTGACATCGTCGGCAGCCTGGCTCCGGCCCTGAAGCTCGGTGTCACCGTGGACGACCTCGCCTTGATCCACCACGTCTATCCGAGCTACAGCGAGGGTCTAAAGGCCGCCGCGGAGCAATCGCTCGCGCCCGTGCGAACGTAGTGCCCATCCAGCAATACATGCCGGCTTTACTGGAAGGGCACGGAAAAAGAACTGAGGGCCCGGGCAGGCGAGCGGGCCCTCAGTTCGCGCTTCCGCGCGCCGTGCTGGCCTACGGCTCCGGCGGAAGCTGGCCCCCAGGGGTTCGGGGCCAGTCGGTGCGACTCGAGGGAGGCGTCACGGCTGCCGCCCCAGAGTCACGTTCACGTGGATGCGGCTCGTGCCGCGAATGACTTCGAGATCGATCTTGTCGCCGGGCTTCTTCGTCGAGATCAGGTCGATGAGGCGTTCGATCGTGGGGACCGCCTGGCCGTCGACCTTGACGATGACGTCGCCTCCCGCCGGCCAGCTCTCGCCCGCGACGGTGACCTGGTTCGTCGCGGCCTTGAGCCCGGCCTTGGCGGCGCCGCTTCCTGCCCGGACGGAGGCTACGAGCACGCCGCTCGCTACGGGCAAGTGGAAGAGGCGCGCGATGTTCGGCTGCAGCGTCTTCCCCTCGATCCCGAGGAATGGGTGCTCGACCTTGCCCTGCTTGATCAGCTCGGCAACGACGCCCTTCACCGTGTTGATGGGAATCGCAAAGCCGATGCCGACGTTGCCGTCGGTCTGGCCGCCAGTCTCGATCTGGGCGTTGACGCCGATCACCTCGCCCTCTGCGTTCAGCAGCGGGCCGCCCGAGTTGCCGTGGTTGAGGGCCGCGTCCGTCTGGATGACGTGCGCGATCGAGAAGTTGTTCGGCGCCTCGATGCGGCGCTGTACCGCGCTGACGATCCCAGCGGTCACGGAGCGGTCGAGACCGAACGGGTTGCCGATCGCGATGACCTGATCCCCGACACGAACGCCGTCCGAATTCCCGAGCGTCAACGTCTTGAGTGCGCGCGACTTGACGTTGACCTTGAGCACCGCGACGTCGGTCGACGGGTCGACTCCGACGACCTTGGCCTTGAAGCGCTCGTTGTTCGAGAAGCTGACCTGGATGACGCTCGCGCCCTGCACGACGTGATAGTTCGTGACGATGTGGCCGGCCTTGTCGATCACGAAGCCCGACCCGAGTGCGCGCTGCGTCTGAGTGGTGCCGAAGGGATTGCCGAAGAAGGGATCCGCGGGTTGCCTCACGCGCGTCGTCGTCTCGATGTGGACGACGGCCGGCGCCGCCGCGCGGTAGATCTCGTTGATCGAGCGCGCCTTGCTCTGTTGCTGGAACGCCGCGGGAGCAGACGTGGCGGGAGCCGCCTCCTGCCGGATGATCGTGGTCTTGTCGCCGAGCTTGCCGAGCGCCGCAGCAGCGCCGAGCGCGATGCCACCGCCGAGAACGGCGGCTGCGAGAAGCCCGGCGAGAGCGCGCGGAAAAGGGAAGCGGGCCTGCACGTCTCCGTTTGTAGCGAGCCGGTCTTAACCGGAGGTTGTGCTCCGTTAAGCCTCGGTTAACGGAGGAGGAGCGCGAAGAGCGCACCCCTCCCGCGGTGCCGAAGACCGGCCAGGTGACCTAGTCGCCGACGAGGCCGCCGTGCACGAGGTAGAGCCGCCCGATCGCCAGGCCGGCGCTTGAAGCCCTTTACACGGCTCTAAAGAGCCGTTTCCTAGGGTTCCGACTCAGTTCGACTCCTGACCTCGACAAGGGGGAACGCATGCGTTTGTTCAGGAAGCTCAGACCGTCACCTGCGATGGTCGTAGCAAGTCTGGCGCTGTTGGTGGCACTCGGCGGAACCGGCTATGCGGCGAGTCTGGCGCTCCCGCGCAACAGCGTCACCACGGTTCAGGTGAAGGATTACTCCTTGCTCGCCCGGGACTTCAAGCGTGGACAGCTGCCGCGCGGCCCGCAGGGACCCACCGGCCCGCAAGGGCCCACGGGACCGCAGGGACCCGCCGGGCCGGCCGGCTCGGCAGGCGCTGCGAACGTGAAGTGGGCGCTGGTGCGGCCGAACGGGAGCGTCGCCGCGCAGTCCGGCGGAATTTCCGTCGGTGCCCACCCGAGCGCCGGCAACTTCATCGTCAACTTCGGCGGCGCAGTCACCGGCAAGGCAATCCTCGCCTCCGGTGCGTACAACAACGACGCCTCCGACCAGCGGGGCGAGACGACGGCCGGCCCATGCGGTACCGGCGAAGACAGGACGTGCCCGACAGGCTTCAATACGACCAGCTACGTCTTCGTCCAGACGCGCAGCAACAGCGGAACGCCCGCGGACCACTCGTTCTACGTGGCGGTCATAGGGTAAGGCGAAAGGCTGGGGTCTGACCCCTCTGGGGTCGGACCCCAGCTTTTACGATTTCCCTGTGCGCGTTTCCGCGAAAGTCGACTACGCCCTTCGGGCCGTGATCGAGCTCGCCGCGAGCGGCGACGGCCCCGTCAAAGGCGAGCGGATTGCACAGGCGCAGGAGATCCCGCTCAAGTTCCTCGAGAACATCCTCGGCGATCTGCGGCACGCGGGGATCGTCCGGAGCCAGCGCGGGGTCGAGGGCGGCTACTGGCTTGCGCGAGCTGCCGACGAGCTCACGGTGGCGGAAGTGGTACGGGCGGTCGAGGGCCCGATCGCAAACGTGCGCGGGGTCGGCCCCGAGACGGTCGAGTACGCGGGTTCGGCGGAGCGCCTGCGGGAGGTCTGGATCGCGGTTCGCGCCAACCTTCGGGCCGTGCTGGAGCACGTGACGATCGCGGACGTCGCGCGCGGTACGCTGCCCGCGTCGGTCGAAGAGCTGGCCGCTGATCCCGACGCCTGGCAACCGCACTGATGCAGATCTTCAATCTCTACGGCGACGAGTGGGACGAGCCGCGCGACCGCGACGGCTGGCGGATCAAGGAGACGTTCGTCGGCCACCGCATCGGCAGCGAGCTGATCGGCGCCAGCATGTCCGAGGTCGAGCCGGGGAACAAGCTCTGGCCTTACCACACGCACCACGCCAACGAGGAGTGGGTGATCGTCCTGCGCGGGGAGCCGACGCTACGCACGCCCGAGGGCGAGCAGATTCTCGAGGAAGGAGACGTCGTCTGCTTCCGGCGCGGCAAGGAGGGCGCGCACCAGATCATCAACCGCAGCGAGTCGCCTGTCCGCGTACTGATGCTGTCGTCGATGATCGCACCGGACATCGTCGAGTACCTCGACACCGGCAAGGTCGGCTCCCGTAGCGTCGCGGGCGAACTCATCATCTTCGCGCGTCCAGGCCCGGACGTCGGTTACTGGGACGACGAGGATTAGTCCGCGAAGACGGTCTGCCGTGTCGGCCTGACGTACACGATCTGGCCGCGCTGGAGCTCGAGTGCCTCGACCTGCTCGCGCGTGAGCTGCGCGGACAGCACCTCGCCGTCGTCACGCACGAGCTCGACTCGTACCTCGAAGCCGAGGTGAACGAGCCGCTGCACCATCGCCTCCTGCGTCGCGCCGTTCGGCTCGAGTAGCAGCTCCACGTCGTGCGGGCGGATGAACGCATCGCCGAGCCTGTTGACGGGACCGACGAACGACATCACGAACTCGTTGGCAGGATGGTCGTAGAGCTCGCGCGGCGGCGCCGTCTGCTCGATCCGGCCCGCGTTCATGACCACGACGCGATCCGAAACCTCCATTGCCTCTTCCTGGTCGTGCGTGACGATGACGGTGGTCGTGTGCGTCTCGTCGTGGAGGCGCCGTAGCCAGACCCTGAGCTCCTTCCGCACCCGGGCGTCGAGCGCGCCGAACGGCTCGTCGAGAAGCAGCACCTTCGGATCGACCGCGAGCGCGCGCGCGAGACCCATTCGCTGGCGCTGGCCACCCGAAAGCTGAGCCGGATACCGCTTTGCCAGCCCGCTCAGCTGCACGAGCTCGAGCAATTCACCCACGCGTCTCTTGATCTCGGTGCGCGGGCGGCGGCGAACGGTCAGGCCGAAGGCGACATTGTCCCAGACCGTCATATGCTTGAAGGCCGCGTAGTGCTGGAACACGAAGCCCACGCCTCGGGACTGTGGCGGCCGGCGGGTCACGTCCTCGCCGTCGAGGAGGACGTTGCCCGCGTCGGGCCGCTCAAGTCCGGCGATGACGCGCAGCAGGGTCGACTTTCCGCTGCCGCTCGGGCCGAGCAGCGCGGTGAGCGATCCCGTCGGAACGTCGACCGAGACGCCGTCGAGCGCAGTGAAGTCGCCGAAGCGTTTCACGATCTCACGCGCTTCGATCACTGCGTTTCCTCCTTGGGCTTCAGACGCGTCATCAGGATCAGCGTCAGCACCGCCAGCAGGGCGAGGACCACAGACGAGGCATAGGCCCCGACCTCGTCGAACGACTGGTATCGGTCCTGAACGTAGAGGGTCATCGATTCAGTCTGTCCCGTCAGGCGCCCGGAGATGACGCTCACCGCGCCGAACTCGCCGAGAGCACGGGCGGTGGTGAGCACGACGCCGTAGGCGACCGCCCAGCGAATCGCAGGCCACGTCACGCGCCGGAAGGTCTGCAGCCACGAGGCACCGAGCGTCGCCGCCGCCTGCTCCTGTTCGGTTCCGATCTCCCGCAGCACGGGCACCACCTCCCGCACCACGAACGGCAGGGACACGAAGATCGTCGCCAGGACCATGCCCGGTAGGGCAAACGCGATTCCGTGTCCGCCAAGCCAGCCCTCGCGCCCGTACAGCAGGAGGAGGGCGAGCCCGATGACGACCGGCGAGAGCGCCAACGGCAAGTCGACGACGGCGTTGAAGATGCCTGCGCCGGGGAAGCGGTACCGCACGATCGCCAGCCCCGCGACGATGCCGAAGATGGTGTTGGCCGGGACCGCGATCGCCGCCAGGATCAGCGTCACCTTCAGCGCGTGGACGGCGTCGGGGGTCGTCACCGCCTCCCAGGCGGGACGGAAGCCATGCTCGAATGTCTTCCAGAAGACGTAGCCGACGGGCGCGACGAGCAGGACTGCGAGGTAACCGAGTGACGCGAAGCGCAGGAGGTACTTACCGATCATGTCTCGTCACCCAGCGGCGCAGCACGCCGATCAGGAGGAGAATCCCGAAGGAGATGCCGAGGATCACCACGGAGGCGGCCGCCGCTCCGCCCGAGTCCCCGCTCTCGATTCGGCCGAAGATGTAGAGCGAGACCACCTCCGTCTTGAACGGGATGTTGCCGGAGATGAGCACGAGCGACCCGAACTCACCGACCGCACGTGCGAAAGCGAGCGCGACCCCCGAGAGGATCGCCGGAAGGATGCTCGGGAGCACGACGCGGAGGAAGATCGCGAAGCGTCCGGCGCCCAGCGACGCCGCGGCCTCCTCCATCTCGTGGTCGAGCTCGAAGAGCACCGGCTGCACCGTCCGTACGACGAACGGCAAGGTCACGAACAGCAGCGCGACGAGGACGCCGGTTCGCTTGAGGGTGATGTCGACACCTACTGGAGACTTCGGTCCGTAGAGCGCGAGCAGGGTCAGTCCCGCGACAATCGTCGGCAGGGCGAAAGGCAGGTCGACCAGTGCATTGAAGAATCCCTGCCCGACGAAGCGGTCGCGGACGAGCGTCCACGCGATTGCCGTCCCGGCGATTGCGTTGACGATCGCCACGAGGATGGAGACGCCGATCGACAGCTTGAGAGCTGCCACGGCTTCGGGATTCGTGATCGCCTGCCAGCCGGTCGCCTTCCAGGCCAGCGCCGCGAGCGGCAGCAGGACGACGATGCTGAGGTACAGCGTGCTCAGCCCAATGGAGAGGCCCGGCGCGAGCGAGCGCCGGGCCCCGGATGCTGCGGGAACTGCGGTGGCGTTAGCCGCCATTCGACCCCTGGATCTTCGCCATCACTCCAGTCTTCGGGTCGAAGAACTTCTTCTCGACCTTGTCCCAGCCGCCCACGTAGTTGATCGTGAAGAGCTGCGGTCGCACCGGGAAGTTGAGGCCGCGCGCAGCTGCCTTCACCACGGGGCGGTAGCCGTTCTGCGCGAAGATCCTTTGCGCGGGCACCGTGCGCAGGAACTTCAGGAACCCGTTCGCCGTCGCTTTGTTCTTCGACGTCGTCGTGACCGCGATCGGGTTCTCGATCAGGATCGTCGCCTTTGGGATCACGAACTGCACGCGCTGATTCTTCTGCTGGGCGAAGATGGCCTCGTTCTCGTACGCGAGGAAGACGTCGCCGCGGCCGCTGAGGAATGCCGACAGCCCTTCGCGCGCGGTCGTCGGCTGGGCGATGACGTGCTTCCACAGCTTGGCCAGGTAGTCGACCGCCTGCTTCGGCGTCTTGCCGGAGCGGAGCGCGCCTCCGTAGGCAGCCATCACGTTCCAGCGCGCGCCGCCCGAGGTGAACGGGTTCGGCGTGATCACCTGGACTCCCGGCTTGAGCAGGTCGTTCCAGCTGCGGATCTTCTTCGGATTGCCGTCCCGCACGACGAAGACGACGACGGAGCGCGTGACCATTCCGTGGTACTTGTCCTTGTTCCAGTTCGGCGCGACGAGGTGCTTCTGCACGAGTGACGTGATGTCGGGCGCGAGCGAGAACGCGACGATGTCTGCATCGAGCCCAGCCGCGACGGCGCGACTCTGCTCGCCCGAGGCTCCGTAGGACTGCGAGAACGACACGCCGTTCCCTGCGGGCGTCTTCTGGAAGGCCGAGATCAGCTGCCCGTACGCGTCCTTCGGGGTCGAATAGGCAACGAGCGTCAGCCTCGTGTCCTTCGAGGCGCCGGCGGCGATGGCCGGCAGCAGCAGTGCAATTAGCAAAGCTAGGCTAATTCGTTGCATCTCGTCTCCTTATTAGTCCACCGAATTGGTGGACTTTAGGGTCAAGGCCCGACGACGTCAAATGGCCACCGGCGCCGGGCCCCTGACACCGCCTCGTAGAATCGACCCTGTGGCCGCCTCCACCCTCACCCTCGACGGCAGGATCTACGAGATCTTCCGGCTCGAAGGCGCCGAGCGACTGCCGTACACACTGCGGATCCTGCTCGAGAACGCGCTTCGGCACGGCGAGGACGAGGACGCCGAGGCGATCCTGAGCTGGCAGCCGCGCGAGGAAGCCTCGCACCCGATCTCCTACCGACCGGCCCGGGTCCTGCACCAGGACTTCACCGGCGTCCCCGCCATCGTCGACCTCGCCGCAATGCGCAACGCGATGGCCGACTTCGGCGGAGATCCGTCCAGGATCAACCCGCAGCTGCCGTCGGAGCTCGTGATCGACCACTCGGTGCAAGTCGACGAGTACGCGTCGGCGCGCGCGATCTTCCGGAACGCCGAGCTGGAGTTCGAGCGAAACCGAGAGCGCTACGCGTTCCTGCGCTGGGGACAGACCGCTTTCGACAATTTGAAGGTCGTCCCGCCGAACACCGGCATCGTCCATCAGGTCAACCTCGAGTTCTTGGCCCGAGTCGTCGAGGCGCGGAACGGACAGGCTTTCCCCGACACGCTCGTGGGCACCGACTCCCACACGACGATGATCAACGGCCTCGGCGTGCTCGGGTGGGGCGTGGGTGGGATCGAGGCCGAGGCGGCAATGCTGGGCGAGGCGATCTCGATGCTCGTTCCCCAGGTGGTCGGGTTCAGGCTGACCGGCTCGCTACCGGAGGGCGCGACCGCGACCGACCTGGTTCTCACCGTTACGGAGCTGCTGCGGCAGACCGGAGTCGTGGGGAAGTTCGTCGAGTACTTCGGGCACGGGCTGGTCGGACTGCCCGTCGCCGACCGCGCGACGATCGGGAACATGTCGCCCGAGTACGGCGCGACGTGCGGCTTCTTTCCCGTCGACGAGGAGACGATCAAGTACCTGCGCCTGACCGGCCGCGAGCCCGAGCGGGTCGAGCTCGTGGAGGCCTACTGCAAGGAGAACGCGCTCTGGCACGACCCCGGGCGCGAGCCCGAGTACTCGGAGGTGGTCGAGCTCGACCTTTCCTCCGTCGAGCCGTCGCTCGCCGGTCCGCGCCGGCCGCAGGATCGCGTCCCGCTGCGCGAGGCGAAGCAGTCCTTCCTCGAGTCGCTCGGCAGTTTCGGCGTCGACTACGGCAACGAGCACGATGAAGCGGTAGCCGAGTCCTTTCCGGCCAGCGATCCACCCGCCACCGTCGATCCCGGCCACGGCGTGCTGAGCCGGACTGCGCAGGTCGAGGTCGGCGCCGTGGCGCTCGCGGAGCGCCCCGAGACAGAGATGGTCTCACTGGACGGTGACGAGTTCCAGCTGGACCACGGCTCGGTGGTGATCGCGGCGATCACGTCGTGCACCAACACGTCAAATCCACAGGTGATGATCGGAGCGGGCCTCCTGGCGAAGAACGCGGTCGAGCGTGGGATGCGGCGCAAGCCCTGGGTGAAGTCCAGCCTCGCGCCCGGGTCGAAGGTGGTGACCGAGTACTACGAGCAGGCCGGGTTGAACCGATACCTCGACGAGCTCGGCTTCCAGACCGTGGGCTACGGCTGTACCACCTGCATCGGGAACTCCGGTCCGCTGGCGGAGCCCATCTCCGAAGCGATCGCCGAAGGTGACCTCGTCGTCTGCTCCGTTCTCTCCGGCAATCGCAACTTCGAGGCGCGTATTCATCCTGAGGTGAAGGCGAACTACCTGGCTTCGCCCCCGCTCGTGGTTGCGTACGCGCTCGCCGGGCGGATGGACATCGACCTGATCGAGGAGCCAGTGGGCGAGGACCGCGACGGCAACGACGTCTATCTGCGAGATCTCTGGCCAAGCGCGAATGAGATCCAGGAGACGATCTCGCGCGCGGTGCAGGGCGAGATGTTCACCCGCACCTATGCGGACGTCTTCACGGGCGACCCGGCGTGGCGCGAGCTGCCCGTCCCGGAAGGCGACCTGTTCGCGTGGGATCCGGAATCGACGTATGTTCGCCGCCCGCCGTACTTCGAAGGGATGACTCGAACGCCCCAGCCGGTCGAAGACTTCTCGGGGGCGCGCTGTCTCGTTCGAGTCGGCGACTCGGTGACGACGGATCACATTTCGCCGGCCGGCGCAATCAAGCCTGATTCGCCGGCGGGGAAGTACCTCGTGGAGCACGACGTCGCGCGCAAGGACTTCAACTCCTACGGATCGCGACGCGGCAACCACGAGGTGATGGTGCGCGGGACGTTTGCCAACGTCCGGCTGCGCAACCTGCTCGTGCCCGGGTCGGAGGGAACGTGGACCGTCCACCTCCCGAGCGGCGACGAGATGACGATCTACGAGGCGTCGCTGCGCTACCTCGAGGAGGGGACGCCGCTGATCGTGATCGCCGGCAAGGAGTACGGCTCGGGTTCCTCCCGCGACTGGGCGGCGAAGGGGCCGAACCTGCTCGGGGTACGCGCGGTGATCGCAGAGTCGTACGAGCGCATCCACCGCTCTAACCTCCTGATGATGGGCATCCTCCCGTTGCAGTTCATGGACGGCGAGAGCCCGGACTCGCTCGGCCTGAGCGGCCGCGAGGAGTTTTCTGTCGAAGGAATCGAGAACGGCGACGCGAGCGAAGTCAGCGTACGCGCCGACGACAAAGAGTTTCGAGCCCGCGTCCGGCTCGACACCCCGCGCGAGCGCGAGTACCTGCAACACGGCGGGATTTTGAGGTTCGTCTTGCGCCGGCTGTTGGCCTAAGGCTGGGGTCAGACCCCCTTCGGGGTCAGACCCCTTGGGGTCTGACTCCAGCTGTTCGATCTGTGCCAACTCTGCAACACCGTCTGTCGGACCGGGAGCTCGTCCATATGGTGTCGATGTGGCGCGAAAACCACGCATCGACCTTCCCGATGCGATCCATCACGTCACTGCGGTGGCGAGCGGCGATGAGCTGCTCTTCCGCGAACCCGCGGATCGTCGTCGGTTCATGCAGCAGCTGCGCCGCGCCGTCACTGACCATGACTGGCGCTGCCAGGCGTACTGCTTGATGGGAACACACTTCCACTTGATCGTCTACACCGTGACCGCGACGCTTTCAGTCGGAATGCGGCGTCTGATTGGCGAGTACGCGCAGTGGTTCAATTGGAAGTACGGACGCCGCGGGCATCTGTTCGCCGGACGGTTCTCCTCGCGGCACATCTCGGACGATGCACATCTTCTCGAGGCGCACCGATACGTCGCCCTCAACCCAGTACGTGCGGGACACTGCGACGATCCGGCCGATTGGCGCTGGGGGAGCTACCGCGCCCTTGCCGGGCTCGAGCCACCGCCCGACTTCCTCGACGTCAAGGCCGTGCATGAGCTCTTCAGCCTCGAACCTGAACCGGCGAAGCGTGCCTATCGGGCATTCGTGCTCTCCGGGATCGAACAGCCGGGGTCAGACCCCCTTCAGGGGTCAGACCCCGATCAGGCGGCCCGGCCCTTGGAGGCGTCCAGCAGGCCGCGGAAGCTGGCGGCGACACGGGCGACGGCTTCCTCGTAGCGCGTCTTCGACAGCTTCAGGCCGTAGCCGTTCCGGCGATGGGACTCGACCACGCGGTCGATGAACTCCCTCGCCTGTCCGTCCGCATCGGGCGTCTTCGCCATCGGCCTCAGTGTAGGTCACCCCACAAGCGGTCGATGATGAGCTCCGCGAACCACTCGTACCAGTAGCGCTGACTCAGCTTGCGCTCGGCGAGATACGTCCGCAGACGATCTGAGACCTCGAGCGCCGGTGTCAGCGTCGGCACGACGTCGTCGGGGCGGACCTCGTTGCCCGAGCCGCGCACGAACTTGCTCGTATAGGCATACGCATCCTTCGCCATCGCCGTCCAGAGCTTCCGATCGGCCTCGAACAGCTCGGTGAGACCTGCGTCGCCGAGCCGCTTCAGCTTGTTGAGGCTCAGCGCCACAGCACCGCTCGGGCAGTGGTCACCGCGGCGAGCGCAGTGGCCCCCAGCACGATCGCGAACAGCACGACCGCGACATCGCGCAGGGCACGCGAGGGCGAGAGGAGCCAGGCGAAGGACGCCGCCACGTCCACGAGCCCAAGCAGAAAGGCACCGAGAATCCAGCGCCCCGCCCGACGGAACCGGGTCGTAGCCGCGGGAGGGGTGTCGCCGGCGAACGACTGGAAGGCGGAGATGGACACCCCGAGGAAGACGAGCAGCAGGCCGGCGAGGCCGGTCGCAGCCCCGAACACGGCCGGTACGACGTCCATTGGTTGACCGTAGCCAAGTCATCGGAAGGCGGTTACAGTCGCCACGTGCGCCTCGGCAAGGACAAGAAGGTCGAGCTGATCCGCAACGTTCCCCTCTTCTCGAAGCTGTCCAAGAAGGGGCTGGAGGACGTCGCGCACCTCGCGGACGAGATCGACCTCCCGATGGGCAAGGTCATGGCGCAGGAAGGTGACCGCGGCCGTGAGTTCATCGTCCTGCTCGAAGGGGAGGCCGACGTCACGAAGGGCGGCCGCAGCATCAACACGATGCGCGACGGCGACTTCTTCGGCGAGATCGCGCTCGTAACGAAGATGCCGCGCACCGCGAGCGTCACGGCGACGACCGACGTGCGCGTCCTGGTCGTCACCGAGCGCGACTTCGACGCGCTGTTGAAACGCTCGCCGGAGATCAGCCGCGGCGTGGCCGAGGCACTCGCAGAGCGGATCGCGCCGGAGATCCCCGTTTAGTGCCCCTCCCAGCAATACATGCTGGCTTCTGGCCCGCGATCACGCGGCGCCGCTCGACCACTTCACCACGGAGCAACTCATCGCAGATTCAAACCGGACTGGGAACGCGGCAAGAGCCGTGTCGCGGTCGCCTTGAAGCTCGCGACGACGTGGGCGCCGGGGCGGAGCTCGAGCCGTTCCGCCGACCGCATCGTCACCTCCGCCGTCATCGCTGCGAGACGGATGCGAACCCGATTCCCGACCTGGGAGACCGAGAGGACCTCTCCCGCGATCAGATTGAGGGCCGAGTCCGCATGCTCGGCAAGCGCCAGCGAGACGTCCCACGGGTAGACGACGACGTCGACCCCGCCGACGGCTTCGTCGGCCGAGTAGATCGTCGTGCGATCGTCGAGCCGGACGCTCGTCAGCCCGTCGGCTCCGGGCTCTGCGATTCCCGAGAGGACATTGGCGCCGGCGAACGTCGCCACGAACGCGTCCGCCGGAGTGCCGAGGAGCTCTGCCGGCGACCCCAACTGGCGGAGGCGGCCGTCGACGAGCACACCCACCCGGTCCGCCAGCACCGCGGCGTCCTCGAAGTCGTGAGTGACGAGCAGCGTCGGCAGGCCGAGCTCCCGCAGCAGGTCGTGCAGCTCCGCGCGCACCGAGCCGCGCGTGTGCGGGTCGAGCGCCGCCATCGGCTCGTCCAAGAGCAGGACCAACGGGTCGCGCGCCAGCGCACGGGCAAGCGCGACGCGCTGCCGCTCACCACCCGAGAGCTCGGAGGGCTTCGCGCGGGCAAGGTGCTCGATCCGCAATCGCCGCAACAAGCCGTCCGCACTTCCCCCGCCGAACGTGACGTTCCGCTCCACGCTTAGGTGTGGGAAGAGAGCGTACTCCTGGAAGACATAGCCGACGGACCGCTGCTCGGGTCGACGGTCGATTCTGCGCTGCGCGTCGAACCAGACGTCCTCGCCCACGGCGATCGTTCCCCGCTCCGGCCGCATCAACCCGGCGATCGCGCGTAAGAGCGATGTCTTCCCCGCTCCCGACGGGCCGACCAGTGCGACCGTCTCGGCGCCGACGTCGAGCGCTAGCTCGAGAGCGAAGGCGCGAAGCGGGAGCGAAAGATCGAGGAGAAGCGAAGCCATCCGTAGAGCTTGAGCGTCAAGAGCAGGAGCACGCCGACGACGATGAACAGCGCACTGATGGCAAGAGCTGTGTCGAAGTCCTGGTCGAATTGCGCATAGATTGCGAGCGGCAACGTCTGCGTTACGCCCTGCAGGCTGCCCGCGAAGATGATCGTGGCGCCGAACTCACCGAGCCCACGGGCGAGCGCAAGCGCGGACGCGGCGCCGAGGCCTCCCGCTGCGAGCGGCACGGCGACGCGCGCGAACACGCGGGCGGGGCCGGCGCCAAGGGTTCGCGCGGCGTCGATAAGCGCACCGTCCACCGCCTCGAACGCGGCGATCGCCCCCCGGAGATAGAACGGGCTCTCGACGAACGCGACCGCAAGGACGACGGCTGCCTGCGTGAAGGGAATCTGCACGCCGAGCGCGTCGAGCTCGTCGCCGAGCAGACCCTGCTGGCCGAACACAGCCAGGAGACCGATCCCCGCCACCGCGGGGGGCAAGACGAGCGGAAGCTCGATGAGCGTCAGCACGAGACCGCGTCCCGCAAAACGCCGGCGGGCGAGCAGATATGCCGCCGGCGTACCGACCAGGAGAACGGCGGCGTGCGCGATCGCGCTCGTCTCGAGGCTGACGCGCAGCGCATCGCGAGTGACGTCGCTACCAAGAGCGTGGATGAGATCGCCCGGAGGCACACGCAGGAAGATCGCCGCGACCGGCAGGACCAGGAATGCGAGTGCGACGGCCGTCGCGCCCGCGAGCAGAGCGGCGAAGAGCCTCCTCACGGCTTCTTCGGCAGCCCGAACCCGGCTCTGGCGAGGAGGAGTCGGCCGCGCTTCGAAACCACCTTCCTGACGAAAACCTGGGCCGCGGCGCGTTGAGAGCTCGCCTTCACGACGGCGACCTCGTAGCGGATAGCGGGCTGTGCCCAGCTCGGGAGCGCAATGGTGCGTGTTCGTGACGCCACGGGCTTGGCGTCCGTGCGGTAGACGAAGCCTGCATCGGCCTCACCGAGCGCCACCTTCGCAACGATGCCCTTCACGTCGGTCTCCTCGCTGACCACGTTCTTCGTCACGTCCGCCGTGATCCCGAGCGTGTCGAGGATCTGACGCGTGTACGTCCCGATAGGCACGGCGGGATCCCCGATCACGACCTTCACTCCAGCTCGCCGCAGGTCGTAGACCGAGCGGATGCCGGCTCGATTGGAGCGCGGTACGAGCACGATGAGCCTGTTCGTGGCAAACGGAACCGGCTTGAGCACGAGGCCGTCGCGGTAGAGCAGCTGCGTGTACTTCGGGCTGGCCGCGGCGAAGACGTCGGCGGGCGCCCCTTGCCTGATCTGAAACGCGAGCTGGTCGGAGCCGGCGAAACTGTAACGCGATGTCTTGTCGATCTGCGGGAACACCTCCGTCAGCGATGCGGCAGCGAACACCGTGATCGGCGTCCCGCCCGACACCGCCGACGGCAGCGCGAGCGCGGCCAGCGCAACGGCGAGCAGCCGTTTCATCGCTCGACCATCACGGACGTCGCCTTGACGACGCCGGCCGCCGCGACTCCCGGTTCGAGGCCGAGCGCTTCGGCGGACTCGCGCGTGATGACGGCGACCAGCCGAGCGCCTTTCGTCACGTCCAGCTCGACCTGGGCCAGCAGGCCCTCGACCTTCACCTCGCGCACGACCCCTTCGAGCCGGTTACGTGCGCTGAGCGTCTGCTGCTCGCTCCCGCGGAGCCGCTCGACCTCCTTGACCGGGACGACACGCCGGTTCGCCGCGTCGCGCTGCACGCGAATCCGCCCTTGCCGGTCCCAGCGCCGGAGCGTGTCGAGGCTGATCCCAAGCGCGCGCGCGGCCTCGCTGGCTGTGTAGGTGCGGGCCATTGAAGCTGCCACCGTACTGCATAGGCAGTACATAGGCAAGATCTCGTGGTTACGCTATGCGAGCCGGGGTGCGCTGGCGTCCAGCGCTGAGATCAGACCCGTCGAACCTGATCTGGTTAGAACCAGCGAAGGGAGCGAATCCTGCAACAGACACCGCAGTGGGGAATCGAGCCCGTACCGGAGCGCCTCCGGGTGCTCGGCCTGCTCGACACGACGCTGCTGTGGACCAACCTCGGCATCTCGCTGCTCGTGCTCGTGTTGCCGGCCTACTTCGACCTGCCGCTCCGCGACGCGCTGGCCGCGACGCTCGTCGGCGGCGTGATCGGAAACGTCATGCTCGCGGTCGCAGCGCTGATCGGCGCCGATGCGCGCGTCCCGACGATGGTGCTCCAGCGCGCGCCGCTCGGACGCCGCGGCTCCTACCTCGCGACGGCGCTGAACATCCTGCAATGCCTCGGCTGGGCGATCTTCGAGCTGATCGTGATCGCGACTGCGGCGGGATTGCTCTGCGACAAGCTCTTCGGGTTCAAGGCGATCTGGCTCTGGAAGCTCGGCTTCGGAGCGCTTGCCGCCATGCTCGCGCTGCTCGGCCCGATCGGATTCGTCCGGCGGTTCGTCCGCAAGTTCGCGATCTGGGCGGTGCTGGCGTCCATCGTCTACCTCACCTGGTGGATCCTCGATGGCGCGAATCTCGGGCGGATCTGGTCCGAAGGCGGACACAAGGGCTCCTTCTGGTTGGCCGTGGACACGGTCGTCGCCGTGACCGTGTCCTGGGCTCCGCTCGTCGCCGACTACACGCGCTTCTCGCGCAACCGGCGCAGCGCCTTCTTCGGTGTCGGCATCGGCTATCTCTTGCCGACGCTCTTCCAGTTCGGCTTCGGCTCCATCCTCGTCCTCTCGCGCGGCGTCGATCCGAACCGGCCGGAGCTGATCCTGGTCGCGATCGCAGGGGGCGGCGCCGCGGCCGCGCTCGCGCTGCTCGCGCTGACCGTGGACGAGACCGATGAGGCCTTCGCCAACGTCTACTCGGGAGCGGTGTCGACGCAGAACCTCTTCCCGAACGTCTCGCAACGCGCACTCATTGTCGGCGCGTCCGTGCTCGCGACCGGCGGGGCGCTCGCCTTCGACATGCGGAGCTATCAGCGCTTTCTGCTCCTGCTCGGAGCCGTGTTCGTACCCCTGCTCGGCGTTCTCATCGCGGACTGGCTGCTGGCGGGAATGCACTACACCCGCGAACACGTCTTCGACGGTCCTGCGCTCCGAGTGGGCCCTATCGTCGCCTGGGTCGTCGGCTTCCTCGTGTACGAATGGCTGTATCAGCCGGCCGACCTTGGGTTCTGGTCGCGCTGGCTGGGCCATCTGCCGACCCCCGCGTATCGGTTTGGGGCCTCGGTGCCCAGCTTCGTGGTCGCCTTTTTGCTGACGGCGGCCGTGGTGTCGCTAGGCTCGGCGCGTGCCGCCGCTCGCGCTCGTCGGGAACCTCTCCCGGGACGTCGTTGACGGCGGACCGCCGCGGATCGGCGGCGGCCCGTACTACGCCGCTGTCGCATGGCGCGCCTACGGCACACGCGGGACGATCTTCACCCGTTGTGGGCCCGACGACCGCGTCGAGTACACGAGGCATCTGACCGAGCTCGGCGAGCCGGTCGTCTCGCTCGACGGCACGACGACCACGACCTTTTCCTTCTATTACGAGGGCGACGTTCGCATCATGACCGTCGAGCAGGCAGGTGACGTCTGGACGCCTGCAGACATCGAGCTCGTGCCTCCGGGCGCTTGGGTGCACGTCGCACCGCTTCTGCGTTCGGACTTCCCGGCCGAGACCCTCCGGGCCCTCGCGCGCGAACGCGTGGTCTCCTTCGACGGCCAGGGACTGGTCCGCGCCGGAGAGCCAGGGCCTCTACGCCTCGACGCCGACTTCGATCCGTCGATGCTCGAGCACGTCCAGATCCTCAAGCTGGCGGAGGAAGAGGCGGAGGTCGTCGGCGCGATCGACAGGCTCGGCGTGCCCGAGGTGCTCGTCACGTTTGGCGGGCGCGGCTCGCGGGTGTACCTGCCGGGACGTTCGGTGAAGGTGGGAGCCTGGCCCGTCCCGGCTGACCCGACCGGCTCCGGCGACCTGTTCTCGGCCGGGTACCTCGCGGCCAGGTCCGAGGGCCTGACGCCGATTGCGGCCGCCGAGCGGGCCACGGAGCTGGTGCGGTCGCTGCTCGCACAGAGACTCTCGCCGTGAACGCGGCGGTGCGGACGTCATCGGGGACGTACCTCGTCGACCTGGAGACGGAGGAGGTGGTGGGCGAGACGGACGACTTCGAGGTGTCGGCGGTGAAGGTCGAGCTGCCGCGAGTCGTCGCCGCGGCGGCTGCGGGCGCGACGGTCATCGCCGTGGTCGACCGCCGCCCGCCGCTTGCTGTCAGCCACGACGCCGGCAGCACGTGGCACGAGACCGGCGGCGGGCTGCCGCCCGGCTTCGCCGTTGCGATCGATGAGGACAACCCGGACCTCATGCTGTTCGCAGCCCGGAACCGCCTTTACCTGTCGGAGAACGGCGGCATCTTCTGGCGCGCCCTCGTCCCCGAGTTACCCGAGATAAAGGCTGTCGCCTTTATCTCGGAGTAGTACGCCGCTTCGCGGGGAACGTGCGCGGGCGGAGCCCGCGCACTCTCACTTGTGTTGGTGGTCAGGCCGTTGGTCCCTACCGTGCGGGCACGGGCGCCGGAGGCGTCCGCGCCCGCATCAGGTCGGCGGAACCTAAGCCCGGCTTCGCCTGGTCTTAGCTTCCGCCCTTGAGCGGTCCTGCTCAAACCGCGGGCTGACCACCAGCACAGCGGGCCGGAGCTAACGGCAGGCGCAGCCGCCGTTAGAGGAGGCCGGACTCACACGGGCGGCGACGCCTCCGGCGCCGCCCCCCGTGGACCACCGCCGACGACAACCCGAAGCCCCAAGAGCACGCGGGCTCCGCCCGCGTGCGTTAGGCGCGAAGCGCAGTACCTCAATCCGCGCGAAAGCGAAGCTTTCGCGCGGTCAAAAACGGAACTCGCCACGCGCGACGATCACGGCGGAGCCGCCCACTTCCACTCGCTCGACCTTGTCGAGCGAGCCCTCGACCCGCGCGTAGAGCCTCGAGGGACGCTTCAGCTCCACGCCCTGCGAGATCTCGATCTCGTCGCCGAAGGCGATCCGCCCGTGCCGCGCGAGATGCAGCGCGAGTGGGCCGGCCGCCGACCCGGTGGCGGGATCCTCCGGGACGCCATCCGAGGGGGCGAACATGCGCGTCTTCCAGCGCCTCCCTGCGCCGGCAAAGCAGTTGACGTAGACCCCGAAGCCGGCGAGCGCGACGAAGTCGGGCGTAAGGGCGGCGACCTCCTCCTCGCTGCCGAGCTCAAGGTAGACGTGCACCGGCCCGAGGTCGTACACCTCGACGGGCAGACTCGAGCGAACTCCGAGAACCTGCTGCAGCTCCTCTGCCCGCCCGAACGGCTCGAATGTCGGGATCGGCTGTTGCATCCAGCCGAAGACGATGCGCGCCCCCTCGCGCTGCAGCTTCACAGGCACAACGCCCGAGCCTGTCTCGAGCAGGATCTCGCCCAGCTGCAGCGGCGCTGCAAGCACGAAGGCCGAGCCGAGCACGGGGTGGCCCGCGAACGGGAGCTCGGTCGACGGCGTGAAGATGCGAATCCGCGCATGGCCGCCTTCCTCCGGCGGCAGCACGAAGACCGTCTCCGAGAAGTTCATCTCGCGCGCCAGCTTCTGCATCGTCTCGTCGTCGACCTCACGGCCGTCCGTGAACACGGCGAGCTGGTTGCCCGTCAGCGCGGTGTCGGTAAACACGTCGGCAACGACGTAGCGAAGCGTCACAGGCGCCGTCGTCGAGAGTCTCTGAGGGAGCCGATTGCGCGTTCCGCGTTCATCACGATCCAGATGCAGAAGAGCGCGAGTGGAATCTCCCCGATCACCGCGAGCACGATCGCCTCCATACGCTCACCGCCGGGATCGGCCTGCACGATGTCGAACCAGGCGTCCGTCACGAGCAGGGTCGCTGCGACGGCTGCGCTCGCGTCGACCCATTGAGCGTCGCGGAGCACGCCGACCGCAGTGGTGACGAGGGCCAGGGCGAGCCCGATATCGAAGCCCGCCCAGGCAATGCGCCAGTGCTCGGTCACGTGGCGGGCGGGCAACGCGTAGCTGAGGTAGAGCGTCCACACGACGAGCCCGGCCGCGATCGCGGTGAGCAGCAGCGCCACCCAGCGTGGAACCAGGGTCGGCCTCTCTTCGACCTTCGCCATACACGCAGGCTACGCAACGCCAAGCAGTTAGCCTCAGAAGATGTGAGCGCGATCTCGGTCCGGAACCTTCGAAAGTCCTACGACGCCCACGAAGCGCTGCGCGGAATCAGCTTCGACATCGCCGAAGGCGAGGTCTTCAGCCTGCTCGGGCCGAACGGCGCCGGCAAGACGACGACGATCGAGATCCTCGAGGGCTACCGGACCCGCGACCAGGGAGAGGTCGAGGTGCTCGGCTTCGACCCGGGCCGCGCGGGCTCGCCGTTTCGCGAGCGGATCGGCATCGTCCTCCAGCAGTCGCAGCTCTGGCCGACCCTGACCGTCGCCGAGACGCACAGCATGTTCGCCGGGTACTACGAGAAGCCCCGCGCAATCGACGAGGTCATCGAGCTCGTCGGGCTCTCCGAGAAGCGGGACGCGCGGGTGAAGACGCTGTCCGGCGGACAGAAACGCCGCCTCGACCTCGGAGTGGCTCTCGTCGGCGATCCGGACCTCGTCTTCCTCGACGAACCGACCACCGGCTTCGACCCGGCTGCGCGCCGCGCGGCCTGGGAGATGATCCGGTCGCTGCGGTCCCTCGGCAAGACGATCCTGCTGACGACGCACTACCTCGACGAGGCGGAGCAGCTCGCAGATCGCGTAGCTGTCCTCCGCGAAGGAGTGATCATCCGAGAGGGCACCCCGGCAGAGCTGACCGGCGGCGCGATCGAGACTGAGGTTCGCTATCGCCGCAACGGTCAGGAGGTGGTGATCCGGACGACCGAGCCGACCCGCGTGCTGCACGAGCTGACCACCAGGGCTCTGGCTGAGGGCGGCGAGCTCGACGGGCTGCAGGTGCGTCGACCGACGCTCGAGGACGTGTACCTCTCGCTCGTCAAGGACGAGGACGAATGAGGCTGTTTCGACATCAGCTCCGCTGGGAGCAGCGCGTCTTCTGGCGCAGCCGCGAGTCGGCCGTCTTCGTGTTTCTCTTTCCGCTGCTGCTCTTCACGCTGCTGACAGCGGTCTACAACGGCCGCATCTACGGCCGTCCGGCGTCGTGGGCACTGCTCGCCGGCATGCTCGCGTACGGCGTCGCGAACACTGCGTTCGCCGGGCTCGCCCTGATCATCGTCGCGCGGCGTGAGACGGGAATCCTGAAACGGATCCGAGGAACCCCGCTTCCGCCGGCCGTCTACCTCACGGCGGTACTGACCTCGATCATGATCGTGTTCACGCTGCAGGCCATCTCGCTCTTCGTGCTTGGCCGGGGATTGAAGTCGACGCCGTGGCCGACCCATCTCGTGTCGCTCGTGCTCATCCTCGCTCTCGGGGGCGCAACCTTCGCCGCCCTCGGTCTGGCGTTGACCGGATTCATCCGCTCGCTCGAGGGCTCGTCCGCGGTCGTGAACATCATCGTGCTGCCGCTTGCGTTCCTCTCCGGCTCGTTCGGCTCGACACGCCATTACCCCCAGGCGCTGCGGGCGATCGGCGACGTGCTGCCGCTCAAGTACTTCCTCGACGCCGTCAACGGGATCTACCTCCACGGGCAGCAGCTCTGGGACAAGCCCAGGAACATCGCCGTGCTTGCGATCTGGGGAGTCATTGGAATCGTGGTCGCAAGCCGAAAGTTCCGCTGGGAGCCGCGAGAGGGTTAGATCTCGGGCGACGTTGGTACATACGACCCCATGCAGATCGAGAACGCCATCGCGTTCGTCACCGACGAGGAACCGGCCGGCCTCGAGATCCGAGTGAACTTCGGCGTCTTCGCCGGTCGCGACGCAACGACCGCCGAGCTCGAGGAGCTGGGGAAGCTACTGGTACCGGAAGCCGGCGAGGTCTCGATCGTGGGCGAGCAGCGCCACGAGATGACCGAGGAGGCCGAGGTGGTCCTGCATCAGGTTCGCGTCGCGGTTTCGCCGGACCGGATCCCGGCGAATCTCTCCGAAAAGCGCGCATTCTGCGAACGGCTCGTGACGCTGGCGGAGATCTGGGCACGCCAGTGCTTCAGCGACCGGCACGCCGAGCTCACCGAGCTCTAGCTGCACGCAGCGCCAGCCCGGCGACACCCGAGGGGCGCCCTGCCTTTGCAATCACGGCTTCGAGAGCGTCAGCGAACATCTCGACGTCCTGCTCTTCGAGCACGAGCGGCGGCAAGCCCTTGATCACCGGCAGGTCGTGGCCCGCCACCTGGCTGAGGATCCGGTGCTTGGTGAACAGCGGCACGACGACGAGCTGCGCGAAGAGTCCGGTCTGCATCCGCTCCATCACCCGCCAGGCGAGGCTGCCCGACTCGGGCTCGCGGAACTCCATCGCCCACATCAGCCCGAGCCCGCGCACCTCGTGGACGAGCTCATGCTCTTCTACGAGCGGACGCGTGCGCTCGAGCAGCAGCTCGCCGAGCCGTGCGGCGCGGTCCACGAGCTGCTCCTCGTCCAACTCGCGCAGCGTCGCCAACCCGGCCGCCATGGCGAGATCGTTGGGCGCGAAGGTCGAACCGTGGCTGACCGAATGCTCCAGCGAGTCGAAGACTCCGTCGTAGACCCGCGGCGACATCAGCAGCGCGCCGACGGGCACGTAACCGCCCGAGAGTGACTTCGCGGCCGTGACGAGATCGGGCTCGAGGTTCCAGTGCTCGAACGCGAACAGCCTGCCGGTGCGACCGAACCCCGTCTGCACCTCGTCGACGGCGAAGAGCGTCCCGTAGCGACGGCAAAGCTCCTGCGCTCCCTGGAGGTAGCCGTCCGGAGGCAGGTTCACGCCTTTCCCCTGAACCGGCTCGACGAGGAAGAGCGCGACGTCTTCGCCGCGGAGCTCGAGCTCGAGCGCGTCGAGGTCGCCGAAAGGAATCTGCGAGAACCCCGGCAGAAGCGGCCCGAAGCGGTCGACGAAGTGCGGATCGCCGTTGACCGACAGCGACCCGAGCGTCAGCCCGTGGAAGCCGTGCTCCGCGGACACGA
>JBKPEC010000021.1:0-6587 GCA_046728195.1 Actinomycetota bacterium
CGCCTGCACTTGGGCGAAGGCTCCTGCGGCCATGTACTTCGTCGTCTCGCTGTTTCCCATCTCGACGACGTCGGGAGCGTTGTTCCCGGCGATGGCCGCATCCAGTTTCGTCAGATGCGTCGTCCACTGCTGATACTGGACGTCGACGTCGACGCCGGGATGCTTGGCCTGGAACGTCTTGGTTGCCGCTGCGACGGCATCCGGCCAACCATTCTTCGCGTCGTCCTGGAGCCAGACCACGAGCTTGTCGGCCTGAGCTCTCTTCGTCCCGCCGCTCGCAGTTGTTGCTGCGACGGCGAGCGTGACGGCGAAGATCGCCGCCACGAGGTATCGAGCTTTCATGTCGCCTCCCGGAGCTCCGGCGAGCCACCCCGGCCCACCGATTGGTTAAGACCACCAACCACCAGCGGGGAGATTGGCATAGACCAATCGGTGTGTCAAGAGGGTGAATTCTCCGCTGATTGCAGGAGACTGGTCTTGACCACAGGCCGATCGCTGTGCTTGCATTACGAAGCTCATGAGCAAACAGGTCTTGACCAGGCAGCGTGTGCTCGAGCTGATCGACCAGCTGCAAGTCGGCGAAGCCATCCCCTCGGAGCGGCGGCTCAGCTCCGAGCTCGGCGTCTCGCGACTGACCCTCCGGGCAGCCCTGGACGACCTCGTCCGCGACGGCTATCTGGAGCGGCGCCACGGGAGCGGCACCTTCGTCAGCGAGCCGAAGATCGCGCAGCAACTGACCCTGACCTCTTTCAGCGAGGACATGCGCCGGCGTGGAATGACGGCGGGCAGCCGCACGATCGAGCTGCGCGAGACCCATGCGGGCGCGGCTGTCGGGCGGGCCCTGAACATCTCGCCCGACGCGCGGGTCGTCCTGATCCGACGGTTGCGGCTCGCGGACGGCGAGCCGATGGCCCTCGAGACGCTCCATGTCCCCGCCGACCTGGTCCCCGGCCTCACGCGCGAGATGCTCGAGGATGCATCCTTCTATGAGCTGATCGAGCGACGCTACGGCATCCTCGTCGACAGCGGCATGCAATCCATCGAGCCCACCGTTACGAACGAGGACGAGTCGGAGCTGCTCGGAGTCCCGCTGCACTCCCCCGCGTTCCTGTTCGAGCGGACGAGCCGCACGGCCGCAGGCGAGACAGTTGAGTTCGTGCGCTCGCTCTACCGCGGCGACCGCTACCGCCTGGTGGCCGAGCTGTCGCAACGACGCGACCGCCCGGCGTCGGTGACGCCGGTCCTCACCGCGGCGGCCGCCGATGGCGAGACATGACGCGGTCCGGCGTCTCGTACTTCGGCGTCCGCATTCCCCGTCACGTCCGCCGCGATCTCGAGGACATCGCGGCACGCGGTTACACGGCAGTCCTGCACACCTTCTCGGAGAACGACCTCGCGTACTACCGCGGGACGATGGCGGAGATCGTCGCCGCCTCCCACGAGCTGGGCCTCGAGGTGCAGATGTGCCCCTGGGGCGTCGGACGCACGTTCGGCGGCGAAGCCGAGAGCCGTTGGGTCACGTTCCATCCCGAGGCCTGCCAGGTGCTCGACGACGGTCGCCGGGTCGCGACGGGCTGTCTCAACAACCCGGCCTACCGTGCCTTCTGCAAGGAATGGGCCGAGGCGGCGGTGGCAGCCGGAACCGACTACGTCTTCTGGGACGAGCCCCACTGGACCGTGCCCGCGCACGTGGGGATCGACGATCCCGCTCGCTGGGCGTGTTGCTGTGACGTCTGCCGCGAATTGGCGGGCGGGGCGCCAATGCAGGAGTTCCGTGAGGCATCGCTGGTCGACTTCCTGCGAGAGATGGTCGCGCACGTTGCGTCGCTCGGTGCCAGGAACACGATCTGCCTGTTGCCCTTGACCGAGGGCTCGCACGGCATCAAGGACTGGGACGGCGTCGCCGCCCTGCCGGGGCTGGAGGTCTTTGCGACCGATCCGTACTGGAAGAACTTCGACGAGCCGGCCGGCTCGTTCGTCGAACGTTTCGCGACCCTGCTCGCCGAGACGGCTGCGCGGCACGGCGTGCGCCCCCAGATGTGGCTCCCGAGCTTCGGTCTGACCCGCGACGACATTCCCGACCTCGAGGCGGCGATTGCAGCCACGCGCGCCGCGGGGATCGACGACCTCTGGACCTGGGGCTACGAGGCGTGTGGCCACATGACGCATCTGGCAACCCCGGATGCGCCGCTGGTCTGGGAGGCGATCACGCGCGCCATCACCAAGCGGCCGGCGCTCGACCTGCGGCCGACGGCTGAGCTGGTCCGTCTCATCAACGTCGAGGACGCATCCGTTCCCGAGGCCGTCGCGGCCGCCGCGGACTCGATCGTGACTGCGATCGACGCGATCGTCGACCGGCTCGAACGAGGAGGCCGGCTCGTCTATGTCGGAGCCGGCACATCTGGGCGCATCGCGGCCGCGGATGCCGCCGAGTGCGGGCCGACCTTCTCGACGGACCTCATCTCGGCCGTGACGACCAGCGTCGACGCAGAGGAGGACGACGCGGATCTTGCGCAGCTCGACGTCGGGGCACGCGACGTCGTGCTCGGCGTCAGCGCAAGCGGGACGACGCCCTACACCCTTGGGGCCCTCGCGCGCGCACGTCAAGCAGGAGCGCTGACGATCGGGCTGGCCTGCGTCAACGACTCGCAGCTCGGCCGCGAGGCCGGCCTCGCCATCCAGGTCGACGTCGGGCCTGAGGTGATCCGCGGGTCGACGCGGATGAAGGCCGGAACCGCTCAGAAGCTGGTACTCAACACGATCTCCACCGTCGCGATGGTGAAGCTCGGCAAGACGTTCGGGGACCTCATGGTCGACGTGCAGCCTTCGAACGCGAAGTTGCGCGCCCGGGCACAGCGTGCCGTCGCCATCGCCACCGCGAAGCCCGAGAGCGAGGTCTCTGCAGCGATCGAGGCTTCCGGAGGTGATCCGAAGGTGGCCATCGTCTCGCTGTTGGCAGGCGTTGACGCCGACGCCGCGCGATCGCGACTCTCGGCAGCCGGCGGCGTGATCCGCGAGGCAGTTGCAGATGTCGTGGGTTGAGGCGGAGCTGCGCGAGCAGCCGACTGCACTGGAGCGGTTTCTCGCCACGGAATTCGAGCGCGCCGGCGAGATTCTCCGTGGGCTTGTGCGCGACGACGTTCGCTACCTGCTCATCGTCTCGCGCGGCAGCTCGAGCAACGTCGCTCGTTATATGCAATACCTTTTCGGAACGACGAACCGGCTGCCGGTGTCCTTCGCAACCCCGTCGCTGTACACGGTGTACGACGCGCCGCCGAGGCTCGGGCCGGCGGCGGCGATCGGGATCTCCCAGTCGGGCGCTTCGCCCGACGTCGTCGCCGTCCTCAGCGAGGCGCGACGGCAAGGACGACCGACACTCGCGATCACAAACGATCCCGGCTCACCGCTCGCGGTGGTCGCGGACCACATCCTGCCGTTGCACGCCGGCCAGGAGCGTGCGGTCGCGGCGACCAAGACGTACCTCAACTCGATCGGTGCGGTCGCGTTGTTGTCGGCGGCGAAGGATGCCGAACGGCTGCGCGATCTGCGCGCGATGCCGGACCGGATCTCCGAGCAGATCGACCGTTCCCTCGAGGCGGCGAACCTGGTCGACGGCTACCGAGACGTTGAGGGAGGCAGCGTCATTGCGCGCGGCGTGAACTATGGGACTGCGTTCGAGATTGCGCTGAAGATTCGCGAGCTATCCGGCGCACAGTTCGAGGCCTTCTCCTCCGCCGATCTCTTGCATGGGCCGATCGCGGCAGTGAAGCCCGGCCGTCCCGCAATCGTGATCGCGCCGGCGGGACGAACGCTGGCGAGTATGGCCGCGGCCGTCCAGAGCGTCCGCGAGCGCGGCTCCGAGGTGGTGGCGATCAGCGACGATCCCGACTTCCTCGCGGCCGCAAAGACGCCGCTCCCGCTCGTCCCGGACGTGCCGGAATGGCTGAGTCCACTGCTGACGGTCGTCCCCGGTCAGGTCGCCGCCGTGCGCCTGGCAACCCTGCGCGGAGAGAACGTCGACAGCCCCGCCGGGCTGACGAAGATCACGGTCACTCGGTAAAGCGTCAAGGCTGGGCCGCGCGCTACGACTCGCCGCTCAGCCTGGTCCGCTTCATGGTGCGACGCCTTCAGCGCCATGACCACCGACCGCTCGTACCGGAAGGCACGGCCGGTCGCCGCAGCGCTTGCCGAGCTCCGTCGCTGCGCCGGCACGGACTTCGACCCCGTCGTGGTCGAGGCGCTGGCCGAAAGCGTCAAGGCTGGGGTCTGACCCCAAGGGGTCAGACCCCGTTATCGTCTGAAGAGCGCGGCGATGGAGCCCGCCTTCAACCGCCACAACCGGCTGATGGCTCCTACGATACAAAGGAGTCATGTATGCCCGTCTCACTCGCGGTCGCTGTCGGTGGCGCCGTCGGTTCGCTCGCGCGATACAGCCTCGACCGTTTGATCGAGCACCGCAGCTTCTCACTATTTCCTTGGGCAACCTTCACCATCAACGCGAGCGGTTGCCTGCTCATCGGCGTGGCCATCGCCGCCCTCGTCGATCGGCATCATCTACCCGCCTGGCTCAGGCTGGGCGTCGCCCTCGGGGTCCTCGGTGGCTACACGACCTTCTCCGCCTTCGCGCAGGAGACGCTCGATCTCATCGAAGAGGGTCGCCTCCCGCTCGCACTTCTCTACGCGCTGTCAAGCGTCAGCCTCGGCGTCGTCGCCGTGCTCGCGGGGATGCGAGCCGGACGCCACCTCTAAAGAGTGTAAGGCTGGGGTCTGACCCCCTTGTGGGGTCAGACCCCGGAACTCCGACCCTCAACCCAGCGCCGCGACGACCTTCGCGACGCTCGCACGCCATACGTCATCGGGCACGGGCGGGAGAATGTCGTCCCAGATCGCCGCGAAGCTGTCGCTCAGCTGCCGCATGCGGGCCGGTCGCCCCATGAACCACCAGTGCAGGTGCTCGCTGCCTTCGCCCCAGCGTCCGATGTGCACACGGCCGATGTCTCCGGCGGCCCGGACGGCGCGCTCGATCCTCTGCAGGAGCGGCCCCAGCTCCGCGGCCAGCTCGGTTGGCAGGGTCTCGATGTCGAAGTGCTCTTTCGGCTCGAGGATCAAGACGAGCGGCAGCCCAGTCGGTCCGATCGCCGTCAGCTGCCAGCGCTCGTCCTCCCAGATCAGGTCGTCCGCAACCTTGTTGCAGGCGTAGCATTCGATCCCACCCTCGCCGCTGCGCGCCTTCTCATGGTCCGCCGGCGGCTGTAACGCGCGTGGCCGGATGTCACCCTCGAACGGGAAGGTCTCCCAGTCCTCGATGGGTGGCATCCGCAGCGCACCTTTGGCGCGCCCGTAGAACTGTTCCGGCGTCTCGGGCACTCCTCGTACCGATGCTAACGTCGGCGGCATGGAGTGGCCAAAGTCTTTCTATGCGCTGAAGCGGGGTGAGGGCTGCCCGATGTGCGCCCAGGGCCGCCCCGATGAGACCGAGTACGGCGCCCGCTTCTTCGCGGGCGAGGTCTCGGACGCCTACCTTCACAAGCGGAACATCCAGCGCGGCTACTCCGTCGTTATCTGGCGCGGACGGCACGTCGCCGAGCCGACGGAGCTCTCCGAAGATGAGGCGGCGCAGTACTGGCGGGAGGTTCTCGAGGCCGGGCGCAGGATCGAGCAGCGCATGCAGCCCGTGAAGCTGAACTACGACATCCTCGGCAACGAGCTACCGCACCTCCACACGCACGTCGTGCCGCGCTACGCGGACGACCCGAAGCCCGGCTGGCCCTTCCCGTTCCCGGACGGCGACCTCGGCCGGATCGACGAACACGAGTTTCGCCGCGACCTGGAGGCGCTCCAAGGATGACCCACTCGACGTCTTCGTTGCCGGCCTGCGAGCCGGGCGGCACCTGTAGGGCCGGGGTCTGACCCCGGAGGGGTCAGACCCCAGAAGTTAGGTGACGCTCCAGCCACTCGGCTGCAAGCCGATATGCCTTCAGCTCGTTCGTGCGCTTGGTGAACCCATGGCCCTCGTCGTCGAAGACGACGTACTCGAGTTCACGGCCGAGGGACCGCAGCTTCTCGACGAACTGGTCGGACTCGCCCTTCACGACTCGCGGGTCCGTCGCGCCCTGAATTACGAGCAGCGGCGCACGCACGTTCTCGATGTACGTGATCGGTGACCGCTCCATGAGGAACTCCGCCTCTGTTTCCGGATCTCCGACGAAGCGCGCGATGAAGCGCTTCCACGTCGGCGGCACCGCTTTCGCGAACGTGACGAGATTCGAAGGTCCGAAGATGTCTACTGCGGCCGCCCAGTACTGCGGCAAGCGCGTCACGCACGTGAGCACGGCGAAGCCGCCGTACGAGCCGCCGAAGACGCCGATCCGCTCCCGATCGACCCAGTCCTGCGCCTGCAACCACTTGACCGCGTGCTCCCAGTCCCGCATGTCGCCGCCGCCCCAATCGCGCTGCACCAACCGCTGGTACGACTTGCCGTAGCCGGTCGAGCCACGGATGTTCGTCGCGAGCACGCCGATCCCGCGCGACAGGAGGTACTGGTAGACGGGCTGGTAGACCGGCTTCTCTTGCGCTTCCGGCCCGCC
>JBKPEC010000022.1:0-39852 GCA_046728195.1 Actinomycetota bacterium
GAGATGTTCTGGGCGGTCCGGCGACTCTTCGAGGAGCTCGCGCGCGAGCGGCCCGCCGTGATCATGTTCGAAGACATCCACTGGGCGGCACCGACGTTGCTCGACCTGCTCGAGTACCTCGCCGGCTGGACACACAACGCGCCCGTCCTCTTGCTCTGCCTCGCCAGGCCGGACCTGTTCGAGGAACGGCAGGGTTGGCTGTCTTCGCCGAATGCGACCGAGCTCGTGCTCGGACCGCTCACGGACGCGGAGTTGGAGCAGCTGCTCGACGAGATCGCGCAGGAGTGGCCGCTCGACGCCGCCGCACGAGCACGCATTGCCGAGGCGGCCGAGGGAAACCCGCTCTACGTGGAGCAGATGGCCGCGATGCTCGCCGAGGGTGGGTCGGTCGAGGCGATCCCGCCCACCATCCACGCCCTGCTCGCGGCGCGGCTCGACCGGCTTCCGTCCGACGAGCGCGCGGTGCTCGAGCGCGCGGCCGTCGCCGGGAAGGAGTTCGGGCGGAGCTCGGTCCTCCAACTTCTCGATGAGAGCGAGCGCTCCGGCGTGGACATGCGACTGCTCAACCTCGTCCGAAAGGACCTGCTCACTCCGCGCCCGGGCCGTGAGGACTCCTACCGATTCCGCCATGCCCTGATTCGCGACGCAGCCTACGCCGGCATTCCGAAAGAGCTCCGCGCACAGCTGCACGAACGCTTCGCGGACTGGGCCGCCCGCACGAACATGGGACGGGCCGGCGAGCTCGACGAGATCGTCGGCTACCACTACGAGCAGGCGGTGCATTACCGGCAAGAGCTCGGCGGTCTCGATGAGAACGCGCGTGCTCTCTCGGATCGTGCCGGGGCGCTGCTCGCCCAAGCCGGCGAGCGCGCCTTCGCTCGACACGACATGCCGGCGGCCGTCAACCTGCTCGCGCGGGCCACCACTCTGCTCGGCGAGCAGAATCCAATCCGCCTTCAGGCGCTTCCGCAACTCGGCAGTGCGCTGATGAAGACCGGTGACTTCAGCCGTGCCGACGTCGTGCTGGGAGAAGCCCTCGAGGGAGCCGCGGCGGCAGGCGACAAGAAGCTCGAGCTGCGCACGCTGATCGAGCGGGAGTTCTTCCGGACGTTCACGAACCCGGAGAGCTCGACCGAAGAGATCGTCCGAATCGCCGAGACGACGATCCCGCTGCTGGAAGACCTGCATGACGAGCTCGGCCTCGCCAAGGCCTGGTGGCTGCGCAGCGAAGCCGACGCGATCGCGGGCCGCTGGGCCGCGCGAACGGAAGCGCTCGAGCGCGCCCTTGTTCATGCGCGGCGCGCCTCCGATCCCCGCGAGGTCTCGACCATCATCGGACTGCTTGCGCGCGCGCTCGCGTACGGGCCGACACCGGTGCAAGACGCGATCAGACGGTGTGAGGAGTTGAGCGAGAGCGTCGGCGGCGACGTCGAAGTGCGTGCCGGAATTGCCAGCACGCTCGCCGCGCTTCACGCGCGCCTGGGCCAGTTCGACGAGGCGCGAACGCTCGCCGAGGAGGCACGCGCGATCTACGAGGAGCTCGGCCTGCGTTACATGCTCGCGGGCGAGCACGCCTTCGCTTCGGGGACGATCGAGCTGCTCGCGGGAGATCCCGCCGCTGCCGTACGCGAGCTGCGCTCGGGTTACGACGCGCTCGAGCGGATGGGCGAGCGCGGGACGCGCTCGACCCTGGCCGCCTTCCTGGCCCAGGCGCTCGTCGAGCAGGGCGAGTACCAGGAGGCGATCGAGTTCTCCGAAATCAGCGAGCAGACGGGCGCCGCGGCGGACGTGGTCACGCAGGCGGTGTGGCGAAGCGCCCGCGCAGCCGCCGTGGCCCAAACAGGTGATCTGCCCACGGCTGAGCTGCTCGCCGAAGAGGCGGTCTCGCTCGCCGAGGCGACGGATTTCCTGGAGCTACAGGGCAGCACGCTGCTCGAGCTCGCACACGTTCTCCGGCTCACGGGCGACGCTGAAGCCGCACCGCCGCTCGTCGAGCGGGCCCGGCAAGCCTTCGAACGGAAAGGCAATGTGGTCTCGGCGGCAAGGGCAGCGGAGCTGTTAGGGGCCCGCGTGCGCTGACCCGGCACTTTCCGTCTTGGCGGCTCGGCGTTAGTGTCGTCGGGTCAGCGAACAGGGAGGGCTGAAGTGGCCGACGGCTCAGATTCAGAAGCGATCCTGGATCGGGTGTTGCAGAAGTACCAGCGGTACACCGGGAAGTCCATGGACGGCGACGCCGCGACTCTGGAGGATGCGCTCCGAGACGCGTACGAGAAAGGAGAGAAAGACGGGCACAAACTGTTCCGAGTCGAGGAGATCTTCATCGCGGGTGACAATCCGCTGAGCGGGTACGCCGTGGTCATCACGCCACACGGCTAAGACCACCAAGGAGGTCACATGTCAGACGTCGCGAAGGTCGTGACGATCATCGGCTCGTCCCCCGAGAGCTTTGCCAAGGCAGCGGACGTGGCCGTCCAGGAAGCGGCAAAGACGTTGCGCGGTATCAGCGGCGCCCACGTCGTCTCGATGAGCGCCGAAGTCGAGAACGACCGGATCAGCCTCTACCGCACGACGGTCAACATCGCGTTCGCCGTCGAGCGTTGATTTAGCCCTCGAGGACCTGCTTCAGGTACTCGAGCGCCTCGACCTGTGAGCTCATCGAGCGCCGCACCATCGGCGCGATGAGCTTCTGCGGTCCGCTCAGGTTCGCATTGAGCGCGAACGTGACGCGTGTTCCTCCGTCCTCGTCCTCAAACCTATAGCTGCCCTCGGGTCGCACCGGCCCGCTGAGCGTCCGGAACGCGACGTGCGAGTCCTTCTCGTACGCCGTTACCTCGATGTCGGCGGGAATGCGGCGGCCCATCGGCCCCTTGACGCCCTGGCGGTAGATCGCACCCTTTCCCTCTCCGGACGCGCGCTCGATGTCGAGCACGCCCGGCCGCCAGCTCTTGTCGTTCTCGTGCTCGGCAACGAACTCGAAGACCTCCGGGCGAGCCCGGTTGATGACGATGCTGTTCTCCGCAGATGGCATGTCGGCGAGCCTAACCCGCCACGAGTGCCCGCGCGAAGTCGTCGGCGTCGAACGGCCGCAGATCTTCGAGCTTCTCCCCCACGCCGATCAACTTGACCGGCAGTCCGAGCTCGTGCGCGATCGCGACGGCGATGCCGCCCTTGGCGCTGCCGTCGAGCTTCGTGAGTGCCACCCCGCTGACCCCGGCCGCCTCCCCGAAGAGCCGCGCCTGCTGCAGGCCGTTCTGACCCGTCGTCGCGTCGACGACGAGGAGCGTCTCGTGCGGAGCGCCCGGAAGTCGCCCCTCGATCACCCGTCGCACCTTGGCCAGCTCCTGCATCAGGTTCGCCTGCGTGTGGAGCCGGCCGGCGGTGTCGATGATGACGATGTCTCGGTCGTCGTTCTTCGCGCGCTCGATCGCCTCGAACGCAACCGAGGCGGGGTCCGCCCCGCGTTCGGCGCCGACGAACTCGGCGCTCGAGCGCTCCGCCCAGATCTCGAGCTGCTCCTCCGCGGCTGCTCGAAACGTGTCGGCGGCTCCGAGCACCACGGAGTGCCCATGCTGCCGCAGACGCTCCGCCAGCTTGCCGATCGTCGTCGTCTTCCCGGTGCCGTTGACGCCGACCACGAGCAGAACAGCCGGATCGGACTGCACGTCGAGCGTCGGCGGCTCGCCGAAAAGGCTCGCGATCTCCTCGGCCAGCGCGGCGCTCAGGTCGGTGAGGTCCTGTCGCGCCTCCAGCCGCTGCACCAGCTCCGCGGTCGCCGGCACGCCGACGTCCGCGCGGATCAGCGCTTCCTCGAGCCGTTCCCAGGCCGCCTCGTCACCGGGATCGAACGCAGCGGAGGCGAGTTCGGCGGTCAGCGCCTGGCGACTCTTGGAGAGCGAGTCGCGCAGGCGCGAGAAGAGACCGGCACGCTGGGCCTCAGGCTCCGGACGCGCGCCCTCTTCCCCCAGCAGCTGTGACCACGAGCGCGGCATCCGGCGACAACCGTAAAGGCTGGGGTCAGACCCCTGCGGGGTCAGACCCCGGCAATCCGATTACGCGACGGCCGCTGCCTCCTCGCGAGAAGCGCCGCAACCGTAAAGGCTGGGGTCAGACCCCTGCGGGGTCAGACCCCGGCAATCCGATTACGCGACGGCCGCGGCTTCCTCCCGAGGCAGGCGCCGGGACACGATCTGCGAGACTCCGTCGGCGCCCATCGTCACTCCGTAGAGGATATCGGCGGCCTCCATCGTCCTCTTCTGGTGCGTGATGACGATGAACTGGGCTCGATCGGAGTAGCGGCGCAGCAACTCGACGAAGCGCCCGATGTTCGTGTCGTCGAGAGCAGCCTCGACCTCGTCGAGCAAGTAGAACGGACACGGCCGCGCCAGGAAGAGCGCGAAGAGGAAGGAGATCGCGCCGAGCGCCTTCTCACCGCCGGAGAGCAGCGACAGGCGGGTCACCTTCTTCCCGGCCGGGCGGAGCTCGACCTCGATGCCCGGCTGCTCCTCTTCGTCTTCGGGAGCGGTCAGGCGTAGCCGGCCCTCGCCTCCGGCGAAGAGCGTGGAGGCCACCTCCGCGAAGTTCTCCTGCACGGCGGCGAACGTCTCCGCGAAACGCTGCTCGACCGTGCGGGCGAGATCGTCGCGCAGCGACTCGAGCTCCTGAAGGCTCTCCTCGAGATCCGCGCGCTGGATCGAGAGCTCCTGCAGCCGCTCCTTCTCCTGCTCGTACTCCTCCTTGGCCAGCGGATTGACCTGGCCCAGGGACTCCCGGCGGCGCTCGAGGCGCTCGATCCGCTCGGCCAGCTCGTCGCGATCGTCGCCCTCCGCAGGGTCGGCAGCGACGCTCTCGAGCCGACGGCCCGCCTCGTCGGCTTCGGCCTCGATCCGTGCGCGTTCGACGTCGAGAGCGCTCAGCCGCTCCCCCGCTTCCGCGGCGGCACGACGTGCCTCGACCTCCGCAGCGCCGAGGTTGCGCAGCTCCTCTGCAAGTGCCCCGGTACGCGAGCCGCTCGCATCGACTCGTGCTCGAAGCGGCGCCTCGAAGCGATCGTCCGCGACGCCTTCGAGCGTCTCGACGAGGCGTGCGGCAACGCGCGCCAGCGTCACGGTCAGCGGATCGCGCCCCGCCGAGTACGCCTCCTGAGGAATGGGCGCCGCGACCCGGGCCTCGAGCTCCTCGACGTCGACGGCGAGCGCACGACGGCGAGCCTCGAGCTCGAGCCAGACAGCCTCGGCAGTCTCGCCGGCGAACCACAGCTCGCCGCGCTGCGGGTCGTACCCGAAGCCCTCGGGCGTCACGGCCGGGACCGGCGAGCGCAAGAGCTCCTCCTTCGGCACGACCGGAAGCTCCCGCACGGCCTCCGCCGGATCACGCGTCAGGACGACGACGCTGCCGAGCCCGGCGGCACGCGCCCGCTCGGCCAGCGCAAGCGCGGCGCGTGCATCATCGGCGACGAGCGCCGCAGCACGGTGCCCGAGCGCAGCGGCGACCGCGCGCTCCTGGCCCGGCTCGACCGAGAGCAAGGACAGCGCCAGTCGCTCGCCCTCCTCGGCGAGCGCGCGCGCTGCCGGCGGCAAGCCCTCGCGTTCGGCGAGAGCGCGCTCAAGCGTCTTCAGACGTTCGCGCGCGACGCGCGCTCGTTCACGGAGCGCCTCTCGCTCCGCGCGAATGCGCGCGTCGAGGACGCGCCGTGGTCGTGCAAGCTCGCCCCGTAATCGTTCCAGCAGCGCCTCGGCGCTCTCGCGACGCAGCTCGAGTCGTTCGCGCGCGCTGCGCAGCCGGTACAGCGTCGCGGTCGCCGCTTCACGGCGTCCGGCCGCGTCGGCGAGCTCTTCCTCGGCCCGGCGTCGGTCCTCGAGCAACGAGTCGAGCCGCCTGTCGGCGTCCTTGCGGGCGAGCACGGCGGCCGTTCTGCGTCCCTCGCCGTCCTCGAGTCGCTCCGTCAGGTCCTGCAGGTCGAGCTCGGCCACGCGCGCGCGCAGGGACGCGATCTCGCCGCGGAGCTTTTCCGCGCGCTCCGCTGCACTAGCCTGCAGCGCAAGCGGACGAAGGCGCTTCTTCACCTCCGCCTCGACGTCACGCGCGCGTTCGACCTGGATCGCAACGCGCGCGAGCTTCAGCTCGGCGCGATGCTTCCGCTTCTTGAATCGCCCCAGCCCGGCCGCTTCCTCGAGCAGCTCGCGACGCTCCTCGGGCTTCGAGCCGAGGATCTCCTCGACCCGGCCCTGGCCGATGATCGAGTGCATCCCGCCGCCGAGGCCGAGGTCGGCAAGCAGCTCGACGAGGTCGAGCCGCCGAACCGCGGCACGGTTCAAGAGGTACTGACCCTCGCCGCCGCGATGCAGCCGCCGCGCCACGGAGAGCTCCGAGTAGGGCAGCGGGCCGTCGCCTTCGGGATTATCGAACAGCAGCTCGACCTCGCAGAAATCCTCCGGGGCACGTCCGCTGCCCCCGGCGAAGAGCACGTCGTCGGGCTTCTCGGCGCGCAGCTCGGAAGGAGCGAGCGACCCGGACGCCCAGACGATCGCGTCCGAGACGTTCGACTTCCCGGAGCCGTTCGGGCCCACGACGACGGCGACACCCGGCTCGAGGCGGATCTCGACCGCTTCAGGGAACGACTTGAAGCCGCGCAGCTTTATCGCGCGCAGATGCATGCGCCGCACAACCTAGCGGGGAGCGCGGATGACGCGGAGCCTTCGCATCTACTGAGTCGAGACCTCGACGCCGAGCCGCGCGAGCGCTCCCTTTGCAGCCTCCTGCTCGGCAGCCTTCTTCGAGTTGCCGGTCCCGACCCCCATCTCCTCGCCGTCGATCACCGCCGCGCAGGTGAACCGCCGGTCATGGGGCGGCCCGTCGACCTCGAGCACGGAATAGGTGACGGACATGGCCCGGCGAGCGAGCGCTTCCTGGAGCTCCGTCTTGTAGTCGACGTGGCTCGTGAGCGCATAGTCGATCCGTCCCGCAAACGCTTCGACGATCGGCCGCTCGATCTTCTCGAAGCCGTGCTCGAGGAACAGCGCGGCAAGCGCTGCCTCGAGCAGCGCCGCCAGGACGTTCCGATTGCGCGACAGACGGTCGAGCTCGTCGTCCGGGATGTTGGCACCGCGCTCGGCGAGCCGGCTACCCAGGTCCAGCTGCCGCGCGACGACGGCGCAGCTCGCGCGTGAGACCACGTGCGAGCGGATCTTGGCGAGCCGGCCTTCGGTGAACTCCGGATAGCGCTCGAAGAGCTCACGCGCGATCGCGAGCTCGAGCACGCTGTCGCCAAGGAACTCGAGCCGCTCGTACGACGCTGCGCGCTCGCTGGCCCAGGATGCGTGCGTGTAGACCTGCTCGGCCCGTTCTTCGGGGAGCCGCTCGATCAGCTTGCGGAGCCGGGCGGTATCCCCGGAGGGTGCGCTACTGATGTGAGGCGACGTAGTCGACGGCCTGGCCGACGGTCTGGATCTTCTGGGCGTCCTCGTCGGAGATCTTGATCCCGAACTGATCTTCGAGCTCCATGATCAGCTCGACCAGATCGAGCGAGTCCGCATCGAGATCTTCCTGAAAGGAAGCCTCTTCGTTGATGTCGCTTTCGTCTACACCGAGCTGCTCGGTCAGCACTTCCTTCACGCGCTCGAAGACTTCCTCGCGGGACGCTGCCATGTCACCTCACGTTGGGGTCGGAGTCGTAGAGGGGCGGGATGCTAACACGGTCGCGTCGATTCTTTGAGCCAGCCTCCCCACGACGTCGTGCTCGACTCCCCTCGCCGCGAGCCGGATCGCGTTGGCGATCGCCCTCCGGGATGAGTTGCCGTGAGCGATCACGACGAGGCCCCGCAGCCCCAGCAGATACGCGCCGCCGTAGGTGTCAGGGTCGAGCCGGTCACGTAGCCGGCGCGCGGCCGGACGGATGAGAAGCCCGCCGATCCGCCCGCGGACCGAGGCGCCGACCTCCTCGCGAAACGCTTCGAGCAGGTTCTTGATCGTGCCTTCGAGCAGCTTGAGGGCCACATTTCCCGTGAAGCCGTCCGTGACGACCACGTCGGCTGCACCCGCGATCAGGTCCCGACCCTCCGTGTTGCCTGCGAAGTTCAGGTCGCCGGCCTGAAGCAGGTCGTGCGCCTCCAGCGTGAGCTGGTTTCCCTTCTCCTCCTCCTCGCCGATCGACAGCAGCCGAATGGTCGGATCGCGCACCTCCAGGATCTCCTCCGCGAAGACCGCGCCCATATGCGCGAACTGCACGAGGTCCTCGGGGCGCGCGTCGGCGTTCGCGCCCGAGTCCAGGAGAACGGAGGGACCGCGACGGGCCGGGATCGTGACTGCGATGGCCGGCCGGCGAACACCCGGAATCCGCCGCAGCTCGAGCAGGCCCGCGGCGAGCATCGCCCCGGTGTTGCCCGCCGAGACGACAGCGTGGGCCTTGTCCTCGACCACCGCGCGGCAAGTCACGACGAGGGAGCTGTCGGGCTTGGCGCGGACCGCCTCCGCGGGCTTCTCGTCCATCCCGATCACCTCGGAGGCTTCGAGCAGTGAAAGCCCTTTGGTGTCGAGACCGGTCGGTCCGACCATGATCGGCTGGACCGTTTCGGACGCGGCCGCGAGCGCGCCCGCGACGATCTCCTCCGGTCCACGGTCAGACCCCATGGCGTCGACGGCGACGCGGATCATCTGAGGCGTCGACTCCCCGATCGCCGCAAGCGCGCGAACCTACGGGGCCGGCGTTCGAAGCGGGTCGACGTCCCGGCCGCGATAGGTGTGGCACGTCGGACAAACCCGATGCGGCCGCTTGGGCTGGCCGCACTGCGGGCACACGTTCAGCCGCGGCGAATCGATCTTGTGCTGTGCGCGACGCTTGTCGCGCCGGGCCTTCGAGGTTTTCTTCTTCGGGACGGCCATGAGCGGGCCAGTCTAGCGGCGTGAAGCGGCCGTCCGCGAAGCGGACCGGTGGAGGGGTTCTGGGGGAACCGGGAGGTTCCCCCAGCTGCAACCACGACCCCTAGAGCTTCCCGCGCAGTGCCTCGAGCGCCGACCAGCGAGAATCTGTCGCGTCGTTCTCGTGCTCGTGCGGCTCGTCGTTCAGGTTCTTGCCGCAGACCGGACAGAGGCCGGCGCAGTCCGATCGGCAGAGGATCTTGTCCGGCAGCGCGAGGGCGACGGCGTCTCGCGCCCAGCCCGTCAGATCGAGCTTGTCGTCTGCGACGTAGGGAGTGCGGAGGTCGTCCGAGCCTTCGGGCGGGTTCGTCGCCTGGTACTCGCGCGCCGCGATCGGCAGCTCGAGGACGGCGTCACCGAGGCAGCGGTAGCAGGGGCCGTGTAGTCGGGCGGCGAAGCCCAGCTGGAAGACGGTTCCCGTGCTCGCCTTCTGGATCACGAGCTCCGCCGGAACCTTTTCCGGCACCGGCAGATAGCGCTCGCCGCCGAGCTCGAAGGGCTCCAGCTCGAGCTCGACTTCGTCGCGGTACTCCTCACCCGAGCGGAGCTTGACTTGCCTGAGATTGAAGCTCCTCACGGGAGCCAGGGTAGCGCTAGGCAGCTGCTTTGAGAGGCTCGGGAACCTCGCCCGTCACCGGCTTCTGGGCGGGTGCCCGCGCGGTCACGATCAGCACGACGGCGACGACGATGGCGGCGCCGGCGATCACGGTCGTCCAGCGGATCGGCTCGTTGAGGAAGACCGTGCCCAGCGCCACGGCAACGACCGGATTGACGAACGCGTACGTCGAGACGATCGAGATCCGGACGTTCTTCAGGAGCCACGCGTACGTCGAGAACGCGACCAGGGAGCCGACCAAGACGAGGTAGACGAACGCAAGCACCGGCTTGGTAGAGAAGGAGTCCGCGCGGACTCCGGAAGCCTCACCGCTCACGAGCCCGGCAATTGCGAGGAAGACGCCCGCCGAAAGCATCTGCATCGATGCGGAGAGCAACGGGCTCTCGGGGAGCGGAGCACCACGCGCGTAGAGCGAGCCTCCCGCCCACGCCGCCGTCGTCCCGACGAGCGCCAGCATTGCCGCGAGGTCGCCGCCCGCGCCGGGACGAACGAGGAGCGCAACCCCGCCGAAGCCGACGACGAGCCCGGCCACCGCTAGCGGCGACAGGCGCCGGCCGAAGAACAGCCGGTCCATCAACGCCATCCAGAGCGGGATCATGGCCACCATCAGAGCGGCGAGACCCGACTCGATTCGCGTCTCGGCCCACGCGACCCCACCGTTGCCGATGAGCAGCAGCGCCGCGCCGACTATCGCCGCCGCGGCCCACTGTCGGGCTGTCGGTCGTCGCCTTCCCCGGCAGGCGAAGGCGTACAGAGCGGTGCCCGCGATGAGAAAGCGCGTCGAGGACATCAGGAGCGGCGGCATCGTCCGGTCGGTGACGCGGATCGCCAGATAGGTCGAGCCCCAGACGAGGTAGATCGTCGCGAGCGCGGCAGCCACAGCCGCCGGCGAGCGGCGTGCGAACGCTGCCGTCATAAGGCCATGATCGGGATCTCAATACCATTAGGACAAATCGGGTTAGAATGACTTTCGATTATGGGATCTGATGGCTGGCTGGGGGTCGAGCTACGACACTTTTTGGCTCTGGAAGCCGTCGCACGGGAGGGCTCGTTCGGCAAGGCAGCCGCAGCCTTGGGCTATACACAGTCGGCTGTCAGCCAGCAGATTGCGACCCTCGAGCGCATCGTCGGCCACCGGCTGGTCGATCGCCCCGGCGGGCCGAAACCAGTATCGCTGACCGATGCCGGCCGCCTCCTCCTGACCCATGCAGATGCGATCGCGGCTCGGGTCGCAGCCGCCCAGGCAGACCTCATCGCGCTTTCGGAGGGCCAGGCGGGACCGCTACGCGTCGGCGTCTACCAGAGCGTGGGCCAGCGAGTTCTCCCCCGGCTGATGCGGAGATTCGCGCGAGATTGGCCGCAGGTTCGTGTAACCCTGAGCGAGTCCGCGGATGACGGCGAGCTGCTCAGCCTGGTAGAGCGGGGCGAGCTCGACCTCACCTTCGCCGACCTGCCGCTGACCGAAGGCCCCTTCGACTCGGTCGAGCTCATGCGCGACCCCTTCGTGCTCGTCGTGCCGGCCGACTCCCCGCTGGCCGATCGCGATACGCCTCCAACACCACGCGAGGTGATCGAGCTCGACCTGATCGGGCACAAGCATTGCCGCAGCGTCAAGCAGATCGAGTCGGCCTTCCGCCGGCCGCTCGAGTTCGTCTTCCTGTCCGACCACAACCAGACCGTCCAGGCCATGGTCGCAACCGGCGTCGGCAACGCGCTCGTCCCGCGGCTCACCATCGACCCGGAAGACGAGATGACGAGAGTGCTGGAGCTACCGAAAGTCCCGCCGCGGCGGATCTCCATCGCCTGGCACCGCGATCGCTATCGCACGCCCGCTGCGAAGGCGTTCGCCGAAACGGCTCAGGCGGTCTGCGCCGAACTGGAGGCTGAGCCCGTCGCAGCGTAGTTAGCCGTAGGGCGTCGCGGCGTAGTTAGCCGTAGGGCTGGTCGTCGTTCGACACGCCGGCCGCCACTCCGGCGACCACCGTCTCCTGCGAGCGCTCGTGCAGGCGCTCGCGTCCGCGCTTCACGGCGGTGAGGAACTTCTCGAGGTTCACCTCGAGCGTCGAGAGGATCGAGTCGGCCCAATCCTCCATCTCGAGCCTCGTCTCCCGCGCCTGGCGCCGAGCGTCGTCGACGATGTCCTGCGCCTGGCGCTCCGCGATCTTGACGATCTCCGTCTGCGAGGCCTCGCGAACAGCCTGCTCACGCGCCTCGCCCAGCAGACGGTCGGTCTCGCGTTTCGCCTCGGCGAGCATCTCCTGCCGCTCCTTGACGATCCACCGAGCCTGCTTGATCTCCTCGGGGATCGTGGCCCGCATCTGGTCGAGGATGTCGTAGATCTCTTCCCGGTCGATCCGGACCTGGTCGGTGAGCGGCACAGCCTTGGCGTTGTGCACGAGGTCGTCGAGCTTGTCGATGAGTACCAGTACGTCCATCTAGCCTCCCGAGTGTACCCACGGGCCCGGGCGGCGCGGACCGCTTGGTGTTTTCAAATCTGACGAACGCAGCGAAGTCACTAACCCTCCCTCGGAGAAAATGCCAAGCATTTTCTCCGACTATTCTTGCGGATTTTCCGGGGTTCCTGGTCGGGCATCCCGGAAGAGCTCCTTAAATCTACGTGCGACGGCCGCTGGTACGAGCTCGTCAACGTCTCCACCGAAGGCTGCGATCTCCTTCACACCGCTCGACGAGACGAAGCTCACCGCCGGGCTCGCCATCACGTAGACGGTCTCCACGTCCGGGGCGAGGGTGCGGTTGAGCTGGTTCATCTGGAACTCCCACTCGAAATCCGAGATCACGCGCAGCCCCTTCACGATCACTTTCGCGTTCCACTTCCGCGCGAAATCGACGACGAGCTCCGAGAAGACGTCGACCTCCACGTTCGGGAGGTCCGCCAGGGCGTCACGGAGGAAGCCGACCCGCTCGTCGAGCGCGAACATCGGGGTCTTATGCGTCGGATTTCCCACGACTCCGACGACGACGCGGTCGAAGATGCCGGCCGCGCGGCCGATCACATCGATGTGGCCGTTGGTGACGGGATCGTACGAGCCGGGTGCGATCGCGGTGATCACTCGTGTTCGAACACCGTCACGCGCGTCGAGCCGTACTTTCGCGTCGTCCGCACGCTGAGGCCGGGCAGCTCCGGCTCGACCTTCGCTGCCGTCTCGAACACGAGCACGCCGTCGTCGGCGACCACGTCCGGGAGATAGCGAGCGAGTGAGTCGTAGTTCGTCATGTCATACGGAGGGTCGACGAGCACGAGATCGTACTTTCTGCCAGCGCCGGACTCCTGCGTCAGGGCGACGGTCGAGTCGAGCCGCATGACTCGCGCACCCGTGAGGCCAAGCTTGTCGAGGTTGCGGTCGATGACGCGAAGGGCATCAGGATCCGACTCGACAAAGAGTGCGCTGGCCGCGCCCCGAGAAAGGGCCTCGAGCCCCATCGCTCCGGAGCCGGCGTACAGATCGAGCACGCGCGCACCGACAACCCACGGTCCGACGATGTTGAAGACGTTCTCGCGCACGCGGTCGGAAGTCGGACGCGTCTCCCGACCGCGTGGCGCGAAGATGGTATGTCCGCGTTTCTCGCCCGCGATGATCCGCACGGGGCGAGTGTAGGCGCGCTTAGCCCTGTAGCGGCTTCCCCGTCTCGAGGAGCGTCTTGAGGCCGCTGAGGATGTACATCCAGCCGCCGGCAACGCTCTCGGCCGTCTTCGGCGCGCCCTCGAGCTGATCGTGCACGACGGTCAGCTTTGTGACGCCCTCGTCCTGCGGCTCGATCTCCCAGGTCACTCGGCTCGGCTCTTCAGCCGCGAGCTCGGGATCGTATTGCGATCGCCACTGGTGGACGAGCTTGCGCGGCGGGTCCGATTCGACGATCGCCTCGTCGCCCCAGAGCTCACCGTTCGGGCCGTACGACATGCGGCGGCCGTTCACGAGCTCGACCCGCGCTGCGTAGAAGTACTTCGCGGTGAACTCCGGCTTGGTGATCGCCTCCCAGATCTGCTCCGGGCTCGCCTGGATGAACAGCTGGTACACCTGCGTCGTCTGGATCTCGGTCATCGTCGTCATGCAGTTTCCTCCAGTTCGTGCTTGAGGTTCGCGAGCGCCGATACCTGACGCTCCGTGTACTTGTCGATCCACCGGTCGTGGATCAAGCGGATCGGCACCGGGTTGAGGAAGTGCAACTTCTCTCTCCCGGACTTCCGCGTCACGACGAGACCCGCGTCCTCGAGCACGCGTAGGTGCTTCATCACGCCGAAGCGGGTCATCTCCAGCTCGGACTCGAGCTCGGTGAGCGTGCGGCCGTCGCGCTCGTAGAGCCGGTCGAGGAGGAAGCGCCGCGTCGGGTCGGAGAGCGCCTTGAAGACCGGGTCGTCGTCCATGTCCTCCGCAGAATACGTGACCTAATGGTCACATGTCAACCCGGACTTAGTGGCTCTGAGCCACAAGCAGGTTCAGGCTCAGGCCGTCATGACGAAGCAGGCGTCGTGCGAGGACGGCGCGACGTGGACGCGATGCTGGAGGCGACCATGGGGATCGAGGATGCAGAACGTCCCGAGGTCGAGCGACGGCGTCACGATCCAGTCGAAGGCTTCCTGCACGTTGTAAGAGCCGACCGGGATCGTTGCGGTGTGCAGAACGCGCCCGTCCCGCAGTGACTGGACACGCAGCGTCCCGTCCTCCCCACTCGTGACGTACGCGTTGCCACGCGAGAACGTGACGTGCTGGGGAGGTGCACCGGCCGGCAGGCGGCGCAGGACCTCGCCGGTGCGACGGTCGTAGACGGCGAGCGCACCGCGGTCACCCGAGCTCACCCAGACCCGGCGCCCGCCGGGAACGATGCCGACGTCGTGCGCGAGGAACGGCGGCCGGAAACGTCTCAACAGCCGCGGCGCGGTCGGACGGGAGACGTCCAGCACGGCGACCTCCTCCGCCTTCGACCCGAGTGCCACCCAGACCACGCGACCGCTCGGGTCAATCGAGATGTGACGGGCGGGGCCGCCGACGCCAACTCGCGCCACGGCTCGTGCGTGCAGGACGTCGATGGTCACGACCTCGTGACGTCCGGAGTCACTGACGAACGCGTGCCGACCATTCGGCGCCGCTGCCGTGTAGCGCGGCTCGTCGAAGACTCTGAGCACGTGTCGAACGCGCAGCGTCGCTCCGTCGATCAGCGAGACCGCGCCATGGGCCGTGTGGCACACGACGCCGATCTTCCCGGAGACGCTCTCGATGCTTCGCGGCCCCGGCGGTGTCGGGATCGAGCGCAGGATCCTTCCGGTCGCCAGCTCCACCACCGCGACCCGCGCTTGCGTGTCGGCGGTGACGAGAGCGACCGGGACGCCGCCGGCGAGGGCGTCGACCGTCGCCCGCAGTCCGATCGGCAGCGTCACGGCGCCGAGCACGAATTGGCGCCTGTTCATGTCCGTAGTTACGGACTAGGGGCTGCTGAGGTCCGCCGCCTCCGCGAAGGCTCGGTCGACCTCGTCGGCGAGCGGGCCCGAGCTCTCGACGAGCTCGTCGGCGACTCCGCGTGCACGCTCGAGCAGATCGCGATCCTCGCGCAGACGCGCGAAGCTCAGATCCGTCAGCCCCGACTGCCGCGTGCCCAGCAGCTGGCCGCTGCCGCGGATGTCGAGATCCACCTCGGCGAGCTCGAAGCCGTCGGTCGTCCGGACGAGCGCCTCGAGCCGGGCGACTGCCGACTCTGTCAGGTCCTCGCGCGCGCGCGAGATCAAGAGACAGTACGACTGCTCAGCGCCGCGACCGACACGTCCGCGCAGTTGGTGAAGCTGGGCGAGACCGAAGCGATCGGCCTCCTGGACGATCATGATCGTGGCGTTGGAGACGTCGACGCCGACCTCGATCACGGTCGTCGCCACGAGCACGTCGAGCTCGTGCGCGTTGAAGCGCGCCATCAGCTCACGGCGCTCGGCCGGACGCAACCGACCGTGCAGCAAGCCGACGCGGTAGCCCTTCAGCTCGGCACGTTGCAGACGTTCCGCCTCGGCCTCTGCCGCGCGCGCCTGACTCGTCTCCGACTCCTCGATCAGCGGGCAGACGACGTAGGCCTGCCGCCCTGCGTCGAGGTGCTTCCGCAGCCGGGAGTACGCGTCGGCTGTGCGCTTCTCTTCGACCCAGGCGGTCTTGATCGGCTTGCGATCTGCCGGCGGCTTGGCGATCTCGGACACAGCCAGGTCGCCGTACACGGTGAGCGCGAGCGTGCGCGGGATCGGCGTCGCCGTCATGTGCAGCACGTGAGGCGAACGTCCCTCGACGAGCGCCTTGCGCTGCTCGACACCGAACCGGTGTTGCTCGTCGACCACTGCAACCGCAAGATCGCGGAGCTGAACTCCTTCCTGGATCAGTGCGTGCGTGCCGACGACGAGGTCCGCGTTCGGCGCGAGGTCACGCTCGCGCTTCGGCGATGAGCTCGTCAGAAGGGCGCAGGTCACTCCGAGCGCGCGGCACGGTTCCTCGAGCGTCAGGAAGTGCTGCTCGGCGAGCGTCTCCGTCGGCGCCATCAACGCACCCTGGCGACCCGCCTCGACAGCGCGCAGGAGCGCGTAGAGGGCCACGACCGTCTTGCCGGATCCGACGTCGCCCTGCAACAGCCTCTGCATCGGCACGGTGCGCTCGAGATCATGGTCGATGTCCGCGATCGCGCTTTCCTGGTGCTCGGTGAAACGGAACGGGAGGACCTCCCGGTAGCGCGCGAGCAACTCGCCCGGTTTCCCGAGCGCCGGGGCGATCTCTCCCTCGCGCTCGCGGCGACGGCGCGCGATCCCGATCTGCAACAGGAGCAGCTCGTCGAAGGCCAGTCGCCTACGACCGGCCTCCGCTTCGTCGAGTGACCGGGGACGGTGCAAGGCCCAGAGGGCGTCAGCGCGCCGGGGCAAGCGGTCGCGTTCTTTCAGCTCCGCCGGCAACGGATCGGCGAGGGACCCGGGAAGGGCGGCGCCGACGAGCTCTCGAAGCTTCTTGGGCGTGATCTCCTCGCTCGCCGGATAGACCGGCGCGAAGTCCGCGGTGGCCTCGCTGTCACCGATGTCGAAGCTCCGGACGTCGAAGCCGTAGCGCCCCTGTCGCCCGCGCAAGCGCACCGGCGTTCCGGCCTGCAGCTGACGCTCGAGCCACGGCTGGTTGAACCACGTCGCCGAGACGGTGGCGCTGCCGTCGCTGACCCGCGCGGTCAGCATCTGCAGGCGGCCGCGACGGCGCTTCGAGACGGACAACACCTCGCCGGAGATCGCCACCTCCTCGTCGGCCTGGAGGTCGGCTATTCGCTTCTCCGGAACAGGCTCCTCGTAGCGAAACGGCCGGCGCGCGAGCAGCTCTCCGACCGTGCGGAGACCCAGCCGTTCGAGCTTCTTCTTCACAGCAGGGCCGACTCCGGGGAGCACCTCCACGCTGCGTTCAAGCACCTCGGGCCGCGGAAAAGAGCGCGGAAGCGCCCAGCCGTCAGGGGGCTCGCTTGCGGCGAACGCCGTCGGCAGACGCGATGTCAGCAACGCGGACAGACCCGGACCGAGTATAGGTCCAGTGCTGGCCGGCGCCGACCGCCGGCTAGTCCTTGTCGTCGAACCAGAAGAAGCCGATGGTGCCGGGACCTGCGTGCGTCCCGACGACCGCGCCGAGCGTCGTGACGATCTCGATCTCGGCGTGCGGTCGCTCCGCGCTGGCCATCTTCCGCAACTGCTCCGCGCGCTCCGGCGCATCCGCGTGGGCGATGCCGACCTTCAGTGACGGCGCGTCGCTCGTCGCCAAGGTGAACGCCGAAACGAACTCCTGCATCGCCTTGCGGTTGCCGCGGACGCGCTTGATCGGGACAACCTCGCGCTTGATCGTGAGGATCGGCTTTACGTGCAACAGCTCCCCGGCCCACGCGCTCGCGCGGCCGATGCGACCTCCGCGGCGCAGAAACTCGAGCGTGTCGACCGTGAAGATCAAACCGGCGTCCTCCTTGAAGCGAGCGATCAACGCGTCGATCTCCTCGTCCGTCGTGCCCCGGTCTAGGCGGGTTTGGACGGCCAGGCCGAGCATCGCGATCGCGGCCGATGCAGTCTCCGAGTCGATGACGCGCATCTTGTCGCCGATCTCGGCGGCCGCGGCGCGGGCGCTCTGGTACGTCCCCGACAGTGCGGACGAGATGTGCAGCGAGTAGACGCGGTCGTAGTCGGAGAGCGTTTCGTACGTTGCCAGGAAGTCGCCGGGTGTCGGCTGCGAGGTCGTCGGCAGCTGGTGGGCGCCACGCAAGCGCGCGTAGAAGGCTTCGGGCGAGAGCTCCACGTAGTCGCGAAAGCTCTCGTCGCCGAACAGCACGTAGAGCGGCACGACGCGCCAGTTCGGAAACCGGCTGGGGGCGTCCGGGAAGTCAGCCGTCGAGTCGAGGACGATCGCCGTGTTCTGTGCGGAAAGGTTCACGCCGCTTCGCGGATCGCGGCGACGATCTCGTCCAGTTCCTGGTCCTTCGAGAGGCATGCAACCGCGCCGGCCTCGTAGAGCGCGTCGACCTCGCGGAGGTTGGCCGAGGCGGTCAGGCAGACCACCGCGACCTCGGGCGACGCCTCGCGGACCGCGCGCGTTGCTTGCACGCCGTCGATTCCCGGCAGGCGGTAATCCATGAGGACGACATCGGGGTTGTGCGTTCGCACCGCGTCGGCAGCAGAGGAGCCCTCGCCGACCGACGCGACGACCTCGATGTCGGACTGCAGCCCGAGCAGAAGCTCGAGGGCCTCGCGGAACACCTGGTTGTCCTCGACCAGGAGGAGGCGGATCGGCTCGGCCACGGAGGGAGCCTATTCGGCTGAGAGGAGCAACGGGTAGTGCGGCTGCCCACCGGCCTGGACGTCGACCTCGACGTCCGGATGACGCGCGGCGATCTGCTCGACGAGGCCTTCGAGCTTCGGCTCGTCGGCCCCGGTCAGCAGGGTCAAGACTCCACGCGGTTCGGCAAGCAGTCGTTCGGCGACGGCGACGGCGACCTCGTCGAAATCCGTGCCGCGCACGAACGCCCTGCCATCCGCGAGGCCGAGCCACTCTCCCTTGCGCACGGTCAGTCCGTTCAGCTCGGCATCTCGAGAGGCGAGTGTGACCTCCCCCGTCGTCACGCCGTCGAGGAGCTCCCGCATCTCCGCGGCGTTCTCGCTCGCCGACCGTGCGGGCGCAAACGCAACCATCGCAGCGAGCCCGGCGGGGATCGAGTCGGTGGGAATCACCTCGACCGGTTTCACAGCAAGTCCCGCCGCCTGCTCGGCGGCGAGGATCACGTTGGAGTTGTTCGGCAGGACGACGACCTCCTCTGCGTCGACCTCGTCGATCGCGGCGACGAGGTCGGCGGTGGCGGGATTCATGGACTGGCCGCCTTCGACGATCTCCGTCGCCCCCAGGCTCTCGAAGAGCTTGCGATTGCCCTCGCCCGCGACGACCACCACCACTCCACTGGCCGACGGCGGTGCGTCGGGCACCACCTCGAGCAGCCGGGCCTCGCGTTGGACCGTCTGCTCGTGCATGTTCGCGATCTCGACACGGTCGATCGCGCCCGCACGCGTGCCGACCTCGAGCGCCCTCCCCGGATGGTCGGTGTGGACATGAACCTTGAGCGCCTCGCGGTCGCCGACCACGAGCAGCGAGTCGCCTAACTGCTCCAGCTCCTGTTCGATGTCGTCCGGCTCGAGCTCGTCGCCCTCGATCACGAACGCCGTGCAGTACCGGTATTTCGACAGTTCCTGGTGAACCGCTTCCGCGCTCAGCTCCTCGCGCTCGGCAAGCGGCTCGGGCAGCGGCTCGCCGGCGACGGTGGCGGCGAGACCGCGCACGATCTCGAGCAGGCCCGCCCCGCCCGCGTCGACGACGCCGGCCTCGCGCAGTACGTCGAGCTGCTCGGGCGTGCGCTCGACCGCTTCCTCGCCGCGTCGCACGAGGCGCTCGAGCAGCTCCGTGACGGAGGCCGCGCCTTGCTCGCTCTCCTCCGCCAGCTCGCGAATGACGGACAGCATCGTCCCTTCGACCGGCTCGCGCACCGCCCGGTAGGCCGCGTCGCGCGCAGCCTGAAATGCACGCGCGACCACCGCCGCGTCGATCGTCTGCTCGCCTCCGAGCACCTCGGCCGCGCCGCGAATGATCTGCGACAGGATCACACCCGAGTTGCCGCGCGCACCCATCAGCGCTGCGCGGGTCACCTCCTTGACCAGCGCGGGTCGTTCGCCGGACGTCGACGTGCCGAGCTCGTCGACCACGGCGCGTACCGTCATGGTCAGGTTCGTGCCCGTGTCGCCGTCCGGTACGGGATAGACGTTGAGGTCGTCGATCCGCTGCCGGCTCCGCTCGAGCGACGCGAGCGCTCCGCGCGCCAGTTCCTGGACGCGCTCCAGGTCCGTCATGCGGTGCGTTTCGTCCGTCATGCGGTGCGTTTCACGTCCTGGATGCGCACCTCGACCTCCGCGACCTTGAGGCCCGTGAGCCGCTCGACCTCGTAGCAGACGCGATTGCGAAGCGTGGATGCCACCTCCGCGAGATTGAGGCCGTACTCGACGACCACGCTGAGCTCGATCGTCACGCCCTCCTCTGCGCTCCCGCCGACCGTTATCCCGTGCCGGAGGCGGTCCCGGCTCAGCAGCCTCTCGCGCGGGTTGCGCGGAGCCATGCCGACGACACCGTAGGCCTCGGCCGCGACGCGTCCCACGATGTGAGCCACCGCCTCGTGGGAGATCGAGATCCGCCCCAGCGAAGACGACAGCGAAGAAGCTGCCTCCACGCCCGGATTAGACCACGGCCGGAGGCTGGAAGTTGCTGCTCAGACGGTGTTTCTGCGCCGCGCCGCCTACGTGGAAGGCTGCGGCTTTTGGCCGCGAGGTGGGAGCTTCTGCACCTTGCCGCCCTTGAGGCAACGGGTGCAGACGTAGGCCCGGGTCGGCTTGCCCTTCAGGAGGATGCGGACGTGCTGCAGGTTCGGGTTGAACCGGCGCTTCGTGGCCACCATCGAGTGGCTCCGGTTGTGACCGAAGCCGGGCTTCTTCCCGCAGACTGCGCAGACCTTGGACATCGGCCGGGGAGTGTAGCGACGCGCAGCGTTCGTCTGCTTCTAACGGCTGGGGTCAGACCCGCAAGGGGTCTGACCCCGAAGGGGTCTGACCCCAGCCGTTCGCACTACCGCGCCGCCGAAGCGCGCAGCTGCGCGAACGCGTCCGCCATCTCGAGCGCCGTCCGCACGGCTTCGGCGCCCTTCGAGACCCGGGCCTCGGCCTGCTCGATCATGTCGACGGTCAGGACGCCGAACGCGACCGGAACTCCGGTCTCGAGCGCGGCGAGCTGCAGTCCGCTCGCAGCCTCCGAGGCGATGAAGTCGAAGTGCGGCGTCTCGCCGCGGACGACGCAGCCGAGCGCGACGACGCAGGCGTAGCGCCGCGTCTTGGCCAGCGCCATCGCGGCCAGGGGCAGCTCGAACGCGCCCGGAACGGGCATCACCGTGATCGCGTCGCGGCTGACACCCGCCTCCTCGAGCTCGGTCAGGGCGGACGCCAGCAGCTTGTTCGTGATCTCGCCGTTGTAGCGCGAGGCGACGATGGCGACCCCTCGCCTGGCACCATCGGGTGATCCCTCGAGGACGTTGACGTCGTCCGGGATGTCGAGCTGGCCGGAGGCGTGCTGTTCGTCCTCAGCCGTCCGGAGCTGTGGCAACTCTTCTTCCTCCGCCTCAGCGGCCGGTAGCGGCTCGTCGAGCTCTTCCTCTTCTTCGTCCTCCCCGTCCAGCTCTTCCACCTTTGCCGGTTCACTCGGCCACAGATCGCTCATTGCTCGCTCTCCAAGGGCTCGTACTTCAGGTCCTGGTGATGAAGCTTGTGACCGAGCTTGTCACGTTTGGCGGCTAGATAGCGAGCGTTGTACGGCGTGGGCTCGGTCTCGATCGGCACTTGCTCGACCACGCTCAGGCCGAATCCCTCGATACCCGTGATCTTCTTCGGGTTGTTCGTCAGGATGCGGATCGTCGTCAGCCCGAGCTCCGCGAGGATCTGGTTGCCGATCCCGTAGTCGCGCATATCGGGCTGGAAGCCCAGCTCGAGATTCGCCTCGACGGTGTCCATGCCGTTCTCCTGCAGCTCGTAGGCACGCAGCTTGTTCAAGAGGCCGATGCCCCGTCCCTCCTGCGCCATGTACAGCAGGACACCCTGCTCCTCCGAGGCGATCCGCCTCAGGGCTTGCTCGAGCTGCTCGCCGCAGTCGCACCGAAGCGAGTGGAAGACGTCGCCGGTGAGGCACTCCGAGTGGACACGCACGAGCACGTTCTCCTCGCCGTCGACGTCGCCCTTGACGAGGGCCACGTGGTGCTTGCCGGTCAGCTTCTCCCTGAAGGCAATAGCGGTGAAGTCACCGTACGCCGTCGGCATCGACACCGTCGTCACTTGCTCCACCATCCGCTCGTGGCGGCGGCGGTACTCGATCAGGTCGGCGACCGTGACCAGCTTCAGGCCATGCCGCTCGCAGTACGGGATCAGGTCGGGGACGCGCGCCATCGTCCCGTCCTCGTTCATGATCTCGCACACGACACCCGCCGGGATCAGCCCGGCGAGTCGCGCCAGATCGACGGCGGCCTCCGTCTGCCCGGCGCGGACGAGCACGCCTCCGTCACGCGCACGCAGCGGGAAGACATGACCGGGCTGAACGAGATCCTCCGGTCTTGCGTCGGGATCGATCGCAACCTGGATCGTGCGCGAGCGGTCGGGCGCCGAGATCCCGGTCGTCACGCCCTCGCGCGCCTCGACGGACACGGTGAAGGCGGTGCCGTACGGCGTCTCGTTGCGCTCCGTCATCTGCCGGAGGCCCAACTCGTCGCACCGGTCCTCGCTCAGGCAGAGACAGATGAGCCCGCGGCCCTCCTTCGTCATGAAGTTGACCGCCTCGGGCGTCGCGAATTGTGCCGCGATGGTGAGGTCGCCCTCGTTCTCGCGGTCGGCCGCGTCCACGACCACGACGAACTTGCCCTGCCGGATGTCCTCGATCGCCTCCTCGATGGTGGCGAAAGTGCTCTTGTGCTCGACCTTCATCCCGAAGATCGTAGCCCTGGAAGCAGCCGTTCCACGTACTTGGCGAGGACGTCGGCCTCGAGATTGACGGCGTCGCCGGGCTCCAGACCGCCCAGCGTCGTCACCTGCAACGTGTGCTGGACGAGCGCCACCGCGAACCCCTTCTCATCGACGTCCGCGACGGTCAGGGACACCCCGTCGACGGTGATCGAGCCCTTCTCCGCGAGGTAACGGAGCACGCCTTCGGGCGCGTCGATCCAGACGAGCTTGCCTTCGCCTTCCGGCTGGACGGAACGAACCGTTCCGGTGGCGTCGACATGACCCTGGACGTAGTGGCCGCCGAGCGGCTCACCCGCCCGCAGGGCGCCCTCGAGGTTGACCTCTGGGCCGAACGGCTTCGCGCGGCGCAAGGTCTCGACCATCACGTCGAACGCGAGCTGCCCGTCCCGCGCCTCGGTCACCGTCAGGCAAACGCCGTTGACGGCGACCGAGTCTCCGATCTCCCCTGGGATCTCGGTGTCGACGACGAGGCGACCGTTGTCGAAGGAGGAGACGCGCGCCCGTTCGCTGACGATCCCGGTGAACATCGGAAGAAGGCTACTGCCGCAACGAGAAACGGGCCCGCCCAGGCCCGTCTCTCGCTGGGTTGGATGCAGCAGCTACGCGCGGGCCAGACCCGACCGGTCGATCCGTCCCCGGTGCTTCCGGCCGAAGCCCACGGCCGTCAGGAGGAAGAGCACGACACCAAACGCGACCGCTGCGCCGATGCCGGCGTCACTCCAGCTGAAGCCGTCGCTCGTGGTAGTGCTGGTCACAACCGTCGACCCTGGGATGTTGCTCGCCCAGGTCTTGTTCAGCGCCTGGCCGCGCATCGCGTCGACCCTGAGCTGATAGGCGTTGTTGAGCGCCTGGCCGCGCGTCTTCTCGACATTGAGCTGGTAGGCGGCTGCCTGCGCGGGTGACTGGACGACGCTCCCATGGGACTTCGGAATCACATAAGCCTGCTCGCCGCCGGTCGGGCCGTCGATGGCGACCATCGCCTGCGCGCTCACCGGCGCTGCAAAGGCGGCTGCAATTGCGAGTCCGAGAACCAGTCTCTTGCGCCTGAAGTACTTGCGGATCATCGTCTTGCTCCTTTCCTCCCTCGACTGAACGGAGGATCACGCGAAGGGGTAACGAGGCCGGCATCGCTGACCCATTACCGCCCATCGCCCGGTAACCGTTGGCCCGAAAACGGTGTAGGTTCGGGCCGAGGCGACGATGGAATACCGCATCCTCGGGCCGCTCGAGGCGCTCGATGGGGAGCGAAGGCTCCCGCTCGGCGGCGCGAGGCGGCGGTCGGTGCTGGCGCTCCTGTTGCTCCACGGCAACGAGGCGTTGAGCCGCGACGTGATCATCGACCACCTGTGGGGGGACCAGCCTCCAACCACTGCGGCCAAGGTGCTCCAGAACTGCGTGTCCGCCCTACGGAAAGAGCTGCCCGGCGGCGCGGACACCCTTCGCACGATGAGCGGCGCCTATTCGCTGGCACTCGGCCCCGACGAGCTCGATCGGGACCGCTTCGGGCGGCTGGTCTCAGAGGGCCGTGCCGCGCTTGCAGAGGAACAGCATGGCGAGGCTGCGGCGCTGCTCCGGCAGGCGCTCGATCTCTGGCGCGGGGCGCCGCTCTCGGACTTCGCCTACGAGCGGTTCGCGCAGGAAGAGATCACCCGGCTCGAGGAGCTGCACATTGCCGCGGTGGAGGACCGGATCGACGCCGACCTGGGGCTCGGTCACCACGAGGAGGTCACGCCGGAGCTGGAAGTGCTCGTGACGAGACACCCGCTCAGGGAACGCCTGCGCCGGCAGCTCATGCTCGCGCTCTACCGGGACGGCCGCCAGGCGGAAGCCCTCGAGGCCTATCGCGCAGCGCGGCGGGCGATGCTGGCCGAGCTGGGCCTCGAGCCGGGACGCGCTCTCCAGGACCTCGAGCGGGCGATCCTCGAGCAGGACCCCGCGCTCGAGGGCCCGGCGCCACGCGCGGCCGCGCCTAGCCATCCGAGCGGCGTGCGTCCGGGACGACTGGCGGCGTCCCCGCTCCTCGGGAGAGCCGAGGAGCTCGCCCTGCTCCAGGCCGGGCTCGACGACGCGATCGCCGGCCGCGGCCGCCTCTTCGTCCTGGTCGGGGCTGCGGGAAGCGGCAAGACGCGGCTCGCCGACGAGGTCGGCAGTGCAGCGAAGCAGCGCGGCGGCCGGATCCTCTGGGGGCGCGGCTGGGACGGCGGAGGCGCTCCCGCCTACTGGCCCTGGACCCAGGCCTTGCGCGACGCCGGCCGCACCGTCCCGGCTCCCAAGGCCGACGACGCGAGCGACCGCTTCCAGTTCTTCGAGACCGTGACGGAGGTCCTACGCGAGACCGCGTCCGAGCAGCCGCTCCTGCTCGTGCTCGACGACCTGCAGGCCGCGGACGAGGGCTCGATCGTCCTGCTGGAGTTCGTCGCCGCCGAGCTGCCCGAGATGGCCGTCCTCGTGCTGGCGCTCGGCCGGCCGGAGACGCCGCGGCTCGATGAGCTGAGCCGCCATTCCACGCAGACGCTGCGGCTGGCTCAGGGCTCGTGGACGTAGCCGCTCAGCAAGACGTCGTCGCCGACTTGCTCCGCTGTCAGACGCCGTAGCTCGACCGGTTCCCGGAGGTCCGGCGCAAAGGTCGCTCCCGCACCTCCGAGCCGCGGCGCAACGAACAGCAGGATCTGGTCGACGAGGTCGGCCCGCAGAAAGGCCTGGGCAAGGCGCGGCCCGCCCTCCAGCAACAGCGACTGCACGCCGTCTGCAGCCAAGGCCTGGAGCTCCTCTTCGAGCGGACGGTCGGCAAGCTCGAGCTCCGAGCCCTCCGGCAGCGGCCCCCGGCCGAACGCGAGCCGCCGTGGCTGGCGCGCTGCGCCGACGTCGCGCGCGGTCAGCTGCGGGCCGTCTGCGTGGACCGTTCCCATCCCGACTGCGACGGCATCGACCCGAGCCCGCAGTTCGTGAACGCGGCGGCGTGACGCCTCACCCGAGATCCAGCGGTCGCCTCCCGGAACCGCAACGCGGCCGTCGAGCGTGACGGCGAGCTTGAGGATGACGAACGGACGCTTCTCGGCGATCCACACGCGCCACGCCGCGTTCTGCTCGCGCGCGGCGAACGAATCAGCATGCTCGACCTCGACGCCCGCCTCGCGCAAGAGCTCCAGCCCGCCTCCCGCGTCCGGATTAGGATCGAGGGAGCCGGCGACGACTCTGGCGATGCCCGATTCCAACACCGTTTCCGTGCATGGCGGCGTCGACCCGTGGTGGGAGCACGGTTCCATGGTCACGAAGAGGGTCGCGCCGCGCGCCAGCCTCCCGGCTGCCTCCAGCGCCACGACTTCCGCGTGCGGGCCGCCCTTCCGCTCGTGCCAGCCCTCGCCGACGACCCGCCCGTTCCGTACGACGACGGCGCCGACGACGGGATTCGGAGTCGTCGTGCCGCGCCCTCGCTCGGCGAGCTCGAGCGCGCGTTCGATCACGACAGCTCTTGCAACAGGCGCCGGTACGCGCGCGGCAGGTCCTCGCGAGCGAAGATCGACGTTCCTGCGACGAACAGTTCGGTTCCCGCGTCGTACACCTTGCGGATGTTGTCGGGCCCGATGCCGCCGTCGACTTGCACCGGCACGGTCTCCGGCAGCACGGAGCGCAGGGTGCGGATGCGGTCGAGTGCTTCCGGCATGAACGCCTGACCGGAGTAGCCCGGCTCGATGCTCATGCAGAGCACCATGTCCACCCTCGACTTCAACGCCGCGCCTGCCGCTTCCGCCGCGCTCGTCGCGGGCTTGAACGCGAGTCCGATCTGCAGCTCGTGCTCCCGCGCGGCTGCCACCACCGACTGAAGATCGGGACACGCCTCGTAGTGCACAGTGACACTGTCACCGCCCGCTTCCTTGACGGCCTTGAAGTACTTCTGTGGGGCCTCCGTCATCAGATGGCAGTCAATGTAGGCGCCGCCGTCGTGGATGAGCTTGGAGATCGACTGCAGCACGATCGGTCCCATCGTGATCGGCTCGATGAAGTGTCCGTCGCCGATGTCGTAGTGGAAGATGCGCACGCCGGCCCGGACGAGCGTCTCTATCTGCTCGCCGAGTCGCGAGAAGTCGGCCGCGTAAATCGAGGGCTCCACCTCGACCGTCCTGATCCAGTCGTTCCAGCCCACGAGGCGAGTCTAAGGCGCCGACTCGGCGGCGCCGACTTCAGGTCGGCGGGCTCCGCCCGCCGACCGTCGGAAACCGCCGACCGACACGTTCGAAGTCAATACGAAGCGCTTCTAGGTCGCGAGGCGAGCGATGAAGAACCCGGAGGTCGCGTGCACGTGCGGAAGCGTCTGCAGGAACTCCGGACGCGTGGGATGTCGAAACTGCAGCCACTCGTCGCCGACGCGCTCGACGCGAAGCCCGGAGGCGTCGACGATCTCTTCCGTTTCTCCGGGGTTGATCGTGCAAACGGAGTACAGGATCGTGCCTCCCGGCTTGACGCGCTCGGCCGCCACGCGCAGTAGGTCGTGTTGCAGGTCCGGGAGGGGTTGCGCGCGCCAGCGCAGATCGGGCCTCGCGGCGAGCACGCCCAGGCCCGAACACGGTGCGTCGACCAGCACGCGGTCGAAGCCCGTGAGGTCGGTGGGGAGTCGCATCGCGTCGGCGTTGATGACCGTAACGTTGTCCGCGCCGAGCAGGCGGCAGTTCTGTTCGAGCTCGCGCGCGCGACCGGGATGAAGCTCGACCGCGACGACCTCGCCTGCGAGCTGCGTCGCCTTGCCGCCGGGAGCGGCGCAAAGGTCGAGCGTACGTTCTCCCGGTTGCGCGCCGACGGCCAGTCCGGCGAGCTGGGAGCCGCGGCTCTGGGGCCAAATGAGCCCCGAGGCCAGCGCCTCTTCGTCGATTCGGTCGACGTGCAACGCGTCGGGCAGGTCTGGATCCGGTCGTCCTTCGACACGCCCGGACTTGCGCCGGTTCACGCGGACGACCCGCTCGGGTGGCTCGTTCTGCGCGCGCATCAGCGCGAGTGCCTGTGCCGGGCCGAAAGTCTCCCACCAGAGCTCGGCCACCCAGTCCGGATACGAGTGCTTGAGGGCGGCTGCCGTCGGCGTGTCCTCGGGCAGGCCCGCGAGCAGAGCCGGCAGCCCTTCCGAGAGCCGGCGCATCACGGCATTCGAGAACGGCACGGCACGCTCGAGCCGCGCGTCGCGCACGAGCTCGACCGTCTCGTTGACGGCGGCATGCATCGGAACGTCCGTGAAGCCGAGCTGGTACGCGCCGAGTCGCAGCGCGGCGCGAACCGGTGGGTCGAGCTTGCGCGTCGGACGCTTCCCAAGCTGGTCGATCGCGTAGTCCAGAGTGCGCACGCGTTGAACCGTCCCGAAGGCGAGACGCTGAGCAAGGGCGCGGTCCCGACCGTCGAGGTCCGCGGCCACGCTGCGTAGGACGCGATCCGTGTACGCGTCCTCCTCGAAGACACGGAGCACGACCTCGTACGCGGCTTGCCGCGCGGTCATCGCAGGCCGCGCAGAAACTCGTCGTACGTCATGCGACGCTTGCCGTCGGGCTGGACCTCGAGCAGCTCGAGCCTGTTGCCGACGACGCGCGCCTTCCAGACCGTCACAGGTCGCCCGTGCAGCTCGGCGCGGGCGCCGATGTGCGGGGACAGTGCGCGGATCCGGTTGAGCAGCTCCTCCGCCGGTCGCGTCCAGTCGAGCTCGCGGTCTGCCGCAGTGATCTTGTCCGCGTACGTTGCGCCCTCCTCGTCCTGCGGCGTGAACTCCGGGTCGGGCAGCACAGAGTCGAGCAGCTCGACGGCGAGCGCAGCGGACCGCTCGTACACGGTGCCGGCGTCGTCCTGCACGCCGACCGGAAACGCACGCTGCGCGGCGATCGGACCGGCGTCCAACTCCTTCACCGTTTTGTGAATCGTGACGCCGGTCTCCACGTCGCCCGCCATCAGCATCCGCTCGACCGGCGCGGCACCGCGCCAACGCGGCAGGAGCGACGGGTGGGCGTTCAACCACAGGCGCTCCGCGAGAACGCTCTCGGGGATCAGCAGTCCGTAAGCCGCGACGATGACCGTGCCTGCGCCGAGGTCCAGTCCAGGCTCGGGGCGGTCGGGCTGTAGCACGGGAATGCCGAGCCGTTCAGCCGTCTCCTTCGCCGGAGGCGCACCGGTCTTGCGTCCGCGGCCTCGTTGCGCGTCTGGCCGCGTCAGCAGAGAGGCGATCTCGTGATGCTGCGCGAGACGCTCGAGAACGTCGGCTCCGAACGGCGCCGTCGCTGCGACGGCTAGTTGCATTACCCGATGATGAGGCGGGGCCGGAGGGCGGCGAGCGCTTGGCGGCGCCCCTCGGTCGTCGTGCGGTCGAGGATCAGTCTGCCGTCGAGGTGGTCGAGCTCATGCTGCGCGATGCGTGCGGGAAGCCCCTCGAGGTCGAGGGCCAGCTCTTTGCCGCGCTCGTCGCGCCCTTCGATGCGGATCGAAGCGGGTCGTTCGACGGGGATCGAGATGCCCTGCATCGAGAGGCAGCCCTCGTCGTCGACCTCGACGTCGTTGCTCGTTCGAACGAGCTTGGGGTTGACGAGCACCCTGACCTCGTCCTCCTCCGGCGAGAACACGAATACGCGTCGCAGCACACCAACCTGGTTCGCGGCGAGCCCGACGCCGTTCGCGTCCTTCATCAGCTGCTTCATCCGGTCAACGAGCCGAACCAGGTCGTCGTCGAAGTCCTCGACCTCCCGGGCTTCCATCCGCAGGGCGGGATCCGGGTACTGCCGGATCTGCGACAGCGCGAGGCGGCGCCGCGCCGCTTGCTCGGCGTCGAGCTCCTGGGTCTTGACCTCGCCCTCGACTTGGCTCTGGCTCACCTAAGGCACCGCTTGCGGTGCCGTCCTCAGGACGTGCGAGCTTGGCTCGCGCGTCCGTCGGAACTGACCGGTCGATTCGAATCGGGGCGTCACAGAGACCATTTCGAACGGCACACTAGCCGTGTGGAGCGACGCGAGCGCGAGGCGATCATGCGGCAGGGCGTGACGCGGCCCGAGACGGCGCGCGACCGGACCGAGCGCGAGGCGCTCGCCGAGGATCTCCGGGCCAATCCGCTCAAGGGCGACGCCCTGCCGACGCGGCTACGGAACTTCCGCCCGGATGCGGCCGCGCAGCTTGCGGCACTGGCAGGACCGGTGGCCTGGATGCGACGCCTGCGGGCGATCGAGATCGAGCTGGAGCAGCACGAGCGGCAGCTCGCGGAGCTCTGGGAGACGGTTCGAGAGGAGTACGGGGACGATGAAGAAGGGTTCGCACGCCAGTGGGAGCGCCTGGCGTCGCGCTGGGACTTCAGCGAGATCAACGAGCTGATCGCGCGCCACAACCGCCACTTTCCCGCCGAATCGCGACTCCCGATGAACCCGCGCACCGGTGACTTCGTCCTGGTGAACGGCCGCCCGTACACGCGCCGACCCCTGGACGCGGATTGGATCCTCGACCGATTCCCTGCGAGACGGCAGACTTAGGGCCGTGGAGTCGCTCGCCGGCCACGTCCTGATCGCTTCGCCCTCGATCCTCGACCCGAACTTCGAGCGCTCCGTCGTCCTCGTGACCGCGCACACGGGCGAGGGAGCGATCGGCCTGATCCTGAATCGCTGCTCCGAGGCGACTGTGGGCGAGGCCGTGCCGCAGCTCGCGGAGGTGATCGAGACCGACGATCAGGTGTACGTCGGCGGGCCCGTGAATCCGGACGGCGTCGCGGTGCTCGCCGAGTTCGACGATCCCGATGATGCAGGGGTCGTGGTGATGAACGACGTCGGCTTCGTCGCGCTGGACCAGGCGCTCGACGGCGAGGCCCCTCAGCTACAACGTGCCCGCGTGTTCGCCGGCGTCGCCGGCTGGGGGCCCGAGCAGCTGGAGGAAGAGCTCGAGCGCGACGACTGGATCATCGAGCCGGCCGAGCTCGAGGACATCTTCACCGAGGACCCGGAAGGACTCTGGAGCGCGGTGCTCCGGCGCAAGGGCGGGCGTTACGAGCTGGTCGCGCGCATGCCCCTCGATCCGTCGCTCAACTAGCGCCCGGCGAAGCGGCGTAGAGCTGCCACGTTCCCGGCACGCCCTTGAGCTCGCGCTCGCCACGCGCGACGAACGCGATATCCGATCCCGCGACGAGATCCTTGACCGTGCTCGAGACGAGGATCTCGCCCGGCTGCGCAAGCGAGACGACGCGCGCGGCCGTGTGCACGGCGATCCCGGCGATCCCGCTTCCCTGCAGCTCGACCTCGCCCGTGTGCAGCCCCGCACGGATCTCGAAACCGAGCGAACGCACCGAATCCGCAATCGCGCGGGCGCAGCGGATCGCCCTCGCCGGCCCGTCGAAGGTGGAAAGAAAGCCGTCCCCTGCCGTGTCGACTTCCTGACCGCGGTAGCGCTCCAACTCGCGCCGGACGAGACGGTGGTGCTCGTCGAGCAGCTCGCGCCAGCGGCGGTCGCCGAGTTGCGTCACGCGTTCGGTCGAGCCGACGATGTCCGTGAACAGAACCGTCGCGAGCACCCGGTCGAGCTGTGGAGCGCGCCGTACGCCGGTGAGGAATTCCTCGACCTCGTCGAGCACCGCGTCGGTGTCTCCGATCCAGGCGAGGTGATCGTCGCCCGGGAGCTCGAGAAACTTTGCACCGGGAATCTGGCCGGCGATCCAGCGTCCCTCTTCGACCTTGACGTTGAGATCGCCCGTCCGATGCAGGACGAGGGTCGGCGCGCTGATTGTCGGTAGCACGGCGCGGGTGTCGATCGCCGTGTTCATCCGGTTGAGGGCAACGGCCGCGCCGGGACTGGCGCTACGCCGGAAGAACGTCGCAATCCGTTGCATGAGCGCCGGATCGTCGGCCGCACGCGGAGCGAGCTCCGACACGTCCATCTCCCCGCCCCACTCGCGCTCGAGCATCTCGCTCTCGCGCTCCCGTTCCTCGGCCGTTGGAGCCCACGGGTAATCGGGGGTCCGCAGCCGCTTCGCGTAGACCGCGAGCAGTACGAGCGCGCGGACTCGCTCGGGATAAGTCGCGGCGAAGAGGACGCTGAGGTTGCCGCCCTCGGAAGCACCGAACACGGCGGCCCGTTCGGAGCCGGTCGCTTCGAGCACCGCGCGCACGTCATCCATGCGCTCCTCGAGCGTCGGCAACCGATCATTCGAAACGCGATCGGAGAGGCCGGTGCCGCGCTTGTCGAAGAGAATCAGCCGCGAGAACGCGGCGAGCCGCCGAAGGAAGTGTGCGTACTCCGGCACCTCCCAGCTCTCCTCCACGTTCGAGATCCAGCCCGGCACCCAGATCAGGTCGAACGGCCCGTCTCCAACGACCTGGTACGCGACGTTGACATCGCCGCTCTTTGCGTACCGCGTCTCGGGACGGTCCACGACCGGAATCTACGACTAGAGACTCTGCGGGTCGACGTCGACGACGGTGGTCAGGCCTACGCGGCGCATCGCCGGCGCGGCGGCGCTGAGCAGCCTGCCGGCTTCCCGGGCAAGTCGGCGCGGCTCGTTGGTCTTCGCCACGAGCTGCGCGCGGTAGCGCCCGCGCAGTCGCAGCAGCGGCGCGGGGCCGAGTAGGTCACCGGGCAGTCCTGCCTTCAGCTCCGCGAGCGCCTGCATGGGGCTGTCCGGCTCCGGCCCCGTCGCGACGACGCGGACGAGGTGGCGGAACGGCGGGTAGCCGAGCTCGCGCCGCCGCTCCAGCTCGCCGGCGAGGAAACGCGAGACGTCATGGCGCGCGGCGAACACGATCGCACGCGAGTCGGGCTGGAACGTCTGCACGAGCACGCGGCCGGGTGCGTCGCGTCCGCTGCGCCCGGCGAGCTGCGTGAGGAGCTGGAAGGTGCGCTCCTCGGCACGGAAGTCCGGTAGGCCGAGACCGGTGTCGGCGTCGACGACGGCGGCGAGCGAGACACCCGGGAAGTGATGTCCCTTCGCGACCATCTGCGTTCCGACGAGCACGACTCGATCCGCCGCCGCAAAGCGGGTGAGCGCCGCCGCCAGCGCGCCCGGCCGCTCGACCGCATCCGCGTCGAGGCGGATCCGTTCCAGCTCCGGCAGCTTCGTCTCGAGCTCGCGCTCCAGACGTTGCGTTCCCGCGCCGAGACGAGCGAGCTCGGGAGAGCCGCACGCCGGACAGGTGTCGGGCTCGGGCTCCGCCGCGCCGCAGTGGTGGCAGCGCAGCCGACGGTCCTTATGCAGCACGAGCGCGACGTCGCAGTTGTCGCAGCGCAGCGTCGTTCCGCACGCGCGGCAGTGGAGCGCCGGCGCCACGCCGCGGCGGTTCAGCAGCAGGATCGCCTTGCCGCCGCCTTCGGCGATCGCGCCGAGCTCGGCGAGCAACGGCGCCGAGAGCGGATAGCCCGCCTCGCGGCGAAGGTCCACGACCCGCACGGGCGGCAGCGGCCCGGCAAGCCGGCCGCCGAGCTCGAGCCGCTCGAGCTTCCCCCAGCTCTCCGGTCGCGGCGTCGCGCTGCCGAACACGGCCACGGCACCCTCGAGCGCGGCGCGCTTCGCCGCCACGGTGCGTGCGTCGTAGCGCGGATCGGACTCCTGCTTGTACGACGCGTCGTGCTCCTCATCGACGCAGATCAGGCCCAGGTTCCGCACGGGCGCGAAGACCGCAGAGCGTGCGCCGACGACGATGGGCGCCTCACCGTTCGTGATTCGCACGCGTTCGTCGCGACGCTCGGCCTCGGTCAAGCCCGAGTGAAGGACCGCGATGCGCTCACCGAAGCGCGCGCGGAAACGTCCGAGCGTCTGCGGCGTGAGCGCGATCTCCGGCACGAGGACGATCGCGCCGCGTCCGCGCTCGAGCGCCGCCGCGCAGGCCTGGAGGTACACCTCGGTCTTTCCGCTGCCCGTCGCGCCGTGGAGCAACAGGTTTGCGTTCTGGTGCGCGTCGAGTGCACCAACGATGCGCGCAAGCGCGTCGCGCTGCGAACTGCTGAGCTCCGCGGGCTCGGCCTCGCCCGCGAGTGCGTCGCGTTCAGCCGGCGGCCGCCGCTCCCCGCGAGGCTTGCGCTGAACCGGAGCAACGAGCGAGAGCGCTCTTCCCGGCGTCGAGCCGTAGTACTCCGCGATCCACAGAGCGAGCTCGACGAGCGGTCGCGGGAGTTTCTCGACGACCCGCTCGACCGGCGCCGTGTCGATGCCGTCCGGAGGCGCCACGTCGACATCGGTCACGACCCCACGGCGCTTTGCGTTGCCGAAGCGGACCTCGACGACCGCGCCCGGTCGAACGTCGTCGGGAACCTCGTAGGTGAACTCCCGCGCGAGCGCGCGCGCAGTGACGAGTGGATAGACGGAGGCGTAGCGGGTCACGGGCTCCAGCGTAGAGTCGCGACGTGACGCAGTGGCACTGGAACCCCGAGACGTACCTCGCGAACATGCTCGCGGAGGTCCCGGCCTATCTCGAGCTGCAGGAGCAAACGGCCAAGGCCTGCGCGAACGTCGCAGCGACGACGATCCTGGAGCTCGGGATCGGCACCGGCGAGACGACGCGACGCATCCTCGCCTCGCGTCCAGACGCCCGCCTCGTCGCTATTGACTCCAGCGAGGAGATGCTCGGCCGCGCCCGCGAGGCGTTTCCTGACGCAGACATCCGGCTCGCTCGCCTCCAGGATCCGCTGCCGGAGGGGCCGTTCGACCTGGTCGTTTCCGCGCTCGCCGTTCATCACCTCGACGGCCCGGGCAAGCGGGACCTGTTCCGACGGATCGCTGCAGTGCTCCACCCGCGCGGGACGGTCGTCCTCGCGGACGTCGTCGTCCCCGAGAACGACGACGACGTCGTCACGCCGATCGACTGGGAGTACGACCTGCCCGACCGCGTCGACGATCAGCTCAACTGGCTCCGCGACGCCGGCCTCGACGCCAAACCGGTCTGGATCTACAAGGACCTGGCCGTGATGCGCGCTAGGCCCCGGCGGCGACGAGGATGAAATCGGTGCCGAAGCCAAGCACGAGGCCGAGCAGAATGCCCCAGGTGACGAGCGTCTTCGACGCCAGGACACGCCCGACGTTGAGGAGCTCCATCACGACGTAGAGGATCGACCCGGCCGCGAGCGCGAAGAAGATGATGGAGACGCTCTCGTTCACCCAGAACTGGCCGACGACGGTTCCGAAAAAGGTAGGCGCTCCGCCGATCAGGCCGAGCAGGCCGAGGAACCCCCAGCTCGGCTGCTCCTTGTCACCTGCGAGCGGCGCGCAGATCCCGAGGCCCTCAGTTGCATTGTGGAGACCGAAACCGATGATCAGGACGATCGCGAGGCTCACCTCGTCGGCCGCGGCGGACTGGCCGATCGCGAGGCCCTCGGAGAAGTTGTGCAGGCCGATGCCGGTAGCGATGAAGATCGCGAGCCAGCGCGCCGGCGACATGCCCACGAAGTGGTGCTCATGCTCGAACTCGGCGGTCGAAGCGGCGCCCGGCCCGAGGAAGGCCTTCCGCCGGCGGCGCTTCATCCAGAGGTCGTAGTACACGAGGGTCATCAGCCCCACGGTGAAGCCGGCCGTAAGCAGGAACGCGAGCCAGATGAAGCGGCCGTCGCGCCCGTCCTGGAGCGCGGTCTCGACCGGCTCGACGGCGTGCGACATGACGTCCCAGAAGAGGAACACCAGGATGCCGGTCGCCGTCGACGCGAGGAACGCCTTCGTTGCGGGGCTCACGCTCTGCATGCGGCCGATCGGGAGGCCGAGGAAGATGGTGAAGCCGGCGATCGCGCCGAGCGCCAGGGTCTGGGCGGTACTCATGTAAGGGTCACCTTACAGGTTACGATCAGCGGGAAATGGCGCAAGGCCACTCGGTCGACGAGTACCTCGAGACGATCTACTTCCTCGCCTTCCCGATCGGGGAGTACCGACCGCTCGCGGCAGGATCGCCGACGCTGGCCTCCCGTGTGGCAGAGATGCTCGGCGTCTCGCGCGCCTCGGCCGGCGAGATGCTCAAGCGGCTCGAGGCCGAGGGTCTGATCGAACGCGGCGAGCACAAGGAGGCGTTGCTCACACCGGCGGGCCGAAAGCGGGCCGAGAAGGTCGTCCGCAAGCATCGGATCATCGAGCGGCTGCTGACGGACTTCATGGGCTACACCCCAGCGGAGTCGCACGTCCAGGCCGACCTCCTCGGGGACACGTTCACGGACGAGATGGTCGAGCGGATCGAGCAGCGGCTGGGCAACCCCGAACGGTGTCCCCACGGCTGGCCGGTGGATCCCGAGGCGGAGCAGGCCGAGAACCGCGATCTGACGGCGCTGTCCGAGCTCGACGCCGGCGACCACGCGACCATTGTGCGCCTGGCCGAGCACGACGGCGAGCTCCTGCACTGGTTCTACGACGAGGGTCTCGTCCCGGGCCGTGAGATCGAGGTGCGCGACGCCCAGCCGGCCGCCGGCCAGATGACCGTGAAGCTCAACGGCCAGGAACGCGCGATCGGCGAGAAGGCCGCCGCCGGTCTTTTCGTACGACCCGGGTAAAACGGGACTTAGTGGCTCAGAGCCACTAAGTCAACGGAGACGCCAAGCCCCGGTACCGCGCGTTAACGCCGTCGGCGCCGGGAGCCGATATCGGCCCCATGAGCGCCGTGCCGACTACGGCTGCCCAGGTTGCGGCAGAGACGATCCGCTTTCCGCGCGTGATCGCGCGGCGTCTTGCGCTGCCGGTTCTCTTCGTTGCCGCTACCGCGTACCACTTCCTGCAGTCGCGCGGACATACGACGCCCACCGTCTTCAACGACGAGCTGCTGTACGCCAAGCTCTCGCAGTCGATTGCGGCGGGTCACGGGCTCGCGATCCGCGGCGAGCACGTCTTCTTCCCCGCGCCGCTGGCCTCGCTCGTGCAGGCGCCGGCGTGGCTGTTGCCGTCGATGACGGATGCGTACGCAGCGGCGAAGCTGCTCAACGCGGCCGTCATGTCGGCCGCCGTCTTTCCGTCGTACTGGCTCGCGCGCCGCGTCGTCAGACCGTCATTCGCGCTGCTGACCGCCGCAGCAGCGGTCGCGACGCCGGCGATGGTCTACCACGGCTACATGATGTCCGAGGCGCTCGCGTATCCGGTCTTCCTCGTCGCGGCCGCCGTGCTCACGCGGCAACTCGCCACGCCGTCACGCTGGGCTGCAGTCGAGGTCCCGATCGTCTGTGCACTTGCGATCGCGACACGAATCCAGTTCGTCGTGCTTCCGCTCGCGTTCTTTGCAGCGGTCGCGGTGTGCGGTCGAGGGGCCTATCGCCGGCACGTCGTCCCGGTCGCGCTGACCGCGGGACTGCTCGCTGCGCTTGTCGGACTGCCCGGATTGCTGGGCCAGTACGGCCCCTCGAACTTCGGCCACGCCGCGCCGAGCGGCATCGCGCACTGGGCGCTGATGAACGGCGCGCTGCTGCCGTTCATGCTCGGGGTGGCCGTCGTTCCCGGGGCGATCTTCGGGCTCGGCTTGATGCTCGCGCGCCCGAGCAGCCGGGTCGAGCGGGCGCTCGCGGTTCTGACGGTCGTCTCCACCGCGCTCTTCATCGGCCAGACCGCGCTGATCTCCGCGACCGAGGCCGACCGTCCGCTCGAGCGCTACCTCTTCTACGTCACGCCGCTCGTCTTCATCGCGTTCTTCAGATATGCCGAGCGCGGCGCGCCGCGCCGTTTCCTCTATGCGGCGGTCGGCACGATCGGAGCCTTGCTGCTTTCACAGGTCTCGCTACCGGGGATGACCGGTACAGCCGGATTCTTCTTTGACTCGCCTACCCTGACCGCGTTCGCGCGCGCGGCCTACGACCTCAAGGGACTGGCGAACGCAGCGCTGCTCTACGCCGCCGTCCCTCTGGTCCTCGCCCTCCTCGGCTGGGCGGTTCCGCTGACGCGCCGCGGCGCGCCGCACCTGTTCGCGCTACTCGCGATCGGCCTCTCCCTCGCCGCGGGCGCAGGCGTCTATGCAACCGACCGGCTCGCAACGCAATGGGACGCGCGCACCTTCGGCACCGACCCCCCGAACTGGCTCGACCGCTCCGGCCTCGGGCCCGCCCGCTACCTGACGCTCCCGCGGAGCAACGACTTCCTGGGCATGCAGCTCGAGAGCTGGAACCGAGACCTGCGCGGAGTGATCCTGCTCGGCAAGCCCGCGGGGGACCCGTATGCCGTGCAGGTTGCGCACGTCGCTCCCGACGGAATGCTCCTCGTCGACGGGCGCCCGATCGTCGGGCAACTGCTCGTCGTCAATGTCGACAGCTCCGCCATCGACCTCGATGGTCGTGTAGTGGCGCGTCCACGAAGAGAGCTCGTCGCCTATCGCGTCCCGGGAGGCGCGCATGTCCATGCACTCGCACGTGGGCTCTCGCCCGACGGCTGGAGCGGAATGCACCTCGACTACCAGGTCTGGCCGCGACGGCCGGGCAGGTACGACCTCATTCTCACCTTGCCGGTCAACACGCCGGCGAGAAAGGTGACGCTCGCCACCGGTACCGCGAACCGCACCGTCGTGCTGCACGGTGGACTGCGCACCCACGTCGGCATTCCCACGAAGGGCGCACCGCTGCACCTCGTCGTGGACATGCCGGCCTCGCCGGTCGGGGGACGACTCCTCGGCGCGCAGGTCGTCGCCCTGCGCTTCGTCTCGAGCTAGACGGCGGCCTCGGCGCCGATACCGGCGGCCGTACGGAGCTCGGCGGCTTTGTCCGTGCGCTCCCACGTGAAGTCACGGTCGTCGCGGCCGAAGTGGCCGTACGCGGCCGTCTTGGCGAAGATCGGACGGCAGAGGTCGAGGTTCTGCAGGATCGCCGCCGGCCGTAGGTCGAAGTGCTCGCGCACGAGCGCCTCCAGCTGCGCGACCGGGATGTGCTCGGTGTTGAACGTCTGCACGGCGATCGAAACCGGATGCGCGACGCCGATCGCGTAGGCGACGTTGACCTCGCAGCGATCCGCCAGACCGGCGGCAACGATGTTCTTCGCCACGTAGCGCGCGGCGTAGGCAGCCGACCGGTCGACCTTCGTCGGATCCTTTCCCGAGAATGCACCGCCGCCGTGCCGGGCGGCGCCGCCGTACGTGTCGACGATGATCTTCCGCCCGGTCAAGCCCGTGTCCCCCATCGGCCCGCCGAGCACGAACTTCCCCGTCGGGTTCACGAACACGAAGTCGCGATCGTTCATGAGCCGCTTCTCGTCATACAGATCGGCCGGGAGGATCGGATGCAAGACGCGCTCGACGATGTCCGGCTTGATCAGCTCCTCCGACGAGATCCCGTCGGAGTGCTGCGTCGAGACGAGCACCCGCTCGATCTCGACGGGACGCTGCCTTCCCTCGTCGTCCACCTCGTAGCGGATCGTCACCTGCGCCTTTCCGTCCGGACGCAGATACGGAAGCTCGCCCCCCTTGCGCACCTCGGCCAGCCGCCGGCAGATCTTGTGGGCGAGCATAATCGGCAGCGGCATCAAGTCCTTCGTCTCGTTCGAGGCGTACCCGAACATCATTCCCTGGTCGCCCGCGCCGATCTTGTCGAGCGGATCGTCGTCTCCCGGATCGTGCTGCACCTCGTACGACGAGTCGACGCCCTGCGCGATGTCGGGCGACTGCTCGTCGATCGCCACGACCACTCCGCACGTCGTGGCGTCGAACCCCCACTCGGAATGCGTGTAGCCGATTTCGCAGATCCGCTCGCGGACGAGCTTGGGGATGTCGACGTAGATCTCGGTCGAGATCTCGCCGGCAACGACGACCAGACCGGTGGTGATCAGGGTCTCGCAGGCGACGCGACCGCCGGGATCTTCGGCGAGCACGGCGTCGAGAACGGAGTCCGAAATCTGATCGGCGACCTTGTCGGGGTGACCCTCGGTGACGGATTCGGACGTGAAGAGGAACTCGCGCGCGCTCATGGCCGCGCAGACTACCTACTTGATCCGCAGGAAGAACGTCACCTGGAACTCATGCGTGTGCGACGCGGCGTATTCGACGGCCGAGCGGAGCGGCTTGAGATTGCGTGCCACCTCGGCGGGGATGTGCTCCTGGGCCAGTCTCTCGCCGTACGGGATGCTGGTCTTGATGTTGACGTAGAGCAGGCCCCACGTTTTGTCCGGTAGGCCGGACGCATCCTTGGCCTGCTTGAACTCGTCGCTGTCCGACAGCGAATCGCCCGAGCCTGTGGCACCGCGGATGCCGTGCGGCTGGTCGGTGACGACGAGCTTCCCGTCGACGTTCGCGTAGTAGAGGCCGAGGCCGTTGTCCGCCATCAGGTGCACGGGCGTCCCTCCGACCGTGTCCACCTGCGGCGGCGTGCCTGCGAAGCG